>CAZMFM010000014.1:52363-60411 GCA_964565565.1 uncultured Spirochaetaceae bacterium | reverse complement strand
CGACCACGGGTGAGCGATGGCTCTCTCGAAGCAGCATGGTCAGCCCATTCGGGAGAACTCGGTGCAATACGGGATTCAATGTGGGATTGGCGATCGGGTTCTTGGCTCGATCATGCGTCGGATTCTGGTTCAAAGCGCGGCGAGAGTACCCGAGCCGAATGCGCCTCGCCCGCGCCCGCGCGCTGGGACTTCCCGCTAGCTTCTCGCCATGGTTGAAGAGACGGGGAGCCCGCAAAGGGGCGAGGGCTGCGAGGGCGGCTTCGATGATGGGGCGGTCGGTGTCTACCTCCATCTGCCTTTTTGTGAGCGGATCTGTCCCTATTGTGATTTTGCGGTCGTGGCGATGCCCCGGCTGGCATCGCAGACCGAGGCCAGTTACACGGCGGCTTTGCTCCGTGAACTCGATGCGCGCCGATCGGATTTCCCAGATCGGCGGCTGGCCAGCATCTATTTCGGCGGCGGAACCCCGTCCTTGTTTTCAGCGGCCTCGATTCGCGAAATCCTCGCCGCGATCCACGACGCATTTCCTTCCCAGGACGCCGGCGGCTCGACGACGATCGAAACGACCCTCGAGCTGAATCCGAGCACAGTCGAACGCGAACGGCTCCCGGATTTTCGGGCTGCGGGCATCAATCGCCTTTCGATCGGCGTGCAATCCTTCGACGATGGATTGCTGAAGCGGCTCGGTCGCGCACATCGCGCCACCGTCGCCCGCACGACCCTCGAGGCGGCCCGCGCCGCCGGTTTTGACAATCTTTCGATCGATCTGATCTTTGCCGGCCCGGGGCAGTCCGCGTCCGACCTCGATCGCGATCTCGAGGAGCTGCTCGTCTGGTCGCCCGAGCATATTTCGACCTACGAGCTGACCTTCGAGCCCGAGACGCCCTTTGGTCGGGCGCTGGCGGCCGGAAAGCTTGACGGTTGCGATGAGGATCTGGCCGCGGACATGACCCTGCAGATCGAATCGCGCCTCGAGGCCGCAGGATTCGGGCGCTACGAGATTTCGAATTACGCCCGGGGAGACGCCCTTCGATCGCGACACAATGCGCGTTATTGGCAGCGGCAGGCGGTACTCGGGATTGGCGTGGGTGCTCATTCGGCGGAGGCCCGGAGCGTCGGATTGCCCCATGGCGCGCGCAGGGCGAATCCGCGTTCGCTACCGGAATGGGAGGCGCGGGTCGCCCTCGATCCCGGGGCGGTGGGTGAAACAGAGACCCTGACGGTGGCCGGGTCGCGGGGTGAGGCGGTTTTTCTGGCTCTGCGCCAGCGCGAGGGGCTCTCGGCGGCGGCCTTTGACGCCGAATTCGGTGGCATGCCGAGGGATTTCTATGCGAGGGAAATCGACTCGATGACGCGCTGCGGCTGGCTTGTCGAGGGCGGGGAATCGTCCGGAGACTTGCGTTTGTCGGATGCGGGACGATTGTTGGCCGATAGCGTTGCGGCGGAGTTCGTGTCGACGGATTCGGTCGACTGACGGGTTTGTGTTTGATGCGCCCGAAGGGCGGGGGTATAGGTATGGGCGTATCTTCTCACTCGCTAGTGACTATTCAAGAGGAATCCATGTCGGGCCTTCCGCTGCGCGCCAAGCCGAAGATTCATGGGCCGAGGCCGTTGACTGAGCTCAGCGAGCGTCAGGCCATGGTCCTGCGCGCGTTGATCGCGGTCTACGTGGGCCAGGCCGGTCCGGTCTCGTCGCGAAGGCTCGCGGAACTGATGCCGAACGCACTTTCCTCGGCCAGTATTCGCAACACGCTCTCCGCCTTGCATGAAATGGGATTGATCGACAAGGCCCACGCCTCGGCGGGTCGCGTTCCCACCGAGCTGGGATTGCGGATTTTCATTGACGATCTGCTCGAGCTCGGAGATCTCGGCCCCCATCATCAGCGTCTGCTCGATCGCGCCCTCGACGGGGTCGATGCGGCAGAGACGCCTCGTCATGCCTCGCACCTGCTTTCGGAATACACGCGCCAATTGGGGTTCGTCGTCGCACCCCGGGTCGAGCACCAACGCCTGCGCGGGCTGCATCTGGTCCCGATCAGCTCCGAGCGCGTGCTCGTCGTGTTGGTCGCCGAGAACGGCCGGATTATCGAGCGCGTGATCGAGCAGGGTCGGCCGATTTCGCGACGCGACCTCGAACAGATCGGCTCGCTCCTGGCCGAACGGGTTGTGGGGCGAACGCTCATTGGTTTGCGGCAATGCCTCGAAGCGGAGCGCGATGCGTTGCGCGGCGAGGCCGATGATCTTTTGCAGCGAGCCTGGACCCTGGGACTCGGTGCCTGCGAGGCACGCAGCGAACAGGATCTGGTGATCGCGACCCGTCTGGCCTTGCTCGACCAACCCGAGTTTGCGGATCCGGGTCGCATTCGGGGATTGTTCACCGCGCTCGAGACCAATCAACGGCTCCTCGACCTGTTGGGTCAGATCGCCCAGGCCGACGGCGGTGAGACGCGTGTCGGTCTCTCGATGTCGCTGGGAACGGCCCTGGGTGAACCCGCCTTGCGCGATTGCGTGTTGATGGCCGTGCCCTATGGACGGCCATTGAACGCTTCGGATGCTCGACCGGCGTCTCTTGATCCGTGGTCGGTCCCTGATTCCCCGAGCGACTCAGGTGAGCTCGGCGTACTCGGGGTGATCGGTCCGCAGCGGATGGACTACGGGCGGGTGATTCCCCTGGTCCGCTATTGCGGCGAATTGGTGACGCGCAAACTCCAGGCATGACTCTGTCGGCCGATAAATGAATTGATGGAGAATGGACGATTCTGTGATGAATGACCTGCCCGACGACAACGAGAACCTGGACGGCCCCGGCTACGACCCCGACGGGGAGATCGAAGCCCCGGATGCCCCGGACGGCCCGACGATCGAGACGAGTTCCGAGATGGAAAACGCCTTGCGCGAGGCGACGGCAGCGCTCGAGGCTCGAGAGGCTCCAGGACCGACTGCGGCCGCTTCGGATTCTTCGGGCTCCGCGGACAAGATGACGATCGAGCTCCTGAGTCAGGAACTCCAGGATTTGAAGGGTCTCTATGAGGCCAAGGTCAAGGAATTCGACGATCAGGCTGAGCAACATCTTCGTTTGCAGGCCGAATTCGACAATTTTCGGCGCCGCGGGCTAAAGGAAAAACAGGAGAGTCTGAAGTTTGGGCATCAGAATCTCGTCAAGGATCTTCTTTCGGCGGTCGATAATTTAGAACGCGCCCTCGAGCATGGGGCGCAGAACGCTGGACCGGAGCTCAAGGGAATTCTCGATGGCATCGAGTTGGTGTACCGCGAGGTGCTCGGGGCACTCGCCAAGCATGGCGTGAAAGAGATTGAAGCCCGGGGAAGAATTTTCGATCCAGCGGATCACGAGGCGATGGGGCAGGTGCCGAACGCAGAGGTGCCGCCGAACACCATCCTCGAAGTGCTCCAGAAGGGCTACGTGATTCACGATCGGATGGTACGTCCGGCGCGGGTCATCGTCTCTCGGGAGGCCACGCAGGAAGAGGCCGGCTCAGGTGGCAAGCCGGAGGGCAGGAAATAGGGCTGGAGGCCTCTCGAAACGGTAACCCCGGTTCGTTCGGTGACTCCGGCGGAAGAGGGGACGAGGGTCTATGAGCGCCATGAACAAGGTCATCGGAATCGATCTTGGTACCACCAACAGCTGTGTGTCGGTCATGGTCGGCGACCAGCCCGAGGTGGTGGCGAATGCCGAAGGTGCGCGCACGACGCCTTCGATGGTCGGTTACCTCGAGAGTGGCGAGAAGCTCGTCGGGCAAATTGCAAAACGACAAGCCGCGACCAATCCTGACCGCACGATCTTTGCCGTCAAGCGACTGATCGGGCGAAAGCTCGAAGCCGAAGAAGTCCAGGCCTTCGCGAAGGTTGCGCCGTTCAAGATCGTGGCCGCCGAAAATGGCGATGCCTGGGTCGAGATCGACGGTGTGCCGTGCTCGCCCCAGGAAATTTCCGCGATGGTGTTGGCGCGGATGAAGGTGACGGCGGAAGAGTTCCTCGGCGAGGCGATCGAACAGGCCGTGATCACGGTGCCCGCCTACTTCAATGATGCACAGCGCCAGGCGACCAAGGAGGCGGGCAAGATCGCCGGCCTCGAAGTGATGCGGATCATCAACGAGCCGACCGCGGCGGCCCTCTCCTACGGCATCAACCGGGAAGAGGACCAGAAGATTGCGGTCTTTGATCTTGGCGGTGGCACCTTCGACGTATCGATTCTCGAACTCGGCGATGGCGTATTCCAGGTGTTGAGCACCAATGGCGATACGTTTCTGGGCGGCGAGGATTTCGATAATCTGATTGTCGAGTCCCTGGCAGCGACCTTCGAGAAAGAAACCGGCCTTGATCTCCGCAACGACCCGATGGCCTTGCAGCGCTTGAAAGAAGCCGCTGAGCGCGCCAAACAAGAGCTGTCGAGCGCGACGGAGACCGACATCAATCTGCCCTTCATCTGCGCGGACGACGACGGTCCGAAGCATCTCGTTCATACGCTCGGGCGCGAAGAACTCGAAACCATGGTGGGTGATATGGTCGCGCGCCTCGAAGCGCCGTGTCGCCTGGCACTCGAGGATGCCGGATTGTCCCCGGGTGATCTCGACGAAATCGTGCTCGTTGGCGGGATGACCCGCATGCCTATGGTCCAGCGCAAGGTCAAGGAAATTTTCGGCCAGGACCCCATGCAGGGTGTGAACCCGGATGAGGTCGTGGCCGCGGGTGCCGCGATTCAGGGCGGTGTCTTGACCGGCGAGGTCGACGAAGTCTTGTTGCTCGATGTGACGCCGCTCTCGTTAGGTGTCGAAACCCAGGGCGGTGTCGCGACCAAGATTCTCGACAAGAATACGACGATTCCCTGCACCAAGAGTCAGGTTTTCTCGACGACCGAAGATCATCAAGACGTCGTGCGCATTCACGTCCTTCAGGGTGAACGCGAGATGGCAGAAGACAATATGACCCTCGGACGCTTCGAACTGGTCGGCATCCCCCCGGCGCCGCGCGGTGTCCCGCAGATTGAAGTGACCTTTGGCATCGATACGGACGGCGTCGTGAGCGTCTCCGCCAAGGATCTTGGAACCGGAAAGAGCCAGAGCATCGAGGTCACCGCATCGAGTGGCCTGAGCGAGGCAGAGGTCGATCGGCTCGTCGAGGAAGCCGAAGGCAACGCGATCGCGGACAAGGCGCTGCGATCCTTGATCGAAGTCCAGAACAAAGCAGATGGGCTGATGTATTCCGCGACCAAGACCCTCGAAGAGTTCGCCGCCGACGTCGATGAAGAGGACAGGAAGTCGGTCGCGGAACAGGTCGAGATCACGCGTGCACTGATGAGCGGCGAGGATCCAGCGGCGCTCGAATCCGCGATCGAAGAACTTTCGCGTCGCAGCTATGGCCTGACCGAGAAACTCTACGCGACACTAGGCGCAGAAGAGGCTGCGGAAGGCATTGAGAAGGACGAGAGCTGAGTCTCCCGGAGAGATTGATCCCCTGAAAACCGCTCCCCTCAGCGGAGACCCTTGACACCGGGTTTCGCGTGACGATCGTTCGCCGGTTGCCGCCGGCACGACCGTACGGAGCGACCGAATGAGGGGATTAGATTGAGTAAGCGGGACTTCTACGAGATTCTCGGCGTCGATCGGGGCGTATCCGCCGGCGACCTGAAGAAGGCGTACCGAAAGCTCGCGCTCGAGTGTCACCCCGATCGCAATCCCGACGATGCGGAGGCTGAGGAACGTTTCAAGGCGGTCTCCGAGGCCTACGCGGTGCTTTCGGATGCCGAGAAGCGAGCGCGCTACGACCGCTTCGGGCATGCCGGACTCGGTGGGGCGGGCGGTGGACAGCAGGGCGCCGATTTCGGCGATCTCGGCAATTTCGGCGACCTCTTCAACGACCTTTTCGGCGATATCTTCGCCGGTGGCGGGGGCCGCGCGGGCAGTCGCCGGGGTCGCGGGCAACGAGGCGCGGACCTCCGATACAACCTGACGATCGAACTCATGGACGTGCTCGACGGCTGCGAGCCCAGCATCAAGATTCCCAAGATGAATCGCTGCGAGCCGTGCTCGGGTTCGGGTGCTGCGGAAGGCTCGAAGCCAGCGCGCTGTGGCCGCTGCGGCGGTGTCGGGCAGCTGGCCTTCCAACAGGGTTTCTTCCGGGTCAATCGCCCCTGTGATACCTGCGGCGGTTCCGGTGAAGTGATCACCAATCCCTGTTCGAAATGTCGCGGCTCCGGTCGCGTCGAGGGACAGAAGACGATCCATTTGAAGGTTCCGCCGGGCGTCGAGGACGGCGCTCGTTTGCGCGTGAGCGGGGAGGGCGAGGCCGGGATCGCCGGTGGCCCGCCCGGAGATCTCTACGTCGTCATGGTCCTGCGTGATCATGGGCTCTTCGAACGCGACGGAACGGATCTTCATCTCGAGGTGCCGGTTGCTTTTGTTCAGGCCGTTCTTGGAGCCGAGATCGAAGTGCCGACCTTGGATGGCAAGGTCCAGCTGCAGATTCCAGAGGGCACGCAATCCGGTCGGGTGCTGCGATTGCGCGGCAAGGGATTGCCTCCGCTCCAGCCGCGCCTGGACGTTGCGCAATTGAAAAAGATGCGCGGCGATCTCTACGTTCGGGTTTTCGTCGAAGTCCCGACGAAGTTGAACGCCCGCCAACGAGAGCTACTCGAGGAATTTGCCGCCCAATCCGGCCACGAAGTGTCGCCGACGACCAAGGGATTCATCGACAAGCTGCGTGATTTCTTCGACTGATTTTCTCTTGGGCCCCGGTCGGACTAGACTCCGCCCTCGAAGCTCGAAAGAGTGGGTGGGGGTGTCATGAGTTCGAATGAGTGGGTCGCCGACCTTTGGCGCCAGATTTCTGTGATCACTGGAGAAAGAGTTGTGATCCTAGGGCGATTCATGGGTCTCGGACGGTTTATGGGTCCCGGACGGTTTATGGGTCTCGGACGGTTTATGGGTCTCGGACGATTCATGGGCCCCGGACGATTCATGGGTCTCAGACTATTCCGCCCGTGGCTGGCGATGCTTGTTGTCTCGAGTGTGCTGGTCTTTGGCTGTGCGATCCCCGGAAGCGGCCCTCCGCCGGTGCCGCCGGAGCAGCGCGCGGCCTATGACGTTGCGATGGGCAACCTCCCTGCGAATGTGGCTGCGGCCGAGGCTGGGCTGGAGGCATTCATTGCTCGCTATCCACGCAGCCAACTCGCCGACGACGCTACGGAGCAGCTCGCGCAGCTCGCTTTCGCTGACGGCCGGGACGAGGAGGGCATGCGCCGCCTGGGCGAGATCCTTAGTCGCTATGCCAGATCCGATCGCGCTGCGCCCGCACGACTTCGCCTCGCGCAACGCGAATACGGCCGCGATCGCCCGCAGGCGGCGCGGCGTCTGCTCGACCCACTCGATCTGGATCGGCTTTCGCTGAGCGAACAACGCGCGGCCCTTCGCTTGCGTGTTGTCCTGTCGCAAACGCCTGTCGAACGCATGGAACAACTCAGCCTTCTGGCAGCGAAGTTGCGCGAGGAGGCCGCGCGGCGCGGCGAAGAATCGCGCTCGCAAGATCGCCTCGACGCGCGTCGCAGTGCGGTCGATCGCGAGATTGCCCGTTTGATTGCGATGTCGGCGCCAGCCGAACTCGAAGCGATGCTCAAGGGGCTGCGTAGTCGCCCGCCCAGCTCAGCAATACTTCTTGAATTGAGTCGCCGCGCCTTGGACTCAGGGCAGCTCGATCTGGCCTCTCGGCGCATCGAGCGGGCGGAATCGCGTGTCCGTGGCGAACTCGATCGCGGACAACTGCGGCTGCTCTCTGAAAGACTCGTCTTGTTGCTCGAAGCGGCGGAGGCCGATGCCGAGCTGCCCCCGCTTCGCGAACTCTCCGCTCGCCCGCGTCCACGCACCGAGGGCGCCAGTGGAACGATCGGCGTCGTGCTGCCCCTTTCGGGTCGCTTTGCGTCGTTTGGAAAAGAGAGTCTGCGGGGCATTCTGCTCGCCACCGGCCTTTTCGAGGAAGCTGATCAGCCGGCGGAGGGCAGCGCGGCCGCCGACCCTGACGGCTACACCGGTGACTAC
>CAZMFM010000014.1:0-52263 GCA_964565565.1 uncultured Spirochaetaceae bacterium | reverse complement strand
CTACACCGGTGACTACCGCGGCGACTACCCGGACGATGGTCTCGCTTCGGGGCGAGGTCGGCCGTTCGGCAACGATTCTACTCTTCGGCTGATCGTCCGCGATTCAGAGGGCGATCCAGTCAAGGCTGCGGAGGCCGTGCGGGAACTGGCCGCCGATCCCGGAATCCTGGCCATTGTCGGTCCGATCTTCAGCGCCGAATCCCTCGGTGCGGCGGAAGCGGCTGAGCGGGCGAGCATTCCCCTGGTGACGTTGTCCACGAAATTGGATGTGGCCGCAGGGCGTACCCAGGCTTTCCGGATTCGCACGACGCCAGCCGACGAGGTCGGCGTGTTGGTCGGTCATGCCTTCGAGAAGCTCAAGGCGAAGCGCTTTGCGGTGCTTTATCCAGAGACCCGCTACGGGCGCGGGATGCGAAAGCTCTATTGGGACGCGGTCACTGCGCGCGGTGGAAAGATGGTCGCGGCTTCGAGCTACGAGCCTGATGCGACGGATTTTTCGGGCGCGATTCGGGACATGATCGGATTCCGCTTCCTGACGAGCCTCGAACGCAAGGCGATCGCGGAGCGAGACAAGATCCTACGCTCCGCGCGACGGATCGAACCGAGCGATGCCGCCCTGCTCCGGGAGGCCCTCTATCCGCTGATTGGTCCCGAACGAAAACTGCTGCCGCCGATCATCGACTTCGATGTGCTCTTCATTCCGGACGCATCGGAGAAAATCGCCCTGATCGCACCGGGGCTGGCCTTCAATGAGATCAAGGACGTGCAGTTGTTGGGATCGGGTGATTGGCTCGACCCGGAGTTGCTGCGCGTCGCGGGCCGACACGTTTCGGGATCCGTAATCGGAACGTCGTTCTACGCTGAGAGCGATGTGCCCATCGTCGTGGAATTCGTACAGGGCTACGAGAAGACTTTCGATGAAGCGCCCAGCGCCTATGCGGCGCAAGCGTTCGATGCGACCAACCTCATCCTCGTGCAACTTGCGGCGGGTCGCAGCGATCGGCGCGGCGTTCGTGAAGGCTTGCTCGACGTTCGCGCGTATCCGGGTGCCACGGGAGTGTTGACGATGCGGCCCGATGGGAATGCGCGCCGACGTCCTTTCCTTCTCAGTGTTTCCGGACGCCGTTTTCGCTCGCTGGATTGAGTCACCTTCCTGCCGGTTTCTGTGTGTAGCTGCCTTCTTCTTGCCGGTTACTGGTCATTGCAATTCGAAAGGCAATCGGACTTCAGGCCCCTCAAGTCACCCCTTGGCCAGCCGTTAAGTTTCCCATGGATTGTCAGCCCCCGGTCGACCAACTCCCGGATGAGTATCCCGTTCTGGCGTTGCGAGAATTTGTCGTATTCCCGTACATGGTTCTCCCGCTCTTTGTTTCGCGCGCGCGATCGGTCGCTGCCGTCGAAGAGGCCATGAACGGTAATCGCCTGATTTTGCTCGTCGCGCAGCGAAATCCCGAAACCGTCGAACCCGATCCCGATGATCTTTATCGAATCGGAACCGTCGCGATGATCATGCGCAGCATGCGAATGCCCGACGGTCGATTGAAAGTCCTGGTTCAGGGCATCGCGAAGGCGCAGATCGATACCGTCATCGAGCGCCCCGCCTGCACCTGGGTTCGCGCGACCCAGCTCGAGAGCCAAGATGAAGCGGCCGACGATTGGACGATCGAAGGCGAAGCGCTCACGCGTGCCGTTCGCACCCGCGTCGAAGAACTCCTTCCGCTGAAGAACCTGCCGCCCGAAGTCTTGTCGATCACGACCAACGTACAGAGCCCGGGACGCCTCGCCGACCTGGTCGCTTCCAATCTACGGCTCCGAATGGAAGAAGCGCAGGAAGTGCTCGAGATCCAGGACTCGCTAGCGCGGCTGCGCAAGGTCGACGTCTTGTTGAAGCGCGAGCTCGATGTCTCCTCGATGCAGGCCGACATGCAAAGCCCGGTGCCCGATGAGCTCGCGAGCGACCATCGAGAGAATTTCTTGCGCGAGCAGCTTCGGGCGATCCAGAGCGAACTCGGCGAAGTCGATCCGCGCAGCGAAGAATTCGACGAATATCGTTTGAAGGTCGAAGAAGCGAATCTGCCCGAGCCGACCCGAGAGGAAGCGGTCCGACAACTGCGACGCCTGGAACGTATGCATCCGGACGGTCCCGAGGCCCAGGTTGTCCGCAACTATCTCGACTGGGTCGTCGAGCTTCCCTGGGATCGAAGCTCTCCCGATCAACTCGATCTCGAACAGGCGCGTGCCGTGCTCGACAAGGACCACGCGCATCTTTCGATCGTGAAGGATCGCATCCTCGAATTTCTCGGCGTGCGAAAGCTGCGTGAAGATTCCCGTGGACCGATTCTTTGCTTCACCGGTCCGCCCGGCGTGGGCAAGACGTCTCTTGGGCGTTCGATTGCGCGATCGATGGGCCGGGAATTCGTTCGTGTCTCACTCGGCGGCGTGCGCGACGAAGCGGAGATCCGCGGACATCGCCGGACCTATGTCGGCGCTTTGCCCGGTCGCATCATCCAGGGCTTGAAGCAAGCGGGCACGAATAATCCGGTCATGATGCTCGACGAACTCGACAAGCTCGGTGCCGATTTCCGAGGCGATCCGTCGGCGGCCTTGCTCGAGGTCCTCGACCCCGAACAGAATTGCAATTTCAGCGACCACTTCCTGAATACGCCCTTCGATCTCTCACGCGTACTCTTTATCGCAACCGCCAACATGCTCGATTCGATTCCCGCACCCTTGCGAGATCGTATGGAGGTCATCCGACTCTCGGGTTATACGCCAGAAGAGAAGACGGAGATCGCCACGAATTTCTTGATTCCCCGCCAGGTCGAGGATCACGGACTGATCGAAGAAGAGGTCAGCTGGACGCGAAACGCGATCGCTTCGCTGTGCGCCGAGTACACCTACGAAGCCGGGGTCCGAAATCTCGAGCGGCAGGTCGCTGCCATCTGTCGCAAGGTCGCGCGGCGCAAGGCCGAGGGCGATGACTCGAAGGTCGCCATCAATCGCAAGGCCCTCGACAAACTTCTCGGACCGCCGCCCTATCGCAACGAAATTGTTTCCAAGGATCCGGACATCGGCCTCGTCAATGGTCTGGCCTGGACGGAGGCCGGCGGCGAGGTGCTCTCGCTCGAAGCCAATCTTTCCCATGGTCGAGGTCTCTTGCTCACGGGTCAGCTCGGCGACGTAATGAAGGAGAGTGGCCAGACCGCACTCTCCTATGTGCGATCGATCTTGCCCGAACTCGGCACCTGCGAGCGCGAATTCGCTAGGCAACAGGTCCACGTGCACGTGCCAGCGGGTGCGATCCCAAAGGACGGCCCGTCTGCGGGCGTCGCGATCGCCACCGCGATTACCTCCCTCGCTTCGGGCATAGCGATCCGCGGGGATATCGCGATGACGGGTGAAGTCACGCTACGCGGTCGTGTCCTGCCGGTCGGCGGTGTTCGGGAAAAAGCATTGGCCGCGCTGCGCAGCGGGATTACGACAATCATCATTCCAGAACAGAATGTGGGCGATCTGCGTGATATTCCGAAAGAGTTGAAGAAGCGGATCACCTTCATTCCCGTCACGCACATGACGGATGTCCTCGACGCCGTACTCGTGGAGGCGATCGAATGGAAGCCACGCGCCACGCCGAAGCGGGCGCGTCGACCCAGCAATGTCGGCTCGGCACCGGCCCAGGCCAAAGAGCAGGACTGAGCAAGTCGCTCTAGGATGGGGCGCATGCCCCGTCGCGAACGCACCTTGGCCGATCTCGGCGAGTCCGCCCTGATTCGGCGAATTGCTGGCCGTGCCGGCCATCCATCCGAAAAAATCTGGCCCAAAGCCATCGGCGACGACGCGGCGATCCTGCGCCCCCGCCCGGGCGAGGACCTCGTGCTCTCGACCGACGCACAGGTTGAGGGCGTTCACTTCCTTTTCGATCGTGAATCGCCGCGTACGATCGGCCGCCGCGCGTTGGCCGTAAACCTGTCGGATCTCGCCGCGATGGGCGCTGGGCCGGTCGGTGCGTTGCTAAGCCTTTGTGCACCGCCGAAGACCCGGCTGTCCGTCTTTGATGGCATCCTGGCGGGCTTCGTCGACGAAGCACGTCGCTTCGACTGTCCACTGGTCGGGGGCAATCTCTCGAGCGCCAAAAATTGCAGTCTCACCGTCACCGTGATCGGCCGTGTGAAGCGAGGCCGCGCGCTTTCGCGAAAGGGCCTGCGGGTTGGGGATCGGCTTTTCGTTACCGGGGAACTCGGCGCCGCGGCCCTGGCGCGACTGCGTGCGGATCACTCTGGAGGTCGTCTCCGGCGCGTCCCGGAGCCGCGAATTGAAGCAGGGTTGGTGCTCGCGCGGCTGGGGTCGGTGCGCGCCTGCATCGATCTCTCAGACGGTCTAGCCAGCGATCTTCGGCATTTGCTCGAGGACGCCGCGGAGGGTGGAGCGGGCTTGGGCCGCGCGGGTGGCTCGATCGGCGCCGAGATCGATATGGATACGCTTCCGGTGCCCCGTGGTTTTCGACGGGGTTGCCTTGAGTTGGGGCTCGATCCTGCCGCGCTGCTCGCGGGCGGCGGTGAAGACTATGAGTTGCTCTTCGGCCTGCCGGCCAAGAGCTCGCTCGCCCATGCCGGCAAGCTCTCCCGGCGACTCGGCGTGTCGGTCAGCGAAATCGGCCGGGTCGTCCGGACCCCGGGTGTCCGCGGCCTTCCAGCGCGCTCGGGCGGCCATCACTTTTAGCTCGCCCTGGCGACTCCTGCGGCTCTGATGATGCCTTCGACCCGGATTACACCCGGATTCGACTCGGACCGCGCTCGTGATCGTCAAGCCTGGACCCGGTGAGGCCGATATGACGGTCGTGAGACTATCTCTAACGGCCAGGTTCGTGATCGGTTCCCTCGTCGTGGCGGCAGCGACTTCGCTGCTGCCCGATCTCGCTCGTCGGCTCGGGATTGGCTTCTCGACCTGGGGTTCGCTCTTCGTTGCGCTGGGCGTGGGCGGTGGCATCGGCTTCTCGTTGTCCCGCATGCTCGGCGTGAAATTCGATGAACTTCGATCGGCGACGGAGCGGATTCGCGAGGGCGATCTGCGTTTCGAGATCGAAGTGGCCAGCAAAACCGGGCTGACCGATGAGATGGACGACCTGACGCGAAGTCTGGCTGGCATGCTCGATCAACTTCGCCAGCTCGTGGTGCGGGTCCAACAGGCAGCGAGTTCGGTCACGAATTCCTCGACGGGACTCGAAGGTGCCCTCGACAGTCTGAAACGAAGTAGCGAGGGCATGTCGAGTACGGCGATGGAAGTTTCCGGTGGTGTCGATCAAGAGCAGGAATTGCTCGGACAGGCCTCGGAACGCATGGCTCAGGTGTCGAGCGAGATCGATCTGAACGCCGAGCGCGCGCGCGAGGCCTTCGGCTTTGCTGCCGAGGCGAATCAAAAGGCCGGAACCGGTGTCGAAGTGGCTCGCCTGGCAATCGAAAAGATGAAAGCCGTTTTCGAGCGCGCTGAAAGCACGAGCGAGAAGGTCTTCGAACTCGAGACGAAGACCCGCCACGTGCATCAGATCACCGAAATCATTACCAGCGTCGCCCATCGGACCAATCTCCTCTCGCTCAACGCTTCGATCGAGGCGGCCAGAGCGGGCGAAGCCGGCCGTGGATTCTCGGTCGTTGCGGACGAGATCCGAAAGCTCTCCGAGAGTGCGGGTCGCAGCGCCGACGAGATCACCCAACTCATGCACGAGATCCAGGGCGACACGGCGATGGTGGCCGACGAGATGCGCCAGTCGAGTGTCGTGATCGCCGAGGGTCGTGAGGACATCAACACGATTGCTGGCGCACTCGCCCAGATCAGCATGGCTGTCTCCGAGGCTGCGACTCGATCGGAAGAGATCTTTCACGGAGCGGACAGCCACTCATTGAATGCAGAGAGCATGGTTACGGCGATCGAGGAGATCGCCAAGGTGGCCGGTGGTAACGGGAGAAGCGTCTCCGACCTGACTGATACAATGTTAGGTCAGCGTCAGACGCTCGAAGAAATCTTCGACTCCGCCGGAGCCGTCAGTCGGCTCGCCGGAGAACTCGAAGCTTCGCTTACCTTCTTCCAGACCGAGGGGAGTGCCGCGCCGGTCGTCCAGTCCGCGGATGCCGAAGAGCCGGTCGCCGAGGGAGACGACGCGTGAGTGTTGCCGCGACCGCCTTCGCAGATAGCGCGGACCGTCTCTTGACCTTCGAGTTTGAAGATGTGCGGTATGCGATTCCGATCGCCTGGGTGCTCGAGGTGGCTGAGAAGGATCGCGTGACCAGCGTGCCTTCGTTGGCCTTGCCGATGGGTGGCGTGATGAACTGGCATGGAGAGGCGTTGCCTCTGATTGCGACAGAGCTTCTCTTGGGACGTGATCGTGACGAAGCGGGTGCTACGCCGTTCGGCGCGGCAACGACCGTGGGCTATGCGCAGGAGCAGGTTCTCGTCGTCGCTTCGAATCCGGGTAGCTCGGCCTGTCTCGGCATGCCCGTGGATCGCGTGATCGGATTGGTCGATGGCGGCGACGACTCGGCCAGGCCTTCCGGTCAAGGTCTCGTTGTCGAAAGACGGCCCATCGACGGGCGAATCATTCATGTACTCGATCCCGCTGTGCTCGTTGCGCGGGGTGGAGAAGTAGTCGAGAGCGCCACGCTCTAGATCGTTGTGCAATCCGCATTCGGCGGAGATTGGATTGGGAGGAAACGAAATGGCAAGAGTATTGATTGCAGATGATGCGTCCTTCATGCGTCAGATGATTCGTGAGATCATCGAGCCAGAGGGACACGAAGTCGTCGGTGAGGCGACCAACGGGATCGAAGCCGTTGATCTCTACAACGAGTTGTTGCCGGACCTGGTGACGATGGACATCGTGATGCCGAAGCGTTCCGGAATCGATGCGGTCAAGACGATTCTTGGCGAGCATCCGACCGCTTGCGTCGTGATGTGCAGCGCGTTGGGTCAGGAGACCCTGGTCATGGAGGCGCTCACGGCGGGTGCGCGGGACTTCATCGTGAAGCCCTTCAAGCCCGATAGCGTGATCGCGACGCTCGCCAAGGTCGTGGAAAAGTCGGGCGACTGAATCGTGGCGCTCGACATGGCCAAATATCGGCGGATCTTTCTCGAGGAGGGCGGTGACCACCTCGGAGAGATCGGGCATGCCTTGTTCGCTCTCGAGAAGGATATGGCGAGTGGCGAGGCGATCGACGTCCTATTCAGGATGGCGCATTCGCTGAAGAGTATGGCCGCCTCCCTCGGTTACGATCCGATTGCGGAGCTCGCGCATCGCATGGAAGATCGGATGGAGGGCATTCGCACCGATGGTCGCGTGCGCAGCGATCAGGAATTGGCCCTGCTCTTCAAGAGCCTCGACGCGCTCGAGGCGATGGTGGCCGCTGTGGCGAACGAGCAGGTCCCGGTCTCGGCCGATGCCGACCTGCTTCGTCAACTGGCGGAGGAGCCGACGAGTTCGCTCGAAGGCGCCGCCCTGGCGCAAGCCGATCTCGAGTCTCCCGATCGTGTGGGGGGCGAACCAAAAAAAGTCCAGCCCTAGAGCCCGTCGCCACGGCGGCGGGCGGTGCGTCGGAGTCGGCCCAGGCCGCTCTTGCGGCGGGCGGAGCTACATCTCAAGAGCCCTCGACGCCATCGGCCACGGCAGCCGGCGCGCCGACGGCGCTGAATCCAACCGTTCGGGTCCGCACGGAGATCCTCGACCGCTTTCTCTCAGCGGTCGGCGAGGTGATCCTCAGTTCGAGCCAGCTACGCACGGGCGTTGCACGTTATGCGCACGATCCGGATGTGGCGGATGGCTTCGACCGTGTCGACCGAAGAGTCGCGGAGCTTCAGCGCCGCGTCATGGAATTGCGTACGGCGCCACTCGTCCGCGTGACCGACAACCTGCCGCGAACGGCCCGCCAGATCGCCGAGAAATTGAACAAGCGCGTCGAAGTCGAAATCGTTGGTGCTGAGCTCGAACTGGATCGTTCAATTCTCGACCGGCTGGGCGAGCCGCTGATCCATCTCGTACGAAACGCCGTCGATCATGGACTCGAATCGCCAGCCGATCGAATCGCTGCCGGAAAACCCGAGATCGGCAAGATTCGCATCGAGGCCAAGCGACAGCGGGACTCGATCGTGATCGACGTCCAGGACGACGGAGCGGGCATCGACCTGGCGTCTGTCTGCCGCCGCGCTATCGAGGCCGGTTTGATCCATCCCGATCTCGCCGGGGACCTGCCCGTCGAGGAGATCGCGGCGTTCATCTTTCATCCGGGGCTGTCGACGGCGCTCTCCGTTTCAGAGGTGTCGGGACGTGGCGTCGGGTTGGATGCCGTCAAAGCGACCATCGAAAGCCTGGGCGGCGGCGTCGAATTGCGCACCGAAGCCGGGCGCGGGACGACGACGAGTTTCTTCGTCCCGATCGCAGCCGCCGTGCAACGCGTGTTGTTGGTTCGCATTGCCGACGAACGCGTGGCGCTTCCGATCGCCAAGGTTGAGCGTATTCTCGAAGTCCCCGCAGATACCATCGAGGAGGCTGCCGGAGATAGCTTTGCGTTGGTGGACGATGAGCCGATTCCCGTCTTCCGCCTGGCGCGTCTCTTGCGAATCGAAGCTGACGAATCTCGCAAGGGCTCGGTGCCGCTGGTGCTTGCGGAAATCCGCGGCGAGCGGGTCGCGTTGCTGGTCGATCGCTTCGAAGGCCAGCAGGAAATCTATGTCAAACCCGTTCCCGAGTTGCTCGCGCCGGTTCGTATCTTGTTGGGCTTGACGGTTCTCGAGGACGGATCCCCGATCTTCTTGATCGATCTGAATCATCTGGTGTAGACGATGAACGCTAAGCGAAAAGCTGAGATCGAACGACTCGCCGAATTGGCGGACGTCGGTGCATTGCGCGCCGCAGAGGCGTTCGCACAGCTCGTCGGTCAGCCGATTCGCGTCAACGATTCGATCGTTCTGGAAGGTCCGCCCTCAGTCGAATCCGACGGCGAAACCCTCGCGGACAGGAGCTGGTCGACCGGCGTCTTCTTCGAGTTCGAAGGCTGCCTCGATGCGCTGGTCGGAATTCTCTTTCCAGGTGCTGCCAGCGAGGCGCTCGTTCGGCGAATCGTCGGCATCGAATCGGGCGAACTCGCACCCGCTGTCATTGAATCCGCGCTGATGGAAGTCGGCAACATCCTCGCGTCGCACGTCGCCTCGGGAATCGCCGATGCCGTGGGGTCGAGACTGCTGCCTTCGATTCCCTCACTCGCCATGGACGGCGCCGAGGCGGCTTTTCAGGCGGTCATCGAAGGCGTCGTAGGCCAACCCGACTCACGGGATGCACTGCGCATCGAGTCTGCTCTCGTGGATGAGGCCGGGGCACTCCGCGGCCGCCTGGTGATGGTGCCGACTCGACTGGACGGCGACTCCACGTAGTCGCCGCGCTCGGATCTTGCCGACCTCTGATACGCTGTCGAGTCCCAGATGTGAATGGAGGGAGAGGCAGGTTGAATACAGAGAATCTTCGCGAGTTGCTCGAATCTGTGCGCTCAGGCCAGACGGATATCGAGAGCGCCACGGATCGCTTGGCGACGCTGCCTTTCATCCAGACCGCGAACGCGCGCATCGATACCCATCGTGCGCATCGACAGGGAATTCCCGAGGTCATCTACGGCGGGCAAAAGACCGCCGAGCAGATTCTCGAGTCGGCACACGCTCTGATTGAAGCCGGGCAAGATGTGCTCGTCACCCGAGTCGACGAAGACAAGGCGACGCGGGTCCTCGGTCGATTACCGAGTGCCGAATACGATGCGTTGGCGAAGCTCGTCTGGGCGGGAACGAGTGAACCGAAAATTCTGGGCAAGGGAACAATCCTCGTCGTTTCGGCGGGCAGCGCTGACCTGCCGGTGGCCTCGGAAGCGTTTCAGGTCGCGCGACGATTCGGAAACAAGGTGGAGCTGCTTCAGGATGTCGGCGTCGCGGGGCTTCATCGTCTGCTCGCCTCCCTCGATCTGATTCGCGACGCACGGGTCTTGATCGTCGTCGCGGGTATGGAGGGGGCGCTTCCATCGGTCGTAGGTGGCCTGGTCGACAAGCCCGTGATCGCAGTTCCGACGAGCGTGGGCTATGGCGCTTCACTTGGCGGTATATCGGCCTTGCTCGGCATGCTGACGAGCTGTGCCTCGAATGTTACGACCGTGAATATCGACAACGGTTTTGGCGCGGCCCATGTCGCGACCCTGATCAATCGGCTCTAGGCAGTCGCCGACTCCAGGCAAACACCCAGTGCGCGACGAGAGAAATTTCGGAAGGAGAACCGATGGGCCAGTTTTTGCGGGATGAAATTCTAAGCGCCTTCGAAGCCTACAAGGTGGCGCGCGACCAGGCTTCACGAACCGGCGACTGGAGTATCTGGTCCGCGGTCTTCACCGAGGATGCTCACTACATCGAGCACGCCTACGGCGAGCTTTCGGGCAGGGATGCGATCGAGAAGTGGATTGTCGATGTCATGGCACCCTTTCCGACGATGACCTTTCCGCAGGATTGGTGGGTCATCGACGAGGCGAATCAGGCAGTGGTCTTTTGCTGCCAGAATACCTTTCCCGAACCCTTTCAAGATGATGGGACGCCCTTCGCCTTCCCGAACTGGACCCGGCTCGTGTATGCGGGCAATGGCCTATGGAGTTCGGAAGAAGACATCTACAACCCGGCCCGTGACGCGCCGCGTGTGTACAAGGACTGGGTCAAGGCTGGCGGTACGACCGAATCCCCCGAACAGGTCTTGATGGTCCACCGCTGACTCGCCCCGGGTTCTCAACGGTCCGGTGCCCAGTCCATCCGCCCCCCCGCCCCCCGTGCAGCGGTCGCAACGAGTGCGCGGGTTATGAGGTTGGGTGCTTGGGTGGCTGGGTGATTGTGCGGACAAAAGCAGTCTGGGCGAGACCCTGACCGAAAACGATCGAATCCCGCCCAGACCGGATTTGTGTTGGCGAGGTCGCCAGGCATTCGCGGCTAGAACGTATAGTCGACCATCCAGGTCCATCTCTGCTCGAAGAGATCTTGCCTCTGGCTGAGTACGCGCTCGTAGGACATGCCCGTCGAAATCCCATTCTCGAAGGGAATGCGTACACCCCACGCCATCGTAATGATGGTTTCACCCGACATGCCGGTAGAACCCAGGTTCGCGACATCGACGCCTTCACCGCGTCGGTCTCGAGTCGGACTCATGACCCCGTTGCCCGGAGTGTTGAGAAGATTCTGAACCGCCGTGAGCGGCAGATCGCCGAGGTCTGTCTGGATCTTGTTCGATCCATCACCCGATGCGATATAGGAGGTTCCGTTCAGCTCGATGAAGGGGACAATGAACTTTGAACCCGGGATGAAGTCCACTTCGAACGCCTGATCGAGGTGGATGTTGTAGAAGAACGAAGAGCTGTTCGCGTCGTCATCCATTGCGATTTGCGCACCGACGCCTGCGATGAGATGAATATTGCCTGGTCCATAACCCATCGTGACCGCTGGGATGAGCACGCCATCGCCAAAGTCCTGAAAGACTTCATCATTGCCAAGCGGAATTTCATAGCGAAGGCTCGGGGTCACGATCAATCCCGCTTCCCGATCGTCGATCACCGCGTATTTGAATCCGACGGTGATGTCCATGAAGCCTTCTTCGTTGTCGAGTGCGCTGTTGCCGGGACGGTTGATCATATAGCCGTCCTTGGTGGCGATGAAGGCGAGGCGATCGGTCAGGGCCAAGCGCGCCTGGACAGCGATCACGCCGGCTTCGCCTCCGTTCATGATCGAATCCGACGGGAAGTTGTGGTAGATCCCAACGAAATTGATGTCGGTCGCAATATAGGGATCCTCGAAGAGGTAGGGCATCGACATCGGATTGATATGGCCTTCGGGTCGGGCCTCGCGCTCGCTATCGCAAAGGAAATCCGGAAGGAATCCATCGCATTCGGTCTCGGACGCCGACGCGGGGGAAGCCCCGATCAATGCCACTGCGAACAAAAGAAGCGACGCAACGCTGCGCACACCCACGAACCGGCACCTGGTACCGAATCCACCTTGCTTTCGATCGACTTCGCTGTGCACACATTTTGGCGCACTGGGCGCTGCCTCTGATTTGATTCTCCGGGACATCATCGTCCGACTCCTTCGATGGTCGATTTTCAAGACTGCGCCGATCGCTTTCGAAAGACGCGCGTGTGGTCCGGTTCACGATGGCGCCCATGCAAAGGGCTCCCTCACGGATGGCTCACACGCGCCTGACTACTGCAACGGCTGTGCCGAACTCATCGCGGGTTTCAGGGGACGTGGGCGAGTGAGAGGCGTTCGGATCGAGGCGGATTCGCACATTCGTCTTTCTATGTCACAGAAGATCGCGCTCCAGGGGTGGGGGCGGGTTGATTCCCTATGATTCGGGCGGTGCCACGGAGGGTTGCATGTTGACGAGAGACGGTTGGTCGCGAAGGGATGGAACATCATGAACGGAGAGGGGCCACGCAATGTGGCCGTTGTGTTGTTGGACTCGTTGAATCGCCACATGCTCGGCTCGTACGGAGGCGACGAGTTCGACACGCCTAATCTGGATCGCTTCGCCGAACAACGGGCGACGCGTTTCACGCGTCATGTCACGGGTTCGCTGCCCTGCATGCCGGCCCGGCACGACATTCTCTGCGGTGCCCTCGACTTCCTTTGGAAGCCGTGGGGATCGATCGAAGCCTGGGAAGAGCCGATTACCCGGGTGCTGCATTCGGCCGGTGTGACGTCGTATCTCGCGACGGACCATCCCCACCTCTTCGAGACCGGCGGCGAGAACTATCACTGCGACTTTTCTGGCTGGAAGTACGTGCGCGGGCATGAGGGGGATCCTTGGCGGACCTACACCGACCCGAGTTGGATGGGTGCGCCGGCGATGCCGGCTCGCGGGCACCGCTGGTTCTGGGAGAAACAAGGATTCCCGGTCTCGCCGCCTCGCGGTTCAGATCTCTCTCGCACCTTCTTCCGCGAGGAAGCCGACTATCCGGGCCCTCGCACCATGCTCGACGCGGCGCGCTTCCTACGTGACGCCGCGCCGCATCACGATCGCTGGTTTCTGTTCGTTGACGAATTCGATCCGCACGAGCCCTTCGATACTCCGGCGCCGTGGGCCGGGCGCTACTTCGATGAGCCGTGGGAAGAGGATTGGTTGATCTGGCCACCGTATACCGCAGACGCTCGCGGCTCGGGCGCGTTGACGGACCGTGAGGCGCGTCATCTGCGCGCCAACTACGGCGCCAAACTCTCGATGATCGACCATTGGTTCGGCCGCATACTCGACCGCTTCGACGAGCAGGGATTATGGGACGATACGGCGTTGATCGTTTGCACCGACCATGGCCATTACCTCGGCGATGTGCGCAACGGCGGAGATATCTGGGGAAAGCCGGGGGTGCCCCAATACGAGCCACTCGGCCACACACCCTTGCTGATCGCCTGGCCGGGCGGAGCAGGGGGGACGGTTTGCGATGCGCTGACGACTAACGTCGATCTCTTTGCCACGGTGAGTGACATCTTTGGTGCGTCGGTCAAGCATCGGACCCATGGCCGATCGTTGGTTCCGCTATTGACCGGTGCCGCGCAGAGCGTGCGTGAATGGGCTATCGGTGGCATCTGGGGAAATTGGGTACAGATCACCGACGGAGACCGGAAATACGCCCGGGGTGCCGTCGGATCCAACGCACCGCTTTCGATGTGGTCGAATCGATGGTCGACCATGCCTTTGCATATCGACGGCTTCGAAGCGATGGCTCCCCCCGACCGGCGAGCCTGGCTGGCCACCATGCCGGGCAGCGAGGTGCCGGTCATCAGGCAGCCCTATGTCGAGGGTGATCGGCTCCCGTTCTGGGCTTCCAAGACGGCTTCGGTGGATGATCACCACCTCTATGACCTGCGAATCGATCCGGACGAAGCGGAGAATCGCGCCGGAAAGGCCGGCGAGGCCGGAGAGTCGGAGATGATCGAGTTGTTGGTGAGCGCGCTCGACGAGCTCGAAGCCCCCGATGATCAGCGGAAGCGATTGGGCCTGGCGTAGCTGCCGGTCGCGGCCAGGCGAGCACTTCGTTAGGAGGGCCTGCGGCGCTGTGAGGCTATGCGAGACGGTGAAATCGCACGGCGGCGCGGTCGCCTACGCTTCGAGATCCGAGACGCTCACGACGAGCTTTCCGCGATGATTGCCTTCGTAGAGTCGAACCAGCGCGCTCGGGGCGTTTTCCAGGCCCTCGATCAACTCGGTACGATGCTTCAAGGTCCCGGCGCCCAGCCATTCCGCGACTTTCTTGAGCGCTTCGGGAAAGAGATCCCAGTGATCGATCACGTTGAGTCCGACCATGGATGCACGTCGGCTCATCAGTCGATCGTAGTGCCGGAGTCGATAGGGTTCCGACGCGTTATCCGTAGAGAGTGCCCCGCATAGCACGACACGTCCGCGGTGGGCGATTCTTCGCAGGACCGTGTCGAGAAGCGGGCCGCCCACATTGTCGAAGAAGGTATTGATTCCGTTTGGGCAAAGTGTTTTCAAACGCGCTGCGACATCTTCCTGTTTGTAGTCGATGCAGGCTTCTGCACCGAGTTCTTCTGTGACCCACGCGCACTTTTCGGGTGAGCCGGCGATTCCGATGACCCGGGCGCCCTGTTGTCGGGCGAGTTGAACGACGAGGGATCCCACGCCCGAAGCGGCCGCGGAGACAACGTACATCTCGCCTTCGGCCGGGGGGGCTGTGCGCATCACGCCGGCGTAGGCGGTGACTGCGACCTGTCCCATGACCGTGGCGCCGTCGATCGGCGTGCATCCTTCGGGTAGCGGACTCGCGTATTTCGTGAGGTCCGAGAAATCGCCACACGCGAGTGCGTATTCCTGCCAACCCGTGAGACAAGTCACGAGGGAGCCAACGGGAAGATGCTCACTTCGGGTTTCGAGCACGAGGCCGATTCCATTGGAGCGAACGGGATCGCCCAATTCGAGGGCGGGCAGGTAGCCGCTGCCCCGGGCGTCGATCCATCCCCGGATCGCCGGATCGATGGCGACACAGAGCACTCGGATCAGTGCTTCGCCGTCGCCGGGCGCGGGGATTTCCCCGTCTAGCTGGGCGAAACAGCTCTCGTCGACCATCCCGACGGGTCGTCGGGTGAGCACGATTTGACGATTGATTCCAGCTTGCATGAAGTCCTCTCGGATGGGGCCGGCTGGCAAGGCCGACGCGCTTGTCATGTGTCGGGTTGGAGAAGGCGGGGGATCGAGCGACGCTGCGATGCTAGGCAATACAGCGCCCGAAACGCACGCTTCCGTCAGTCCAAATGAACGCTCGAGTACAACGCAGGCGCTGAATCGTTGGACTCGCCGCGCCTTCGAGTCCGAGTGCGCTCGATCGTTGCGCGAGTCGCAAATTCGAAGAGAACGTTTTGTTTCATGAAGCCGGTCAACGAAGCCGGGGTCTTGGCGTTTCCTGGATGCAGGGTGGTCACCGATCAGGCCGGCCCGGCGTCCGGATTCGCGGCCGTTTCGCTGTCAGTGCTCGCCCCCGGTCGACGGCGATTCATGATTTCGCTCGTCGCAGTTTGTGCCGATGCTGGCTAGCATCAGAGCCAGAGACTCCCCCGTGATTCGATCCTTTCGAAGTGGAAAACTATGTCGACTGCCTACCCGAAGGCCCTTGCCGCACTCATCGTCGCGATTTGCCTGCATTGGCCGGGGACTGCCCTGGCTCAGAATTGGGACGCCGCCGTCAGCACCGGCCGTGAAGGGGGGAGTTATTTCAATATCGGGACCCGGCTCCGGACGGTACTGCGTGACCAGCTCGGCCTCAAAATCAATGTCGAATCGAGTTCGGGGTCGATCCAGAACCTGGCCCGCCTGGCCGATCCGTCGAGTCAGATCGGGCTGGCCTTGACCCAGGCCGACGCACTCGATCAATTCCTGAAGAGCAACAGCGAATTCGCCAATCAATTCATCGTTCTCGGCGACGTGGGCAAGGAGTGCGTTCTTCTCATTACGGGACGAAAAAGCGGTCTTGCGAGCTTTGCGGACCTCAAGAAGGCCGTGGGCGGCGAAGTTTCGATCGACGACCCCGGCAGTGGGGCCTCGGCGACTTTCTCATATCTTCAGACCATGGACGCCGAATTTGCGAAGATCAAGGCCGTCTACGTCGACACGATCGAAGCGCTGCTTCAAATCAAGGTCGCAGGCCAGTACACGAATCTGAAGGCCGTCATGTTGGTTCAACGTCCAACGACCCGCTCGCGATCGATCACCGCTTTGCTCGAGAACGCCAAGGACTATCGGCTGATCCCAGTCTCCGAACTCGACATCCACAATGGCCAACTCCCGGACGGAAGCGGTGTCTACACCTTTGAAAAGGTCAACGTCGGAAAAACCAGTGGCGCCGATGCCCTCAACGTCGAAACGATCTGTACACGTGGCCTCCTGCTCGCGTCGAAAAAGAAGCTTTCTCGCGAGGTGCGAAGCAAACTCTCGGCGGTGATGCTCGAATCCTCGGCAGTGGTGATCGGCGACGGTCGCTAGGGACCCTCTAGCCGACGCCGGACGGGCGCTCATGCTAGGTAATCGGAAATAGGCGGATCGCGTGGGTCGCAAGGTTCTTCATCTCGATGCGTTTTCTGGCGCAGCGGGCAATATGTTCATGGGGGCGCTCCTCGATCTCGGGATGTCCCGCAAGGCGCTGGTCACGGCGCTCGAGCCCCTCGGCCTCGATTTCAAGCTCGTCGTCAAGAAAGTTCAGCGATCCGGCTTCGCGGCACGTTATGTCGACGTCAAGGTGCCGCTCGACCGGGCGAAGAAGCGGGCACAGGAACGCGCCCATAGGCAAGGCGGGCACTCGCACGATGGCGTGAAGACTGGTCACGGACCGCGATCGCACGAACATTCCCACAGCCACAGCCACACGCGTGCTCATGCGCACGGTCGGCGCTACTCCGAAATTCGAAAATTGATCGAGCGGGCGAAATTGCCCGGTGAGGTCAAGGGGCGGACCCTCGCGATCTTCGAAGCGCTCGGGCGGGCAGAGGCCAAGGTGCACGGCGCCCCCCTCGAAGACGTGCATTTTCACGAGGTGGGTGCGGTCGACGCCATCGTGGACGTGACCGCGGCGGCGATCGGACTCGAACTGTTGAATGTTGGGCGCGTGACCTGCTCTCCGATCGCGATCGGATCGGGCACGATCGATTCGGATCACGGCCTGCTTCCGCTCCCGGCGCCCGCCACGATGGAGCTCTTGACCGGCCTGCCGACCGTTCCCGCCGGCGTCGAATGGGAGACGTTGACGCCGACCGGTGCGGCGATTCTGCGTACGGTCGTTGACGAGTTCTGTCCGCTGCCCGCCATGACCATCGAACGAATTGGCTACGGGGCGGGCAACGATCGCCCCGGCCGATTGCCTAACGTCCTGCGTGCCGTATTGGGCGAAGGGCAGGGGATGACCGGGGACCGCGTCGTCTGCATCGAGTCGAACCTCGACGATTTTGTTCCCGAGCATTTCGACTATTTGATGGAACGACTGCTCGAAGCGGGTGCGCTCGATGTTTCTTTGCAGCACCTGCAGATGAAGAAGAATCGACCGGGATTTCTTCTGCGTGTCCTGGCGCGCCCGGTCGATCGGGATCTGCTAGCGCGGATCGTCTTTTCGGAATCGACCTCGATCGGCGTCCGCATTTCGGAGTGGGATCGACTGGTGCTCGACCGGAAGTCCGTCCGAGTAAAGACGAAGCTCGGTTTGATCCGCGTCAAGGTGCTCTCTGGGCCCGACGGGCAGGTCCATTATTCGCCCGAATACGACGATTGTAAGCGCGCGGCGAAGAAGAGCGGGGTTGCGCTGCGCGACGTCGTGCAAGTCGCCGCGGACCAGGCCAAGAAGGAAGCGGGGAAATGAGCGCAGCGGGGGCGGAAGCCGAGGACGAGATCAAGGCTGGAACGACGAGTGAAAGCGAATCGGTGGACGCGAGTGCCTTTGACCTGCGACCGCCGGAAGCGGAAGCCAAGGGCGCGGCCGCGCTCTGTCTGCACGGTTTGACGGGAACGCCCTATGAAGTGCGGCCGGTGGCTGAGGCCCTGGTGGCGCGCGGCGTGCGGGCGTGCGGACCCTGGATGGCGGGACATGAGGGGGGCTCGGCCGCCCTCGCGATGACCAGCCACGAGGATTGGGTCGAGTTGGCGCGCGCGGAGCTGGCGAAATTGCGCGGAGAATACGAGCAAGTCTTTCTGGTCGGAATGTCGATGGGCGGACTCGTGAGTCTCCGGTTGGCGCAGACCGAGAGGGTGGATGCTTTGGTCGTGATGGGAACGCCGCTCGTGCTGGCGCCGCCCATTCCCCAGCTGCTTCCCTTGATCCGGCTCTTCGCTTCTTCCCGGCCGAAGACCGGCTCCGATATTCAGGAGCCCGGGGCGCGGGCACGGCATCCGGGACTCGAGGCCATGCCTTTTGCTTCGGTCGCCGAGATGATCAAGCTTCAGGCCGAAGTGATTCCGGCTTTGGGCGAAATCGGATGCCCGATCATGGTCGCCCACGGCCGGCTCGACAAGACGGCGAGACCGCGGGACGCCGAGCGGATCCACCGGGAGGTGGCCTCTGAAGAGAAGGAGCTCTTCTTCCTCGAACGCTCCGGTCACGTCGCGACCGTCGACTATGACGGCCCAGCGCTTTGCCGCGCGGCCGCCGATTTCCTCGGCCGACGCGTGCCCACGACCTAACGCGAGGATTCGAGCCAGGTGAGGTATTCGATCAGGGCGGCCTCGTCTTCCGCTGAGATGTCGCGAAACCGCAGTCCCAATCCACGGTGCTGACTGCTTCGGGAATCGCTCGTGTAGAGGACCTCCCCGCCAAAACGCAGGGCCCGACCGAGTTCGGGCAATTTGATCTCACCATTCAACGCACTGTGGCGTGCAGCTTTTTGATTGGTTGCAATGAAAATCCCACCGCGCCCGACTTCGGTGGCCAGACAATCTTCTTCGAAGTCCGCCAGTCGTGCGGCCAGCCTCTGGGGGTAGCGCGTGTAGCGGCGGTCCCCGGGTGTGTCGATGACGGGCCGTAACTGGGCCACGAAACGTTCGATCTCTTTAGGATGGACGAGGTAGCCGGCTGCACCGACCGTGCGCGCAGCGTCGCGCCGACTCGCATGATGGGAATCGTCGAGCAGAACGACGGGAATGCGCTCGATCCCGGCGAGCGCTCGTGTTGCGTGGACGAGACTTGCCCCGTCGCTTCGCCCAAGACCGTATTGCGAAATGACCAGATCAGGCGTCGTGCCGGCCAATCGAGTCAGCGCTTCGGTTTCGCTGCGTGCGGTGATGGCGAGGTAGCCGTGACGCTTTAGCTCCGCTCGCAAGGCGGCATCCTCGATCAGCTTCGTGCCGACGAGAAGAACCTTCGCGGGCCGGGGATCGTTAGGCGACGACGCCGTTGGCGAATCCTGCGGAATCGTGAATCGCATCGCAGGGCGACCGGATTCCGGGACTCGTTGTGTCCGCGCGATGTCTCGCCGCAGGAGTATTTGAATTCGGGCACCGATCAGGCATTCGAGATCGGCGCCCGAGTCGAGGCTGTCGCTGACTTCGAGGACGCGATCATCTGGCGAATCGAGGGTGAGTCCTCCGAGCGGGCCGGTGCTAGGCAGGATGGCCTCGCCCAGGCGCTGCATCAAGACACGCGCCTCCGGTGTCTCGCCGGGGAGCGGAAAGGCCAGGACGGATCCGCCTTCGACTGATCGCACATCGATCGACAATCGCTGCAGGTGCCGCCCCGTCTCGCGAAGCTCTCGGGTTCGCTCGCGCCAGGCCTGGCGAATGCGTGCTTCGATGGCCGAGGCGGTTGCGCAATGACGGATGTCGAGAAGCGGCAAGCCGAAGACCGGCCGCGGCCGGAGGCATTTGATCTGACTTGCGCCAACGGTCGAGAATACGATTCGTTCGATGGCCAGCGGACCCCCGACGGACTCGAAGGGAGCCGGTCCAAGCGGCAGCGACACCAGTAGGCTGCGCCCGCCCGGCATCGCACGCGCAGCCAGGCCCATGCGCTGAAATCGCGCGCTCTGCCTTTGCTGCAGGCGATCCAATTGCGGCGCCGGATTGGCCACTGACAACGTTCCTCCG
This sequence comes from uncultured Spirochaetaceae bacterium, assembly GCA_964565565.1. Classification (GTDB taxonomy): domain Bacteria; phylum Myxococcota_A; class UBA9160; order UBA9160; family UBA4427; genus UBA4427. Next base: position 32,141 of record CAZMFM010000014.1, on the reverse strand, counting down.
AGGGTCTTGTCGACGGGGCGGGCGGCGTTCTTGACCGGTCCTGGGAGCACCCATCTCGTCCCTGAGACGAGCACGGCGGCGTGCCACCGGCAGGGCCGCGCAATCTTGGTGATTCTTTTCTGGTATACGTAGGCCTAAAGCCCCATATTCATCTGGTCGATAGGCTCTAGGTCTGATCGATGTGATCCCGGTCACGTCTTTCGTGGAGAATCTGGATGCGACGCTTCCTGACAACCTTGATCTGCCTATCGACGCTCGCCATGGTGCAGAATGTGATCGCCGCCGCTCCGGCTGCCTCATCCGTGCCCGGGGCAGATGGGCTCGTGGCCGTCGAATACGCCGAGGCTTCGGCGGTGGGTTCCCTGGCCGGTGAGAGCCTGGTCGTATCTCCGGCAGCGCCTGATCGTGATCTCCCGACGTCGGGAACCATGATGCTGCTCGTGGCCGGCTTGGCTGGTCTGACGGCGGTCGGGGCGCGCACGGACGGTCGCTCGGCGAGGCCGTCGTCCTAGTCCGGCAATTCGAGTTCTCTCCGAACAGCATGCTTCCCCGAGACTCCATATGATCCTTTGTGCGATGTGCATCCCCCCGGATGCGACGCAAAGAGGCATTCGACGACGTGGGCCAAGACGCGACATCCAAATCCACGCGCACATCCAGATCGACGACATCGACATCGACATCGACATCGACCTCGCCGTCGACACCGACCTCGGCATCGGCGGTGAAACCGATCGCCGCGCCGAGTTCGCTTTGCGAATCGGAAGGCCTCTCTCGATCCCGGGGACCGCGCGTCGTCGCGGACGCCTCCGGTGGCTTCGCGGAATTGCTTTCGCGGCTCGGCATTGAGCCCGACCCCGGCTCGACGGAGGCGGTCTTCAGGTTGGTCGAGTGCGACGGGCGGTTGGATTTGCGGCCTCCAGGCGAAATGGATCGTGCGGGAATCCGAGCCACCTTTCCACCGGATCGATTCACGGGCGCGGGTGCGCAAAGCCCGCTCGTGCGCGCCTTCGGAAAAAAGACGGATCCCATTTTTGATTTGACCGCGGGCCTCGGTGGCGATGCGTATCGTCTTGCGCGCGCCGGTCATCGCGTATTTTCCTCCGAACGGGATCCCGCGATCTATGCCCTGCTCGCAACGGGATGGGCAAGCGATTGTGAGGACGGACGAGTCGACCCGGCGATCGCGGAGCGTCTCGACTTCAGCTGGGAAGAGGCTGCATCGGTGTTGACTCGAATCGACCAGGCGAATGTCGGTGTCTATCTCGATCCCATGTATCCGAGTCCGAGGCGAACGCGGTCCTTGCCCAAGCGGGCATTACAGGTTCTTCGTCAGTTGCTCGGAGAGGCCGAGGATGCGGGGGCGCTGGTTCAGGCGGCTCGGCCTCTGGCGGCGCGAGTCGTCGTCAAGCGGCCTCATCGTGCGCTACCTCTGCTTCCCGACGTGAGCTTCGAGGTGTCGACGAAGCTCGTACGATTCGATGTCTACGTCAATCCAGAGCGGATGGAAGGCGGGTCTTCGTGAGCGACCTCTGGATCTGGATCGAAAAGCTGGACAAGGCCGGGCCGGTCGTCTTGCCACGCACGGAGGCGCGTCACATAGCAACTCGGCGACTACGCGTCGGGGAGTCGCTCGTTGTCTTCGATGGTCGTGGTCGGAGTGCGCCGGCGCGGATCGAATCCCTGGAGAAGGCGTCGACCTTGATCGAGATTGCCGAGATCGAGCGAGCACCGCGGCCCGATTCGGGTCCGGTGCTGGCCAGCGCCGTTCCGAAGGGTGATCGACTGGGTACGATGTTGCAGATGCTGACGCAATTGGGTGTCATCGTCTGGCAGCCGCTCTTGCTCGAAGATTCCGCCGTTCGAAAATTCGATTCGAAGGCGGCGCGACTCAATCGGATCTTGATCGAGAGTGCCAAAGTGGCGCGGCGGGCCTGGCATCTCGACGTGCTGGAGCCGCTCTCTCTCGATGCTTTGCTCGAGAGGCAGGGGGGCGAGGTCGAGATCTGCTTTGGGGATCGCGAAGGCGATCCCTGTGCCCTGTCGGCGACGACCGGATTGATCGCCATCGGCCCCGAAGCGGGATTCAGCGAGGGTGAGCGGACCTTGCTCGATCGCGCCGGTGCGCTCGCGACGTCTTTCGCTCCGCATAACCTGCGAATCGAGACTGCCGCGGTGGCGGCTGCGACGGCTTTCCATCTCGTTTCGCAAAGCAGTGGGGCGTCCGATGGCCGTGGATGATCTGTTCGAACGAATCTCGAACGCGCCCGTCTACGATGTTGCGATGCTGACACCGCTTGACGAAGCCAAGCTCTTGTCGAGTCAGCTGGGCAATCGAGTCTGGATCAAGCGCGAGGATCTTCAGCCCGTCTTTTCGTTCAAACTTCGTGGGGCCTACAACAAACTCATTTCCTTGAGCGAGGCCGAACGCAAGGCGGGTGTGATTGCCGCATCAGCCGGTAATCACGCGCAGGGCGTGGCCCTGGCTGCGACCAAGCTGGGTGTTCATTCGCGGATCGTCATGCCGCGCACGACGCCGGGAATCAAGGTCGATGCGGTTGGGCGTTTTGGTGGAGAGACCATCCTCGAAGGCGATAGCTACGACGAAGCGATGGCTCTGGCCAGCCGAATCCAGGAGGACGAAGGTCGGATCTTCGTTCACGCCTACGACGATCTCGATGTGATCGCGGGCCAGGGGACCGTGGCGATGGAGATCTTGCGCCAGCATCCGGAAGAGATCGACGCGATCTTCGTGCCGGTCGGCGGGGGCGGATTGATCGCCGGTGTCGCGGCCTATTTTGAAGCGGTGTCGCCGAAGACGCGAGTGATCGGCGTCGAACCGGAGGACGCTGCCTGTCTTGCGGGAGCGCTGGCAGCCGGGGCGCCCGTCGATGTCGGGCCGGTCGGGCTTTTCGCAGACGGGGTCGCCGTTCGTCAGATCGGGACACGTCCCTTCGAGATCGTGCGCGACCTCGTGGATGAAGTCGTGACGGTCGGGATCGACGAAATCTGTGCTGCGATTCGCGACATCTTCGATGACACGCGATCGATTGCGGAGCCGGCGGGTGCGCTGGCGATGGCTGGGCTCAAACGCTGGGTGAAGGATGGCGACATTCGCGGCGCGAGCCTGATCGCCATCGACAGTGGCGCGAACATGAACTTCGATCGCTTGCGTCATGTGGCCGAGCGCGCAGCCATCGGCGAGCAGCGGGAAGCCTTGCTTGCCGTGACGATTCCCGAAGAGCCCGGTGCGTTCCGCTCTTTGTGTCGTGCGTTAGGCGGGCATTCGGTGACGGAGTTCAACTACCGCTACGGCGGGGCCAACGAGGCGCACGTCTTCGTCGGAGTCGGGCTTTCGGGTAAGCGATCCGAGCGCGAAGAGGTGATGGACGGCTTGCGTCGTGCGGGCTTTGCCGTCGTCGACATGACGGGAAATGAGTTGGCGAAATTGCACGTTCGCTTCATGGTGGGCGGTCGGGCTTCGATGCCCGATGAAAGGCTTTTCCGTTTCGAGTTTCCCGAACGACCCGGGGCGCTGGTTCGCTTTTTGGATCGGGTGGGTGGGCGCTGGAATATCAGCCTCTTTCACTATCGCAATCATGGAGCCGCCTTCGGCCGTGTCTTGGCGGGGCTCGAAATCTCGCCCGCAGAAAACGCCGAGTTCGAGCGTTTTCTTGAAGACCTTGGCTATCCGTGGGTCGAGGAAAGTGGCAATCCGGCGGCCGGACTCTTCCTCGGGTAGTGCCGAATCAGATCTCTGCGGCCAAAAGCTCCCGCAATCGCCGGAAGTCCTGACGAATATTCCAGGAAAAGAAGGGGCGAGCGATTCGACCGAGCATCGGTGTGCCCTCGAAGTGGAAGAAGCGTGTCGTGGTGCCGCTTTCCGGTCGTGCAGCCATGCCGATCTGTCCAGATCGACCTTGCATGACGCAAAAGCCCCGACGCAGCACGACGTCGAATTCGTCCCAGGTGCCGATCGGCGTGCGCGCTTTCAGGCGGAGCCGATCACCGTTTCGCTCGAGAATCTCGAGTCGATCGACAGTGCCTTCGATTCTCGGTGTATTCGTTTCGAGGTCCTCGATGAAGCGCCAGAAACGTTCGAAAGGGGCGTCGAAGACGGCCTCATCACTCGCGACGTAGGGCAGAGCGGCCGCGATCGCCCTCATCTTTTCGACGGGATCGATTTCGACCGTCGGCCACGCATAGCGTTCAGTTTCGAGTGGTCGGCTTTGTGCGCCTGAGTTCGAGGCAAGCTGGCCCTCGCCCTGTGACCTGCGCGGTCCATTTTCACCGCCGCTGTCAGTGCGATCTCCATTGCCGATTTCATTGTCGTCGGGGCTCATGTGGGCCACCTCTTTCGAAACGCCTCGCGGGCGCGATGCAGTCTGGATTTGATGGTGCCTTTGGCCACGTCGAGCAGCGCCGCGGCTTCGGCCTCCGATAGACCTTCGAGGTCTCGCAGGACGAGAATGGCTCGCTGATCCGCGGGCAGCTCGGCCAGGACGATCGCGACGTCGTGGCGGAGTCCGGGGTCGAGAGTGCTGTCTCGAGGGTTGCCGCAGGTGTTTTCGAAGGTGCTGTCGAAGGTGTTGTCGCGACGGTGTTCGATCCGATCAACGTCTTCGATCGGCGGCTCGCGCCGGGCGCGCGTGGCGTGTCGAATCGCCTCCCGGGTCGCGATTCGACGGACCCAGGAGCGAAAAGCGCCGGGGTCGCGCAATCCCTTTAGATCGCGCATCACCTGGATCAGCGTCTCCTGGGCGGCGTCGGGCCCGGCGTCGAGGGCGATCGATCCACAAAGCCGGCCGACCCAGGGCATCACTGCGTCAACGAGGTCGCTCATCGCGACCAGGTCTCCATTCTGGGCTGCCCTGATCTGTTCTGAAGTGGCCACGATGGAAGGGGGAATCGAAGTGGCCGAAGGTTCCCGGGTCGTCGACGAATCGAGGTTTTTCCTGCGCTCTTTCTCGGCCGTCAACTGGGCGGCTGATCTTCTTCGCGAAGTCGGATTCGTCCGAAGCGTTCTGGGTACTTTCCCTTGCGGCCTTCATAGAAGGTCCGGATTGCGTCCATGTCTTGCTCGATATTCCCCTTTGGAAAGAAGGCCGGGCCGAACCCGCCGATCTTTTTCGAGTAGTCGAGGTAGCTCATGACGATGGGAACATCCGCGGTCATGGCAATGTGGTAGAAGCCGGATTTCCAATAGTCGACATAGCCGCGTGTGCCTTCGGCAGGGACGACGAGGCCGAGTTCTTCGTGATCGTCGAAGGTGCGCGCCATCGCGGTCACCAATTTTTCACGCTTGCTGCGACGAACCGGGACGCCGCCCAGGGCGCGCATGAAGGGGCCGAAGGGCCAGCGAAAAAGCGTGTGCTTGCCCATCCAGGAGATCTCGACATCGAAGAGGGCGGCGAATGAGAGTAGGTAGATGAAATCCCAATTCGTCGTATGCGGGGCGGCAATCAATACGAATTTCTTGGCTACGGGTCGCTCGCCGTCCGGCTTCCAACCCGTGCCGGAAATGATGATTCTGGCAAGCAAACGTCGGATCGGGCGCCTCGGCATGACGGGAGCCTAGCTTGTTCACGCTCGGAGAGTGTCAGGGATTTAGGCGCGATCGCGGGGAGAGGGCGCGCAGGATCGGTGCAAGGAGTCTCGCTCGCCAGCCGAGTAATCGGCGCAGCAACTCGACCTCGAATGCGAGGTCGAGGTCGTCGAAGGGTCGTGGCGATTCGAGTCGCTTACCCGGCCCGAACTCCTCGCAGTGTGAGAAAAAGTCATCGTGGGAGAGATTCTCCGTCAGCGTTCGCGCTTGGGATTCCATTCGCTCGGGATTCGCGGCCAACATCGATTCGAAGCTCGTTTTCCAGTCCTCGTTGCATCCGAGCAGCCAGCCCGATTGGTAGAAGAGCGGACTGTCACGAAACATCAGCTGTGCGGTGGGTTTTCCCTGTTGCATCGCTTCGAGGAGCACGCTGCTCGGAGTCCCGATGACGCATCGAACGCGCGTCAACGCTTCACTTATTCGTTCGCTTTCGGGGCTCGAGCCGAATTGCGAGGGAGAGGCGGCGCGTGTGGGCTCGATTGCGGCGCGAAGCGCGTCGTCCGCTATGCGCAGGAGAACCCGGTATCCACCGCGTTCGAGGGCCGTCGCACAGGCCTCGAGCGCTGCGCCAAGCGCGCGCGCCTCGCGGTCCCCGAAATACGGCGTCTTCGCCGTCGTCAACAGGAAGTCGAATTCGGGCGCTGCGTCGCTCGGCACGTCATTGGTCGTCGTTTGGATCCGATGATTGGCGTAGTTCATGTAGCTGATTCCTCGTTCGGCATTCCTGTGGTCGATCCATTGCTGTTGCGCATCGCCGAGGCAGGCAACGGCGTCGTGAAGGATGGGTTCGAAGAGCGAAAGTGTTCGTTTCTTCCCGGGGCCCGACCCCGGCTTGGGCGGGTAGAGGTTCGACCATTCCAGTGGACCGTCGATCAATAGAAGCGTCGGGATTCCCTGCCGGCGCGCCTCGAGTACCCAGCGATTGCTTGCAGGGCGGCGGTAGTTCTTCGAGAGGACGAGCCGGCAATCGGGGAGCAGGGCTTGGATCCGTGCGGTCTGATTGCTTTTCAAGAATCGAAAGAGCGGTTGCATGGCCTCGGGAATCGGCCCAACCAGCGACTCAAAGGCGCGACGCGAAGCAAGTACAAGGAAGAGCTGACCCAGAATGGCCCGGCTCATCGTGCTCTTTCGGTCATCGTCTCGAACAGGCGTGTGCGCAGCGCGCGGAAAGCGATGTCCTCGCAGAGATGGGTATCGGCAAAGTCACATCCTCGCCGAGCCACGCTCGCTAGCTTGTCGGGATCCGCTAGCCAGCCAACCAAAAGGTTCGTCCACTCGACTTCAGTGGTCGCGATTCCCAGTCCGTCTGGGCTCGCGGCTTCGATGCCCTCGGCGCCGATCGGGGTCGTTGCGAGCGCGCAGCCATAGGCCAAGGCCTCGACATTCTTGATCTTGAGTCCGCTGCCGAACTGAACGGGATTGATGGCGATGTCCACTTGGTTCCAGAAATGCTCGGCGGAATCGACGACGCCCCGACAAATGAGGCCGGGTGCCGAGAAGGGACCGTGCTGACAGACGGGTCCCGCAATGTGGAACTCGACGCCCCTTCCGAAACGTGAACGAAGCGCCGGCCAGACCGCCTTGATGAACCACTCAAGTGATTGTCGATTCGACACGTCGCGTCCGCCCAGAAATCCGATTCGAATCGGCCTGGCCGAATCTCCGAGTAGCGGGCGATTGCGGCGATTCTCACGTCGTTTCGTCGTCGTGAGCCCGTGCGGGACGACCAGCACCTCTTTGTCAGGGAGCAAGGTGCGAAAGGTCGCCGCTTCCTTTGCCTGGATCGCCAACACCGTGTCGTAGGTCGCGAGCAGACGAGTCTCCTGCCGGGCCGTGATCGCCTTCGGAATTGGCTGCCCCGCGCTTCGGTACCGCTCGGCTCTTTGATGCATTGCATCGTGCGTGTCGATCCAATAGCGCGGCGGCTTTTCGAAGGCGTCCCTTTCGGTGTGCTCTGCTGAGCCGGTCGGGGCGGCTGGCCTTGGGTAGACGGTGTAGGTCAGTCGTAGAAATTCGACGATGACGACGCTCGGTTGAGTTTCGCGAAGAACGCGCTGGACGAATTTTCGTCGCGCCGGGGAACCCTGTTGGGCGTACTCGGCCGATTGCGGATCGGGCATCGCCTTCCGCGACCGTACGATTCGGCGTATGGAATCTCGCAGTGATTGGATTGCCGACCCGAATACGAATTGGCCCAGCGTGCGCCCGATGATCTCAACCCTTTCTTCGCTGGATGCGAAATCCGCTGCGTCGCGTCGGTCATCTCCACGGAGTCGCCCCAGATAGGCAACCGAGATCGAAAACCCGGCGCGAGCGAGATGGAGAACGAGGGCGGCGATCCGCGCTTCGGAGCCGATTGAGCGGCGCCAGAATTTTCGATCGGTGACGAAGAGGAGGTGGTTGGATGGAGAGGGCGGGGGCGAATGCCGGAGCCGGCGATCAGCGGCCCTATGATAGAAGTCCGCGATTTGGTCGAGGCTTTGCTCGACGTCGAGGGTCTCCTCGACCCAGGCTCTTCCCCGGCGAATGAGCTCACGACGACGACCGGGATCGGCCAATAATCCCTCGATCGCCTCGGCCAGTGCGGCCGGAGACCGATTCGATTCTTCGAACTCGAAGCCGGGTCGGCCGAGCGCCGATGTCTGCCCGAGGAAGGGGGTGAGCAGGACCGCTCGCTCGCATGCCATGGCTTCGAGCACCGCGTTCGGCATGCCCTCTCGCGAGGAGGGGAGGACGACGAGGTCGGCGGCCGCATAGATGTCGTTCATCTCGTTTTGGACGCCTAGCATATGGACGCGTTCGGGATGTCTGGATTCGCTGATCAGCTTTTCGATTTTCGAGTGGAATTCGCGAAGCCCGGGGTTGTTCAGGTCGTGGCGTGGTCCGACCAGTACGAGTTCCGCTTGGGAGTCTCGCTCGAGGAGCCTTGTCCAGGCCTCGATCAAGAGATCCGTGCCCTTGCGTGGGCAGATTGCGCCGACCGAAAGAATGATTGGCCCCGCGCTCGTGACGCCGAGTGCGCGTCGAACGCGCAAACGTTGGTCGGGGTCGGGGCTGCTTCGATAGCGTGTGAGGTCGACGCCGTTCGAGATGACGGCGATGGGCGTTTGGATACCGAGGCCCCGGAGCCGATCGGAGATCTCACTGCTATTGGTGACGATCCCGTCGAAACGGTTGTAGAAAACGCGTCGCATCGTTTTTTGTAGCCAGCGGGCGATGCGCCCCCGTTGTCGAATGGGGCGCGCGATCTGGATCGCGTAGACCAGCGGGATATGAAGACGCCGCAAGCGCCAAAGCCAATAGATCGATTCCAATCGTTCGAAGGAATGAAGCTGAATCACGTCGGGTCGTGTTTCGGGGTTCCGGCAAAGTCTGATCAGCGCGCGGAAATATTCGGACGTTCTGCGAACCCCCGTCGCGGCTGGCAGACGGACGCGGTGGATGGGCAAGCCGTCGATTTCGTCGATCGGAAACATTTCGCCCAAAGAGATCGGGTGAGGGGGCGAAGCGCAGAGGGTGGTTGATTCGAAAGGCGGGCCGTCTCGCCGCACGTCCGATTCTTGGGTTGGATGGAAATCGTCCTTGTCCCGCGGTGTTCCCGCGAGCACGCGCGAATAGATGTCGCGCTTTCGAAGGCCTGGCTGATAGTGCAGGAAGCGAAGCGGCCCGCCGGCGAAGGTCGGATAGAAAACGGGCAGCGCGAGACAGACCTTCAGCATGCGTGAGCGACTCCGGGCAGCAGACCTCGTCGCCGATGATCGGGCTAGAAGAGCGTGGCGTCCAGCGAGATGGCTCCGGGCCCGATCAGCAGGAACATCATGCAAACGACCGCGAGATTGAGCGTGTACTCGGCGCCGGGTGGATCATTCGTGATCAGGTAGCCGGCGCCGCGATGGCCGACGATTCCGGCCACGGCCATTGTGATGATCAATACGAAGGCGGCCGGACGGGTGGCCAGGCCCAGGGTCAGAAGGAGCCCGCCGACCAGTTCCGAGGCCATCGCCAACCTCGCCTGGACCGCGGGCATCGGAACCCCGAGCGCCTCCAACCACTGCGCGAAACCTGCCATCGTTCCGGAACCCACGATTCCGAGCTTTCCCAGGGCGTGTACGACGAAGCAGAGCCCGATCGCGACCCGTCCCCCGAGCAGGGCGAGATCGAGCAGGAGCGGATTCGTGCCGTGGAGCAGGGTGCCGAGGTCCATGCGTGGAACTCCTTTCGGGGTTCGGCGGGTTTAGCACAGCGGCCGGCTGGATCCGGTGGTCGAGAATCACCCGAAGTGATTGAGGCGCCGCCCGTTTGCCCCCATACTCCGGACGCTCACGGTACGGCACGAGTCCAGATGATTGGGACGCGGCCGAACTCGAGCGAGAAACCTACGTGTGTGCCCGTCCAACTCTGGAGGGCACACCCAAGACGAACAGGCCGGGAAGTCGGCCGATGAGAAAGGCTGAGATGAGCGCGTCCGCCAAGCCTGTCTTCGAGCGTGTCGAAGCCACCGCTGATTTTCCCGCGATGGAGCTGCGGATTCTCGAATTGTGGGCGGAGATCGATGCGTTCCAGGAGAGCAACCGACGACGCGCCGGTCACTCGCCATTCGTTTTCTATGACGGCCCTCCCTTCGCGACGGGCAAGCCACACTACGGGCATCTTCTGGCCGGGACGATCAAGGACATCGTTCCGCGATTCTGGAATATGCGGGGTCATCCCGTCGAGCGACGTTTCGGTTGGGATTGTCACGGACTGCCGATCGAAGCCTTGGCGCAAGAGGCGCTCGGATTGGCTGGGACGAGCGAGATCCTCGAGCGCGGCGTCGATGTCTTCAACGAACAATGTCGCAAGATGGTCGATACCTACGTGGCCGATTGGCGTGAGACCGTCACGCGGATGGGGCGATGGGTCGACTTCGATGACGACTACAAGACGATGGACGTCGACTACATGGAGTCGGTGTGGTGGGTCTTCAAGCAGCTTTGGGAAAAAGATCGCGTCTACAAGAGCTATCGGATCATGCCCTATTCCTGCAAGCTGGCGACGCCGCTCTCGAACTTCGAAGCGAATAACAACTACAAAGACGTCCAGGATCCCGCCATCACCGTGCGCCTTCGCGTGGTCGCTGGGCAGGAGGCGATCGCGCCGGGCCTCGAAGGCGGCCGCTCGCTCTACCTGACGGCGTGGACGACGACGCCCTGGACCTTGCCGGAAAACCTCGCGCTCTGTGTGGGGCCGGAAATCGATTACGTCGTGCTGGAAGATCTCGAAAGTCGCGATCAGATCATCTTTGCGGAGGCAAGGCTCGCCGCCTATGACGGGCCGCTCGCCAAGTCCTTGGCCTCGTCGGACGGATCCGGATCGAACGAGGGTGCGCTGGGGGCGACAGGGGAGAAATATCGCCTGGTGCGACGCGTTCGTGGATCGGATCTCGTCGGGCTCCGATACGAGCCGCTCTTTTCATACTTTGCGGACCAACCGAATAGCTTCGTCGTACTCGAAGATGCCTTCGTGACCACGGAGGAGGGCACAGGCATCGTTCACATCGCCCCCGCCTACGGCGAAGACGATTTCAGGATCGGTCGCGCGGCGGGCATCGATCTCGTCGACCCCCTCGATAATGAGGCGCGTTTCTGTGCCCCGGTCACGGAATTCGAAGGACTCTTCTGCAAAGACGCGGACAAACCCATCATTCGCAAATTGAAGGACGATGGCAATCTCGTCGAGCAAAGCACTCTCGTCCATAGCTATCCCTTTTGTGAGCGCACGGATACGCCGCTGATCTACCGCGCTATCGAGGCCTGGTACGTGAAGGTCGAGGATCTGCGAGCGGACCTCGTCGCGAATAACGAGCAGGTCGGTTGGGTGCCCGAGAACGTTGGTTCGAATCGCTTCGGGAATTGGCTGCGCGATGCCAACGATTGGAATATCAGTCGCAATCGATTCTGGGGTTCATGCATTCCCGTCTGGATCAACGTCGACGATCCCGAGGACACGATCTGCGTCGGCTCCCGTGCCGAATTGGAATCCCTCTCGGGTGTCGCGGTCGAGGATCTCCACAAACACATCGTCGACGAAATCGTCATCGAACGCGACGGCAAGACCTACCGACGGACACCGGAAGTCCTCGACTGTTGGTTCGAGTCGGGCTCGATGCCCTATGCACAGCAGCACTATCCCTTCGAACGAGCAGATGAACTCGACGCCTTCTTTCCTGCCGATTTCATTGCCGAGGGTCTCGATCAGACTCGGGGTTGGTTCTATACGACCCTGGTTCTGGGAACCAGTCTCTTTGGCAAGAGTCCGTATCAAAATGTGATCGTGAACGGCATGATCCTGGCCGCTGACGGCAAGAAGATGTCGAAGAGCCTGAAGAACTATCCCGACCCGAACGAGATGCTGAACGCATTTGGTGCCGACGCGCTTCGCGCCTACCTGATCGACTCACCCGTCGTGCGCGCCGAAGAGTTGCGCTTCGAGGAGGCGGGGTTGAAGGAGATCGTTCGCACGGTCGTCCTGCCCTATTGGAACGTGCTCTCCTTCTTTACGACCTACGCGAGCATCGACGGCTACGACCCCCGGACCTGGCAGGCGGCGCCCCGATCGGAGCGCGCGGACATCGATCGTTGGATTCTGTCTGTGCTGCAAAGCCTGGTGCGGGATGTGAATCACGAGATGGAGGCCTATCGGCTCTATGCGGTCGTTCCCCGGCTGGTGAGCTTCATCGATGATCTGACGAATTGGTATGTCCGGCGATCTCGCGAACGGTTCTGGAAGACGGAAGACGACGGCGACAAGACGAACGCTTTCGCCACACTCTATGAAGTCTTGACCACCTTCTCGAAGGTCCTCGCACCCTTCATGCCCTTTCTGACCGAAGTCGTGTACCAACGTCTGGTGCGGCCGGTCGACGAGTCGGCGGCAGCCAGTATTCATTGGTGTGACTTTCCGCAGGTCGAAGAGGCCGCGCTCGACGCGACGCTCGAACGACGGATGTCGACGGTGCGTGCGGTGTCGACACTGGGGCGCCGGGTGCGCGAGGATTTCAAGATCAAGGTCAGGCAACCTCTGCGCGAGTTGACGGTCGTGCATCGCGACCAGAGCGTGCGTGAGGATGTGGTCGCCGCCTCCGCTTTGATTGCCAGTGAGCTGAATGTGAAGACCGTGTCCGTCGAGAAGGACGAGAGCGCGGTCGCAACCGTGACGGTCAAGCCGAATTTCAAGACCCTGGGAAAGCGTTGTGGTCCGAAGCTGAAGGAGATCGGGCCTGTGCTTGCGGGCTGGGGTTTTGAAGAAGTGAGTCGTTTGGAGGCGGGTGAGTCGATCCTTGTTGCAGGCGAGGCGCTTCGACTTGAAGATGTCTTGTTTCAGCGGGCGGTCGTCGGCGACGCGGCGTCGGCGACGGATGGCGTCTATACGGTCGTACTCGACACGACGCTCGACGATGGGCTTCGACGCGAAGGGATCGCTCGGGATGCGATCAATCTCCTGAATAACGCCCGCAAGGAGAATGGCTTCGAGATCTCCGACCGGATCCACGTGCTGTGGTCCAGTTCCGACGCCGATCTGAAAGCTGCCCTCGAAGCACATGCCGAAATGATTTCGCGCGAAGTACTGGCCACTGAATTCGCTTCGCGTGAGCAGATCGACGATGGGGCCGAACTAGAACTCGGCGGAGCTATTCTCCGCTATTCGATCAAGAAGGCGTAGTTCGATGAAATTCGTGAAGAGTGAGATGCAGGACGGGATTTTTGTTCTCAGGCTCGACCATGGCAAACCCAATTCGATCTCGAAGGCGGTCGCCGACGAGTTGATGAGCGGTCTCGCGCTGGCCGAAGAGTCCGCGGATGCGGTCGTGATATTTGGGCGAGCCGGCATGTTCAGCGGGGGATTCGATCTGCCGACGATGGGCAAAGGACCGGAGGCTGTACGCGGAATGCTGACGGCGGGCGCGGAGTTGTTGATGGCGATCTACGACCATGCGAAGCCGATCGTGGTCGGTTGCGCTGGGCATGCGATTGCGATGGGTGCATTTATCACGATGGCCGGGGACGAGCGAATCGGCGCGTCAGGCGATTTCAAGATCGGCATGAACGAAACCGCCATCGGGATGACATTGCCGACCTTTGGACTGGAACTCGCGCGGGCGCGGATCTCGAAGCGCCATTTCGATCGAGCGATCGTTCATTCGACGATCTACGACCCGGCGGGCGCTTGCGAGATCGGGATCCTCGACCGCGTTGTTGCCCCCGATCAGCTCGAAGCGGAGTGTTTCGCGGCTGCAGCGCGGCTTGCGAAATTGAAGCAGCCGGCCTTTCGGAACAACAAGCGGCTGGCGCACGGCGAGACGGTCAATTTGATCCGCTCGACGCTCGAAGAGAATCTCAACAGCTTGATGCCGGGGTAAATACGATGCGTGCCGCACTGCTCGAAAAGAACGAAAGCCCGCTAGTCGTCGTCGACGATGTGGTGATCGAAGCGCCCGGACCCCGGGATGTCGTGGTGAAGGTTTCGCATTGTGGGATCTGTCATTCGGATCTCACGATGGTCGACCTGCCGGCGAGCGCACAGCTTCCATGTGTCTACGGACACGAGGCGGCTGGGGTCGTCGAAGAAGTCGGCGGTGCGGTGACGCGACTTTCGAAGGGCGACAAGGTCATGCTGACACCGTTGCCATCGTGTGGCGCTTGCTATTACTGCGTCCGCAGCGAGTTCTCGCTCTGTGTGGATGGCCAGAGTTTCATGACTGGCGTTCGCGAAGACGGCACGAGTCCGCTTTCGCGAAACGGTGCCTCGGTCTTTCAGGGTTTTGGTCTTGGGGGTTGGGGCGAGTACGCGCTCGTGAGTGAAGGGCGAGCGATCAAGGTGCCCGACGATACGCCCCTCGACATCGCCTGTGTGATTGGCTGTGCCGTCCAGACGGGTGTCGGGGCGGTCTTGAATACGGCGAAGGTGGAGGAGGGCGCGACCGTTCTCGTGATGGGGCTTGGCGGGATCGGAATTTCGATCGTACAGGGCGCTCGACTCGCGAATGCTTCGCGCATCATCGTTTCGGATCCCGTGGCCGCACGCCGGGATTATGCCGCGAATTTTGGCGCGACGGATATCCTGGATCCCAACGCCGAAGACGTCGTCGCGCGGGCCATCGAATGGACCGGGGGAATCGGCGTCGACTATGCCTTCGACGGGGCCGGCAGTTCGAAGCTGATTTCGGACGGGCTGGCGGCGAGTCGCATCGGTGGCACGACGGTGATGGTTGGCGCGGCGATCGATCCCCTCGAATTGCCGATTCCCGCCATGCTGCTCACCCATGAAAAGAAACTCCTGGGATCGCTACTCGGCTCTTGCAACGGACACCGCGACATTCCCCGCTTCCTGGCCCTGTGGCGCAAGGGCGCGCTCGATCTCGAAAGCATGATCAGCCATCGCCGGCCGATCGAGGACGTGAATCTCGGGCTTGATGATATGCGGGCGAGTCGGGGGCTGCGGACGGTGCTCGAGTTCTAGGCTCGCGCTCGCTCGATCGCCTCGCCTCGCCTCGAATCGATGGCCGATGGCCGATGGGCGTCTGGCGTATCGACTGAAGACATGCCGGCGAGATGGGACGACGCATGTCGTGGTGGAGCGGCGTGAGCTTCTAGAAAACGATTGGCGCCGCTCCTTACTCCTCTACGTGCCCATCAGGTCCGCTATCACGGCGTCCTGGCGCCATGTGCGAGTGGGCGAAGCCATGGGGGGACGCTCATCGATATGCAGACTCACTGGACGAAGCATTTTGAGTGCCGGCCGGGCGGCGCGAAGGCTTCCAGGTAGGCGTCGAGGAATGCGTCGGGTCTGAACTGTGCGGGGATTCGGAATCGGTCGGGACTGTTCGCCGAATTTTCTCTAGCGCGCTATCACTGGCGCGGCATTTGCGACAACCTCAAGGAGAAATTCAATGGCCCAGCCTCGACGTAGCCTCATCCTTTCCGTTCTCATCGTGATCTTCTTGAGCACATTGGGATTGGCACGCTCCTCCCAGGCCGGCTTGACCGACGCTGCGGCCGCGTTGGCCGGACCGCTCGCTGAGCAATTCGGCGTACCTGCGAGTTCGGTGACGGGTTTGCTCGAGAATGGTCTTTCGCTGGACTCAGTGACGCAATTGTTGTTCGTCTCGAAAAGCTCAGAGACCGATCTCGACGACGTTGGTGCGCTCTACGAAAAGACCGGCAGCGATATCGATGCAACGGCGACGAAGCTCAAGGTCGCCGCGGAGGAATATTCCCCGGATCGTGTCGCAGCAGCGATCGACGATGCGAAGGCCAAGGTGCAAGCCGACACGACGGAGAAGGCCGCGAAAGGTGCGAATGATGCCATCGGGTCTGCGCTTGGCGGCTTGAGGCGCTGATCCTGGAAGTCGTATCTGGGCTGCCGACGATCTGGTCAGCCCCAGTATGGCGCGCCGGATGATAGTGGGACCCGCACATGCCAACTATGTGACGTCGACGAAGCGCGCGATGCGGATAGTGAATTCAAGTAGCGTTTTCTGCACTACCGGTTCACTTGTACTTACCGACGGTACAGAAAAGGGGCCTTCTTTTTCCAACTCCCTCATCGTGAAAGGATCGATCCAGAGCCATGTAAAACGACATGCTAGGCTCCCGCGATGGCCCGCGACTTCGACTTCAATACAGACATTTTTTCCCAACTGCCCCAGCAAGGACCTGGCAGTGACCTGATGACCGAGCGCGCGATTCGCCTTGTCGAGCCGCTTTCGGATAGCGCACAGATACTCGATATCGGGTGTGGAGCAGGACGCCAAACGCTCTGCCTTGCGCGGCTAACCAATGCGGCGATCACCGCCGTCGATCTCGATGTAACCGCGGTCGCTGCGCGATTCGCCTCGGCCGGCCTCAGCGATCGACTTGTCCCGCGCGTGGCTTCGATGGACGACCTCCCTTTCGGGGACGCGGTCTTCGACGGAATCTGGTCCGAGGGGGCGATCTATAATATGGGTTTCGATTCGGGCCTGCGCGCGTGGCGTCGACTGCTCGTGCCGAACGGCTTTCTGGCAGTCACTGAACTGTCCTGGCTCAGCGATGATAGGCCAGGAGCCGCGGTCGATTTTTGGCGAAACGCGTATCCGGGGATGGGCACACGCAGTGATCATCTTGGCGAAATCGAGGCCGCCGGCTACCGCGCAATCTCAGACTTCCCTCTTGGACGCGAGGCGTGGTGGACGGATTATTACGGCCCGATGGACGCGAGGCTCGCATCTCTGCGCAAACGATTCGCTGGCTCCGCCGACGTGTTGGGACAGCTCGAGGGTCTCCAGTCCGAAATCGACCTCTTCCGCACGCACGGAGAAAGCTATGACTATGTCTTCTATCTCTGTGCGCGGGACGAGGCCTGACCTTTCAACCTCGAATCGACATCGAGAGTGTACGAGGCAAAGGAGACCGACAGATGCAGTCGAATCGGCTAGTCCGAATCGCAGCTTGGGCAGGGCTGATCTTCGCTGTCACCCTCGCGATCGTCGAGACCATTCACCACTGGGGAGACTGGAGTGATCCGCCCATGTAGATCGTCGACTATCTCGCGTGTGGACTCTTGCTATTGGGTGCGGAGTTAGTCTTGCGTCGCAGTCATCCGGCAGGTCCCGGTGTGATGGCGGCGGGGTGGGGTTTCGCGTGCGCCATGTTTTGGATGGCGTACTTTTTTTGTTCGCGCCGAGCTTGGGGCGAATGCGAGTCTGTCACCAGGTGACGAGTTGGTGCTGACAGCGGCAGGCGGGTTGTTCTTGTGGACGATCGCGGGCTTCTCGATCTCAGTCGTCGGGTTATTCAACACATCTTTAGCGGCTGGCTCGACGCCGATCCTTCTAGCATTGCCGGTACCCGGAATCGCGACGAACGAGGGGGCGTCGACCAAACAATGAAAACGCGTCGGCATTCGTGCCGGCCCGCTCCTGATTCGGAACAGTCTTTCCAATCACTGGCTGCGAAACGCGAACGCCATCGTTCAACGGCGAACACTCCTCGATCGAGGCTTGACTAACAAATTTGTACTTCTCGGTCGTGCAGAATACGCAGCTTGAACTTCCTGCACGCACGCTGGCACGGGACCGCGCGGAGGTAGACGAATCACTCGCCGAGATCGTCAGGCGGCTCTCCTTCGGTGTCACCGCCCTCGCGAAACATCGACTAACTGGTCGATGCTCGCGCTGAACTCCGACGCCTCGTTGTATCGAACACTCTGAATCAGGCTCGTCACCCCGACGGCTTTGAGCTTTCCAAGAAGGTCGATCGATTTCTCTCGATCTTCGAGTGGGAGCGAGGTCAAGAGTTTGACCTCCGGCAACCGCCGGCCCGCCTTGGCGGCGAGTTCGCCAAGTTCGGCGATGGCCACGCGCAACTTTTCCGGGTCGCCCCCCATCGGCAACCAACCGTCGCCGTAGGCGACGGTTCGCTCGAGGGCGTGAAGCCCACTTCCTCCGACATAGATTGGTGGACGCTCCGGCCTTGGCAGGAACAAGAATTTTTGGCCCCCCGATTCGACTTCGTCGTTTTCGAAGCACTCGCGTATGAGTGCGAGTCCCTCGTCGGTCAGTCGCCCGCGCTGATTGCGCGAGATACCCAGGGCGCGAAACTCGGCGTCCATCCATCCAACCCCGATGCCGAAGCGGAGCCGGCCTTGCGAGAGTTCCTGGATGGTTGCCAGGGCCTTGGCCGTGGGGAGAGCGGGACGGTACGGAATATTGAGCACGCCCGTCCCGAGACCGATCTGCGAGGTCGACGCCGCCAGGAACGCGAGCGTGGTCAAGGGGTCCAGATAGCGCCCGCCGGAGCCTTTTGCGTCGTCGGGCGGGATCGCCAGATGGTCTTGCACCCAGATGTCCGCCAGGCCGGCGCGTTCGGCAGCTTGCACACAGGCGAGTAGGATCTCCCGGCTCGATTGCGGTCCCATCGTGCGAACGGCGACTCCAATTTCCATTGAGCACTCCTGAATCAACGAGCGGAATCGAAGTGTTGCACAGCGGATCGACTGCGACGATTGACCCTGTCACCTGGAGGCAGGTGCCGTGCTTGCGCCCGGACGGTCGGACGTGCTGAAAAAACCGTCTGATTTCCCTACCTGTTCGGCGTCTGGACTCGCGTACGTTCAGTTGTTGGGCCGCCGATTTTCGCTCTCGGGTCTCATGTGTTAGGCGGCCCTCCGGTCAACGCCTCCTTGCCGATTGCGGGCTCGACGAATTCTCCGAAATCGGGACCGCGACGCAAGGCGTGCCCCCCATCGACATTGATCGCGACACCCGTGATCCACCGGGACTCCGGGCCGATCAAGAAGCGGGCGAGATGGGCGACGTCCTCGGGTTGGCCCACGTCTTCCATCGGCGTGTTGCGCAAATAGGATGCGTAGACTTCGCTCTCTCTCGGGATGGGCGCCATCATTTCTGTTGCGATGAAGCCAGGGCGAATCGAGTTGAACCGGATACGCCGCGAGCCGAACTCGTCGGCCGCGTTCTTCATCATCTCCTCGATGCCGGCTTTGCTGACACAGTAGGCGCCGAAATAGGGATGAGTAAGATGGCCGGCGATCGAGGACATGCCGATGAACGAGCCGCCGCCGGCTTGCACCATGAGGGGCGTCGTGTGCTTCACGCACAGCATCGTGCTCAACACGTTCAAGTGGAGGACGCGGAGAAATTCTTCCGTGTCTTGCAGGTGGTAGGGGCGCATCCCGCCGCCACCGCCGGCATTGGCGATGCAGCCGTCGAGTGAGCCGGTCGGCTCGGCGGCCTTGCGGGCGATGCGTTCGACATCTTCCTCGACCGTGACGTCGGCCACGATCGTTGCGATGCTGCCTTCACCTCGGCAGAGCGGGGCGATTCTCTCGGCGGTCGCCTCGAGTTTGGCCTCGGTACGACCGCAAATTGTTACCGCGGCGCCGTCAGCGGCGAGGCGTTCGGCGCAGGCGGCCCCGATCCCGGAGCCCCCGCCCGTGATCAGGACGGCCATGCCTTCCAGCCCGCCGCCGACAATCGATCCCTTCGTGGTTTCCGCTCCCATGTCCAAGTTCTCCTCTCGATTTGTGATTCCGAGGGCCGAAGATAACGCGAAGAGAATCGGCGGCGAGCGGGCCTTCGGTTGGGTTATGGTCGAACGTCTAGCGCCCGAGCCGAGCGGGTCCTTCTGGTGGATTCGGCTGGCCGGCACATCTGATTCATCCGATCATCCGATGATCCGAAAGAGGACAGTAGAATGGCGATCCGATTGACTGTGCAGCTCCCGATCAAAGAAGGCAAAGCGGCCGATTTCGAGGCGGCAGCTGCGCCCGCACTCGCGCGCGTTCGCGCCGAGGACAAGGGCTGCGAGATGTACGACCTCTTCAAGAGCTGCGACGACGACTCGCGCTTTGTGATGGTCGAGTGTTGGGCCTCGGAGGAAGACCTCGAAGCACACAAGACGTCGGCGGCCATGAAGGATATCGTGAAGGCCTTTGGCGCCTATCTCGCCGGTGCCCCGGTCATGAACCAATACGAATAAGCGAGCAAAGTCGTCGATGCTGACGGAAGACGACGCGGCGATCGCATTGGCGTTGGAGGACCTGAGTGTTCCGACGCTGATGCTCTCGCTCGTTCACATGACGGGCGATCCGAAATGGATTCGCAGTGAGATCAAGCCTCAGGGTCTATTCCTGAACGAAGTGCAGGGCTTCATGCCCGAGGCCATGCAGGCGGAGGCCCGCGCCCTCGCGCTCGAAGCGATCAAGACCTATCGCGATGGGGGTTGCAAGAAGCCGCCTCCGCTTTCCCGTGAGCTGATTGCTGAGATGATGAATTGGCTGGTCTGCGACGTGGTGCCCGAAGAATATCTTCCGATGATGCTCGAGGAGATGGAACTCGATGGCCGCGATACACGCGCGGTCGAGTGGGATGGCGGGAGTGTGGCCGCCCGCGGAGATTTTCCCGTCGTCGTGATCGGCTGTGGCCAGTCGGGGATCCTTGCGGGCCTCCGGCTCAAAGAAGCGGGCATCCCGTTCACGATCATCGAGAAGAATCCCTCCGCCGGCGGCACATGGTACGAGAACACCTACCCGGGCTGTCGTGTCGACGTTGGCAACCATTTCTATTCCTATAGCTTCGAGCCGAACGATCATTGGTCCGAGTTCTTCTCACGACAGCCCGAGCTCATGGCCTATTTCAACGGCGTCCTCGATCGCCACGATCTCCGGGACTCGGTCGAGTGGGAGACCGAGGTCGTCAGCGCGGACTGGAACGAAGCGGAAGGGACCTGGACCGTCCGCACACGCGACAAGGAAGGACGTGAGCGCGATCATGTCGCGCGCGCGGTGATCAGTGCCGTCGGCCAACTGAATCGCGCCAAGCTCCCCGATATTCCGGGCCGCGAGGACTTCAAGGGGCCGGCCTTCCATTCGTCGAATTGGGATCATTCGGTCGACTACAAGGGCAAGCGCGTCGCTGTGATCGGTGCGGGCGCCAGCGGTTTCCAGATCGTTCCGACCATCGCTTCGGACACGGAACATCTCACGGTTTTCCAGCGTACGGCCCAATGGATGTTTCCCAATCCGAACTACCACGAAAAGGTCGGAGCGGGCGTGCAATGGGCCATTCGCAATCTGCCCTTCTACAGCGGCTGGTATCGCTTCCTGCTCTTCTGGCCGGGTTGCGATGCGGGGCTTCTGGCGGCTCGAATCGATCCGGATTATCCCGATCAGGCCCGGGCCGTGAGTCCCGTGAACGAAGCGGCGCGAATGATGTTTACGGATTGGATCGTGGGTCAGCTCGGCGAGAATCAAGACCTGATCGACAAGGTCGTCCCCGACTATCCGCCGACTGCGAAGCGGACCTTGCAGGACAACGGCAGTTGGTTGGCCGCGCTTCAGCGCGAAGATGTCGAATTGGTACGTGACGGAATCGCTCGCATCGATGAGAGCGCAGTGATCCTCGAGAGTGGCCGCCGGATCGAAGTGGATTTGATCGTCTATGCCACCGGATTTCAAGCGAACAAGATGCTTTGGCCGATGCGCGTCGTCGGGCGAGATGGTGTCGTTCTATCGGAGCGTTGGGGGGAGTCGCCGGCGGCTTACTTGGGGATGACGATGCCCGATTTTCCGAATTTCTTCTGCATGTACGGTCCGGGTACGAACCTGGCACATGGCGGCAGTTTGATCTTCCACTCCGAGTGTCAGATCCGTTATATCTCGGGCTGCTTGAAGGCCTTGATCGAAGGTGGAAGGCGTTCGATGGAGCCGCGTCAGGCTGTGCATGACGAATACTATGATCGCGTGCAGAAGGAGCTCGAGACGCTCGTCTGGTCGAGCCCCTATGTGAAGTATTCCTGGTACAAGAATGCGCACGGCAAGATTCATATCCTGAGTCCCTGGCGGCTCGTGGACTATTGGCGTTGGACGCGGGAACCGGACCTCGCGGACTTCGAATTCGACGGAGACAGTTTCAGCGGAGACAGAGGATGAGCCGCATGCAATACGAAGTGAGTGAGGCCGAAAGCATCGACGATTGGGTCGACGAAGCCGATGTCGTGATTGTCGGTCTGGGGTGCGCCGGCGTATGCGCAGCGATCGAAGCGCGCGAAGCCGGCGCGGACGTCCTGGTCCTCGAGCGCGCGAGCGGCGGCGGCGGTGTGACTTCGATGGCGGCGGGCCATGTCTACCTGGGCGGTGGAACGCGCGTCCAGAAAGCGGTCGGCGTCGAGGACAGTGTCGAGGACATGTACACCTATCTGGTGATGAATACGCCGGATCCGAATGAGGAAAAAATTCGCGCCTATTGTGAGCAGAGCGTTGATCATTTCGACTGGCTCGTGGCGAATGGCGTGCCCTTCAATGATTCGATGTACAAGGGTAAACACGTTTTGCAGATGACCGATGAATGCCTGATCTGGTCGGGCAACGAAGAGGTCTATCCCTTTCGCGACAAGGCCAAGCCGGCGCCGCGGGGCCACAAGGTGGCCGAGGTGGGTCATCTGGGCGGGGCCAAGATGATGGAGCGATTGATCGCTCGGGCTGAATCCTTGGGCGTGCGCATCATTTGTGACGCGTACGTGACTCACTTGATTCGTGACGGCGAACGGATCGTCGGCATTCGCTATCGCTCGTTCGGGGAAGAGAAGGGATGTGTTCGTGCCAGGAAAGGTGTGATCCTGGCGGCCGGGCAGTTCACGGAGAACGACGAGTTGCTCGAAGAGTTTCTCCCGGAGCTGCTGGTCGACGGATACACGCGCCAATTCACGCCCAATGACGATGGCGCCGGCCATCAATTGGGGCGGCTCGCCGGCGGCAAGCTCACGCATATGGATGGTGCGCTCGTGACGGCGGCCTTCTATCCGCCCGAAAGTCATATCAAGGGAATCCTGGTCAACAAGAGTGGCCGTCGTTATGTGTCCGAGGACTCCTACCACTCACGATCGAGCCTGTTTACGACGCGTCAATCCGGTCGCGCGGGATGGTTGATCGTGGACGATTCAACTTATGCGGTCGATCCGGCACATTATGGGGCTTATCCGCTGGTCGACGCCTTCGAGACGGTCGAGGAAATGGAAAAGGCGCTTGGGATGCCGGAGGGTGCCTTGCAAGAAACGATGAAGAACTACAACCGCCACGCGGCGGAGGGCGAAGACCCGACCTTCCACAAGGGCAAGAAGTGGTTGACGCCCCTCGACCACCCGCCGTTTGCGGCGCTCGACGCGTCCGTGGGCCAGGCGACTTATATGGCCTTTACGTTAGGCGGGCTCGACGTTTCGATCGACGGCGAAGTCTTGCGAGAGGACGGGTCGACGGTGCCCGGTCTCTACGCCGTGGGCGGTTGCGCTAGCAATATCGCGCAGGACGGAACCGGGTACTCGAGTGGCACTTGCATCGGGGAGTCGACGTTCTTTGGTCGTCGTGCGGGTCGTCACGCCGGAGCCCCGTGAGCATGTGGGCCTGTCTCCCGAGGGACATCAGGGTGCCAAGTGCGCCCCGACGGCTTCTAAGATCAGCGATTGTCCCGCCGCATTCGGGTGTACCCCGTCCCTGAAGTGGTCGACATCCAGTAGGTCATAAAGATTCGGGCCGCAGTCGATCGCATCGTCGGGAGCCGAGCAGATTCCAAAAACAACATCCACGTATTGATGTAGAAGGGGTAGAACCGCATCGGCGTTCTCAGAGTCGAGGAATATTCTCGGCGGAGTGAGCAAGATGACTCTTCGAGCCCCGTCTTCGAGCAGCTGTTGCGTGAACGAGCGTAGGTTCAAGTCGTATTCGCTCGCCGGTAATAGCAGGAAGGCATCGTTGGTTCCGAGAAGAACGAAGGCGAGCTTCGGGCGATTCATCGTGATGTCCGCTCGCTCGTAGAACTCCGATCCAGGAAGAAATTCGCGAGTCGTATAGCCGGGGAAGGCATGGATCAGGATACTGCCGGCGGGACGGGTCGCTTCGATCTGACGTGCATAGCTCAGAGTGAAGGCGTCGAAAGTGATCGAGTCGCCGAAGAACATCGCTTCGATCGAGTGATCGTGGCTGTTATTCTGGGGGGCGCATCCAAGAATCAAGAGAGCGGCGACGGTCGCAAAGACCGCTGAGCGAATTCGGGCGATTCGTGTTTGGACTTTCGAGTGACGCGCGCGCGAACGGTCGGCGGTGTTGATTCGGCGTGCGACGCACCACCGCTGTGACGAAGTGTCGCTGAAACATTCAGAATTCGAATCGTACAGCGAACGCGGTATGCCCCTCGCTCCTCGGCCCTTCGGCGAAGTCTGGCTGGGTGATGAAGTGGGAGGGACGTCGATGTGCATAAGCTCTTCGAGGAATCGTCAGGCGGGCCGGTCGCCAGCCAGGGTCGTGCGGTGCAGCAAACGTAGATGTCCGTCGTAGCCGCCTTCCGCAAAATGCATCGTTGAGCGATTGTCCCAGAGCACGAGCATGTTTGGCTGCCACTCATGCCGATAGACGAATTCTTCCTTCACCATATGGTCGTAGAGGAATTTCAGAAGCGCGAAATTCTCTTCCGGGTGCAGGCCTTCGATCGCGACGGTGTAGACCGGATTGATGAAGAGCGATTTTCGTCCGGTCATTGGATGCGTTCGGACGAGCGGGTGAAGCTCCGTTTCTTCTGCCTCTTCAGAAACAATGATCTTCATCGTGCGCTCGTGGGGTTCTTTGGCGAGTACGCCGCGAGGCCCGTAGGCGAAGGCCGCGCTGTGGATGGCCTGCCGACCTTCGAGCATGGATTGCAGGGTGGGCGATAGCGCCTCCCAGGCTCGGTGCCCGTCGGCGTAGAGTGTGTTGCCACCGACGGGGGGAACGATTTTGGAATGCAGGAGCGTTCCGGCGGGCGGATTGGCCTGGAAGCTCCAATCGGAATGCCAGGCGGCTCCGAAGTTGGCCGCTTTCTCCGTGGCTTCGCGACGCAACTCGAGAATATGGGGGTGCTCGGCCATCGCCTCGATGAAGGGGTCGTGTCCGAATTCGCCGAGAGCCAGGGTGAACGCTTCGAGTTCTTCGTGGTCGAGTTCTTGATCCGGAAAGATGACGACGCCATGGCGGGCCCAGGCTTCTCGAATCGCCTCCGACGAGGCTTTGTCGAGTGGCACTCGCAGATCGACTCCGCGAATGGTCGCACCGAAGCCGTGCTCGCGCGGCTCGATCCGGACTGTCTCGTCCCCGGATGGGGTCGGCGCGATCGGTGGGCTCTCTGGCCTATCTGATCTATCTGGCCTATCTGACATTGTCGGTCGTCTCCTACCCGGCGTCACGCATCGACTTCGTGACATGCTTCCACTTTTCTCGCGCAGCCGGATCGGACCAGTTTTCCGCGGCCGTATACGAAGTGACGCGGACGTTAGGCGCGAGGTCGCGGTAGCGCTCGACCAGTGTCGGGCCGAGATCATTCCAGTTCGAGGTCACGATATAGGGGGCCAGCACTTCGTCGGTCACGAGCGCAAGCATGCCCTTGATGTCTCCGCGCTTCTGGGCCGCATGGAGTTCTCCAGAAAGACCATCGAATCCGTGATGTTCGAGGATCGGCGCGTAGGCGGGCGTAGATCCATAGAACCCGACCATCAGCCTGGCATGTTCACGCGTCTTTTCGAGTTCTTCGTCGGTGTCTCCGACCGCTGTCATGATCGGGCAGGAGAAGGTGATGTCCTCGAGGGAGCGTCCCGATCGAGCCAAGCCGACTTCGATGGCCGTTCGCTGGACGTCACGAACATATTCTGGCGAATGGAGGGGATGGACGTGAATGCCATCGGCGACTTCGCCGACCAGACGACTCATGTAAGGAAGCACCGCCGAAATGTAGACGGGTGGGTCCGGGACTTCGATCGGCCCGGGACTCCAGGCGGCGGGCAACAGTGAGAAATTGTAGTACTTGCCCTCGTAGGCCAGCTTCTCTTCGCCCCGATAGGCGCGAAAGATCGCCTTGACCGACTCGACATATTCTTTCATGCGCGGACCCGGCGGAGAAAATTCCGCGCTGTAGCGCCGCTCGATATGGGCCTTGACCTGGCTGCCGAGTCCCAGGACGAAGCGCCCCTTGGTGGCCGCTGCGAGTTCCCAGGCGATTCCCGCCGTCACCATCGGACTGCGCGCGAAGGCGACGGCAATGCCGGTACCGATCTGGATTCGCTCGGTCGCAAGCGCGGAGGCGGTGCAGGCCAGATAGGCCGAACGACCCGCATCCGTCCACCAGATCGAACCAAAGCCGGCTTCTTCGAGTTGGCGTGCGTGCTCTTGTGATTCGGCGAGGCCGCTTGGGTGCGCGATGATGTCGAGTTCCATGGTCAGGCCTTTCGCTTGAGGGCTATTTGGGGTCCTTGAAGGCGGGGGCACGTTTTTCGAAGTTCGCGCTAATCGCCTCGAGTTGATTTTCGCTGCCGATCAATTCGACTTGCAGCTTCGTTTCGAGTTCGAGCCCTGTGCGTTCGTCTGCATGCCAGGCCTCTTCGAGCAGTCGCTTGCCCGATCGAATCGCATCGGGTGATTTACTGGCAATCTCGGTCGCGAGTTCCATTGCGGCGGCCAATGGATCCTCAGCGACATGGGTCACGAGTCCGAGTGCCTGGGCCGCTTCGCCATCGAGAATTCGTCCGGTAAACGTGAGCTCCTTGGCGATGTCGAGGGGAACCAGATTGCGCAATGTCTGGGTGATTCCGACGTCCGGGATCAGGCCCCATTTGATTTCCAACACGGACATGCGGATATCGGGGGCGGCAAAACGAATGTCGGGTCCAAGGGCGATTTGCGCGCCCGCGCCGAAGGCGACGCCATGAATCGCGCAGATGACCGGCATGGGCAGGCGCTTCCAGAGCAGCGCCGCGGTCTGGGCAAGATTGCCCGGAAGCTCATCCGGCTTCGCGATCGGAATCACCGTCTTCTTGGACGGATCCCGCTCTCCCATCTGTGCAAAGCTCCCCATGTCGAGGCCTGCACAGAAGGCGCGACCATTACCCGATAGGACAACGGCCCGGATCTCGCGATTGTCGGCGAGTTCCTTTCCCGCTCCCGCGATCGCCTGCCACATGTCCTGGTTGATTGCGTTCATCTTGTCGGGGCGATTCAGGCGGACGTCGGCTACGTGGTCTTTGACTTCGATCGTGACGAGATCGCTCATGGTTGGGTTCCTTCTCTCCGTTTCGGCCCGCCTCGAAAGCGGAGTCGGGTGCGCAAGAGGGTTTGGGATGTGCGGGCCCTCGAAGTATAGAAGGAATTTCGGGCGAGCGGGGGCACCGATCGAGGGACCAATCCAGTCCTGCAGCGGCCCGACCCTCTCGGCCCGGGCCGCCCGCGCTCAGGCCGCGCCGGACCGATCGGGGATGGCGCAGACCGCGCCCTCCGAGAACCCCTGGTCCGCGACATCGAAGCCGCGATTGAAGCGCGCGCGATAGTTTTCCCAGGCGATCGCCGTCGTCAATTCGACGAGCTGTTCGTCGCTGAGGATCTTGCGCAGGCTGGCAACCTGTTCGTCCGTTGCAGTGGCTGGCGTTTGGGTCAATGCAGCTGCGTAGTCGAGCACTTCCATTTCGAATTCGCTGAATGCGTCACTCGCGCGATGGTTCGTGATGTCGAGCAATTGTGCTTCTGTGATACCGAACTCTCTGCCCACGGCAGAGTTGATATCGAGTCAGAACAGACACCCGATCATCGAGGCGGCCTTGAGCGAGGCAAGCGATTTGATCTTGCCGTCGAGACTCTTGGCCCGGCCGATACCGAGTTCGTATCCGACCGCCGCCCACATCACGCCGCGATTCCTGGCCATCAGGCGAAGGGGTTCGGGTACCGCGCCGCGCACCTTTCCGGCGGCTTTGAAAATGCGACGGAAGATGAAGCCGGCGTCTTTGTCCTGTAGTCCTTCGATTCTGGGCATTGATTCTCCTTGGGCTCCCGCAGCGTAGGCGGATGGAATTCAGGAATGGATCGCGCGGTCTACGCGCACCAGGCGAAGTGCGATCAGTGGTAGGAGTAGGCCCGGGAGATAGACGCCGGGCAGATCGAGTAGCCAGTGGTTGTGCCCGAGGGCGCCTCGAAGTGTGTCGTAGACGTGAAGGATCGCGTGGGCGGCCAGGAAGAGGGCGCCGATGCTGACCAGGGGCAGCCGGAAACGGGGACTGAAGAAGGCCCAGACAAGGGCGACGCCGACAGTGAGAAAGGCACAACCGATATCGCGTACGAAATGCGGATTGAAAGGGCCCGTGTCGGGGACGGCTGCGGGAAGATCCGTATACCAGTGCATCGGTCCCGCGAGCATCCAGAGCGCATTGGCGATCGTGCCGATTCCGAGGAGCAGGACGATCCAGAGGAGTACGTCACGCTTTTTCGTCGGGTCGAGTGCAGTCATGTCGATGGGCTCCCGGTTGCGTGCGAGATCAGTGCGATCGGCCTAAGGGGGGCGGCACGCGAAGAAAGGTTCGCGAAAAATTCCATCGCCTCGCGTAATTTGATGGATGCGCCATTGAGGGATCCATTTGAGGGGCTCCCGGTGACTGTCAGAGATCAACTCTCGAGAATGCGGGCGGCGTCTTCGTAGTCGACGAGGCCGAGGCGCCCGCCAAATTCCTGGCTGAAGGATCGGAAGCCAAGCAGAGACTGTGCACGCTCTGGAAGGGCTCGGGCCTGTTCGAGGCTGGTCGTGAGTTGGTGATTCTCTTCTGCACGGAGCCAGCCGAGCACGAAGCCGGCATGAAGACCCACCCGCCATTGGTCGCTCGAGGAATTCGGACCACCTCCGTGGACGATCTTGCCGCTGTAGAGCAGCGCGGCGCCAGCCTTCATCGTCGCGCGGCCAGTTTGCTCGGGTCGCGCTTCGGGATTCAGCCCAGGCCAGCGATGACTTCCTGGGACGACGACCGTGGCGCCGTTTTCTTCGGTGAAATCGGTGAGCGCAAAGATCGCCGTGATCGTCGTTTCCCGGTCTTCGCGAACTGCGTCCGGCCAGTTGAGTTCGTCTCGATGGAGGGGTTGGGGCGTTTGCGTCGGGCCGATGCAGATCAATTGGGCGGTGTTGAGGTAATAGTTGTCCGCGCCGAGATAGTGGTCGCCCAACTCCTGAAACAAGGGGTCACAGAGAAGCGTCACCCAGGCTCGGCTCTTTTCGCAGAGCCCGGTGATCCGCTTCGTCTCGGATCCGTGAAAATCCTGCCAGAACGGATGATCGCCTTTCCAGGCACCGGAATTGTGGGCTGCGACGAAGGGCGTCAGCTCGCCCTGGAGTTGGACTAGCAGCTCGGGCGAGATGAAATCGTCAACGATGACCCCGCCGTCGAGGTCGATGGTCGACCAGATTTCGTTGGGATCGCAGCCCCGTTCGAGATGGCTGAGTTCAGGCATCGACCTCGTCCTCGCTCTCTTCGTGAGTCTCGCTCAAGCAATCCTAACCCAGAGGCTTCCCGGAGTCAGAATCGTCTGCGGGTCACGCAGGGCTTGGAAAACGAGCCGTTCCCAAGCATGATTCGGGTTCCATGCCTTCTGACGACTACGACTGGCAAGAAATCCGATTGACCTATGGCGTGACACCGCCGAAACGCTCGCTGTCTGAAGAGCGACGGCGCGAGATTGCGGCGATCCAGAGTGCGCGAATCTCGGCGCTTCCGATCGATGCGTTGATCGTCTACGACCTGCAGGACGAGTCCAGCCGCACGGATGTCGAGCGACCTTTCCCGTTCATGCAGACGATCGATCCGCTCGACTATGCGTTTGACTATCTGAAGGACGTGCCCCAGAAGAAGATCGTCTACCGATCGGTCTCCGGCCTCGATGAAGCGGGTTTGCTCGAATGGCTGCGCCGGCTCGATGGCCATGGTGGCGCGGGCGTATTCGTCGGTGCACCGTCGCAGAGGCAGACCATTCGTCTGGGATTGAGTGACGCTTATCGCCTTCGTTCGACTCGGGGGCCCGCCGTCCCGTTAGGCGGGGTGCTGATCGCAGAGCGTCATGATGCCCGTGGCGGCGAGGATGCCAGGGTTTTTCGAAAGATGGAGCGTGGTTGTAGCTTCTTCATCACGCAAGCGGCCTATTCGACAACGGCCAGCAAGAACGTCTTGAGTGATCTCTTCTACCGTGGTCAAGTCGAAGGGCGTGAAATTCCGCCGATCCTGATCACGCTCAGTCCTTGTGGTTCGGAGAAAACGCTCGAATTCATGCGCTGGCTAGGCGTCTCGGTGCCGCGATGGCTGGAAAACGACCTCCTTCACGCGCAGGACATCTTGGAGAAATCGATCGATCTCGCCATTTCCGGCTTCCAGGAGCTGTACGCGTTTGCTTGCGAAAAGGGCCTGGCGCTCGGCGTCAATGTCGAGAGCGTTTCGCTTCGCAAGGCGGAGATCGATGCGTCTGTGGAGATGGTGAACAGGGTCGCGACGATCCTCGGCCGACGTTAGGCACGCTCAAGCCCACACTCGCCTCGGCCGATGTTGAGACATGTGTTTCTTTCGAAGGCCAATGAATTCGATTCTCCTAGCCGTCGGATGCTTGACGAGCACGCCTTGTCTGGCGAGCGAGCTTGCCTGCCCGGAGGGAACGCGAGAAGTCGAAGAGTCCGGGTATGCGCCGCACATGCATTTTTGCCTGAGGAAGGACGGCGCCTATCAAGGTCCTGCCCATGCCGAACGTGAGGACCAGTCGCTGGTCGAATCCGGGCAATTCGACTCGGGCTGGCCGACCGGGAAGTGGCATGGCGAGTACCAGACTGGCACGCAAGCGTGGGAAGGTTTCTTCGAGTCGGGCCCTGAACAGATGACTCGTGAGAAGCGCGAGGCCCGGCTGGCGACGATCGCGCGCAGCCTGGGCCCAGTCATGGAGAACCGTGTGCTGCACTACGGGGCGCTCGGGTTCGGGATTGACAATACGGGACGCGAAACCTGGGGCCGGCGGACGGGTCAATGGAGTCGCTGGCACGAATATGGAGAGAGGCAGTCTTCGGGACGTTATGTGGCCGGTGAACGATTCGGCTATTGGCGCGAGTGGAACTTTCGCGGCGTCTTGAGAAAGGAGATCGACGCCGATGCGGGAAATGGCGCGAAAGCGACGCGCTACTACGCGGCCAACGGTGTTCTTGCCCAGGCGAACATCTCGCGGCCTGACTCGGACAAGGTCGAAGAACGAAGATACAGCTCTCGGGGCAAACTCCTCGAGACGCGTATTGTTCGCGCGCAGATGCTCGATGGACCGCTGACGAAGTTTTTTCCGAGTGGCGAAAAGGCTTCAGAGATCATCTTCGAAGCGGACATCGCGTCAGATGAGAACGGCCGCCAGAGCACGAAAATCTCTCGCCAATCGTCACTCCGAGCCTGGTACCAAAATGGTCAACTCCAGGAACAAGGGAAATACGAGGACGGTCAGCGCCACGGAAGCTGGCGCGCATGGTATGAGGACGGATCCCCCCTTTTCCAAGAGAATTGGAAGGCGGGCAAACGTGATGGGTCTCGGATTGTGTGGCGCCAGAATGGTGGGATTGCCGAGCGCAGCCACTTTGCCAATGGAGAGAAGAACGGAAAGTGGGAGACCTGGTACGCCGGGGAAATGAAGCATGAGGTGATTTACTTCAGTGCTGGGAAAATTTCGGGCGAGTCGCAAAGCTGGTACGCAAACGGCCATCCCAAGGGTTCCGGGCGAAGGGCAATGGGCCGACTCGAAGGCACCGTAAAGAGTTGGTACCCGAATGGAAAACTCCGTCGGGCGGCGGAATATCGATCCGGCAAAGCGCATGGTTTGTCAGTCGGATACCACGCGAACGGCCAGAAAAAATCCAAAGGCCAATACGACCGAGGTGATCTGAGTGGATCATGGACTCATTGGGATTCATCCGGTCACCTCGTGCGAGTCACGAAGTATGTCAGGGGTCGCGAGATCGACGTCGTTCGAACTCCGAAGCCCAGCTTGGCCTACGGCGATTCGGGAAAGGCGTCCATTGGAGATTTTCTTCGTTCTGGAATGAGGCGGATCTATTTTTCTGGCCTCGACTGCGAGCGCGGAGCGCACGCCGCGCGAATCCAATTCCCCGTCGGAAGTTATGAGGAAGGTTGCGTCGATTCAAAGGATCGCAAGCACGGTC
>CAZMFM010000013.1:0-60921 GCA_964565565.1 uncultured Spirochaetaceae bacterium | reverse complement strand
TCATCATCGTCGACGACAAGGGCAACGATTTCTTCGCGCAGTTCTGAGCCGTGAGAATTTCCCCCTTGTCTGGTAATGCGCGCGATCGTCTAGCCCCATCGCTAGTGGCTTTTTTGTTAGTCGTCTTGCTTGGTGCGTGCAGCCCCTTCGGGTCAGGGAAGAGCGCGACGGAACGTGTCAAAGGCTCGGGCCAGCTTCGGGTCGGCATGGCCGGGGACTATCCGCCGCTGAATGTCCGGACGATGAGCGGGGAGTTGATCGGGCTCGATGTCGATCTCGCGACGGGGCTCGCCGCGATCTTGAAGGTCGAACTCGTGCTCGTGGAAAAGCCCTTTGGCGAGTTGATCGAGGCCGTTCGAAAGGGCGAGGTCGACGTCGCGATTTCGGGGATCACGATGACTCCAGAGCGCAACCTCGAAGTCGCCTTCGCGGGACCCTATTACCTCTCCCGAAAAGCCATCCTCGGAGCACCCGAACAGCTCGAGGACATCAGCGCCGTCCACCAGTTGCACGGTCGGCAGCTGCGCGTCACAGCCGTTTCCGGCTCGACGAGCGAGGCGCTCGTCCAGCGCGTACTTCCGAGCGCGACCCACCTTTTCGTGCCCAGCCAGGATGCGGCCTTCGATCTCGTCCAGCGAGGCGATGCGGATGTCATGGTCGCCGATGACCCGGTCGTTCGACTCGCTCTCTTGCGACATCCGGACTCGGCGCTCGCGTTCGTCGAGTCCGACTTCAGCGCTCAGCCCATTGGCATCGCCATTGCTCCCGGCGACCCCCTCTTCGTCAATCTGGTCGAAAATTATCTGCGAAATGTCGCTGAAATCGGATTGCTCGATCGCTTGCGAGTCAAATGGTTTGAGCAGACGGAGTGGCTGAACCGCCTGAAGTAGGCGCTCCAAGCGGATCAGCCATCCTCGATCATTTGCTGGGCGAAAAGTGCTTGCCTGAGCGCTGCGTAGAATTTCTGATAGGCCTCGGCTTTCTCAACCGGCCGCAAATAGTATTGAGCCGAGGCGCGAACGATCAGTTGCTCGGCGTTGCGATTTCGTAGGGTCACGGTCAACCGAACGAGATCGGAGCGCCGGAAGAAGGGGCCCCAGGTTCGAAAGGATCGATTGAAGACGACGAGGCTCTCGTCGTCATAGAGTAGATAGGTTGCCAAGGCGGAACCTTGAGGTCGCTCGGCTTCGAGGAATTTCTTTCCGGTCACGATGCCTAGCGTTTCGTCGAGGACGCCGATCTGAAAGCCCAGATCCTGGAGCGTCGCTACGATCGCCTCGAGCATCTTGCGTCGATCTGTCGTGTCGAAGACCCGGCTCTGCGCGTTGCGAACCCTGACCTGGCTTTTCTCGGAGAGCCAGATCTGGTCCCGGGAGTCGCCCTGGATCTCGTGGCGCATCCCATAGGTCGCGCAACCGGCGGTGAGCAGCGCGCCCGCCATGCAAAGCAACAAGGCGACTCGCGACCCGCGAAAGATCCTCGTCCGCATCAACTCAATTCCTCTCGATGAAGAACGAACGTTCGAGGGTGGCGAAGAAATTTCGATAGACGGCGGGGTCGGTGATCGGCTGATTGTTGAAGATGGCGTTCACGCGAATCGTCGTCTGGGTGGCGTTCGCGGAGCGGACCGTCACGGTCACGCCGACGACATCGTAGTAGCGAGGCTCAGCGAAGCGGGCCGCGGTCACCAGGCCGAGTGGCTCGTTCGCGCGCTCGATGATGAAGCCAAGATCTTGAAGAGCGGAGATGACGCCTCGCATGGCGACCTTGCGGTCCGCGATATCGAAGGTGCGTGTCTGCAGATTTCGGATCTTCATCTGCTCTTCGCTCGGAGCCAACAACTCCGTCGGCTCTTTGGGCGGCGACGCGCAACTGCTCGACATGAGTGCGATCAAGATCGTCAACGCGACGATGCGAGCCGGTTGCGCGCGCATTGGATTCTCCTTTTCTTGGACCTTCAGATCGTCAGGTTGTCAGATCTTGTGCGCTTCAAGGAAGACGGCCTTCGAGAGCCGTGAAAAAAAATATTGGTAGATCTCAGCGTCGCGAATCATTTCCATCTTCTGCTCGCCGGGCGGGATGGATTGACTGCCCGACGCTCCGTCCCCCTTCCAGACCAGCCGATAGAAGACGACGCGGACCTCGTGGCGCGTTTCATCGTCGCGAACCGGCTGGGCGATCATGGATGCGTTGATCTGCTGATGCAGGTCAACGGGAATTACTTGCACGGCATTCTGCCTGGCCAACACGCTCAGTGCGAAGGTCAGGAAGGCCACGATGTCGCGGCTGATCTCCTGGCCATATTCTCGAGCGCTTCGTTCCTTGGCGGCGCGCAAGAAGCCCAGGTCACGGGCGCTTTCGGTGATCTGGAAGCCCAGATCCTGAAGCACGGCGGCTGAGGCCGAGAGCAATTCGTCTGAACCCGGCGTCTCGAAGAATCGGGTCTGCATCGCCTTGTTCGCCGCACTTTCAGGGGCAAGCGTGAAGAGCTCGAGGGGCTCAGTCTTCGCTCGACAACCGACGCTGCAAAGGATCGAAAGTGCAATGAGGATCGCGGGCCAACGGGTCCGTGATCTCAAAGGATCCTCTTCAGGTCGCGCGCGAGCCGTGCAGGCGGCTCGCCTAGAACTGGGAATAGTTGTAGGCAAAGTCTCGGACCATCTTGTCTTCGTCATATTTGATGATGATGGTCAGAGTCCTTTGCGTCTTGCTGCGTTGCCGTTGACTCGTGGATCCACCCAGGATGATGATCGAGCCTCCAAAGGAGTTGCTCGTGTCGACGGTCTCGGAGGAGACCTTGTCGTAGATCCAAACCTCTCGACGCTTTTCATCGGTTGTGACGATGTTGGGCGAACCCAGGATTTCGGCGACTGAGGCCGCGGACATGCCGACCTTGATCTCGCCCTGCACCTTGCCGACCGTGAGGTTGTCGACGCGTCCGGAGGGTGGGTCGGGGTGTCGGCAGCTCGTTGTCGTGAGCGTTGTTCCGAGCATCACTGCGAGCGCTAGGAACGAGAGGGAAGGAATCAATGACGATCGGATCCATTGCATGAAAGAAGTCTCCTCGGTGTGGCGCAAGGAATTGAGTGCCGAGCGGGGAGTGTAGGTGCTCAGGGCGCGGAGCGGGACTCGCTATTCGAGTAGCCGTTTTCCACAGCGGCGAGAGGTTGGCTGACCTGGCCCACGGCGCTGTCGGTCATCAGCTCGGTCGCCGGAATTCTGCGTCCAGTCGATTCATTTGGTGGAGGTGTCTACCGGAGCCAAGAATTTGAAGACGTAACCGAACCTCCCCACCCAGCCTCGGGTCGATCTGCCGTCGCCGCACCACGATCCGGCCACGTTTCGGCTTGAAAAAGAGCGCCTCTACCCCTGTGGGAAGTGGTCGTTTCCCGCCCTTGCCAACGCGATTCTCTCACGCCGGCCAAGCGTTTCGGGGCCACTTTTGCAGTTTGCCAACCACCTATCCAGAGTCGTCTACTGGAAGGGATGCTGCTTGTGGATCGAAGATTGCCCACTTTTGGATCGCTCGTGTCAGGTTGGACCTGGAGGCCGCGACTGCTCGTTTGCGCACTCCTTCTGATCCTGTCGCCCCTCCTTTTGGTCACGGGGAGCGCCTCGGCCGAAACCAGTCGTGTCGTCGGCGAGTCCGGGCCGAACGGGCAAGACGGCCAAGGCGAGGTGGGACCCCTCCCCGCGCAACCGGGTGGCGACGGGGCGGACGGCGCGGCGGCGACGGCGACCGCGGATGCCGTGGGCGAGGCGAATTCGGCCTTCGCGTTCGGCGGCCGCGGCGGCGCGGGCGGCCGCGGCGGTCATGCGAATCGCTTCAATGGTGGAGATGGCGGCGACGGCGGAAACGGCGGCGACGGCGGTGATGCGACGGCCATTGCGACGACTGTCGGAGAGCGAATGGTCGAAGCCAGGGCCAGGGGCGGAGACGCGGGCCGACCCGCCGCCGGTGGCTCTGGGTCGAATACCGGGAACCCGGGACGCGATGGCGAACGAGGCGGAATCGGAGGAAACGCTTCGGCCAGCGCCTTCGTAGAGCGAGAATTCGATGACCCCGGATCGCGATTGGGACTCAATGGCAGCGCCGAGGCCATTGGCGGCTTCGGCGCTCGCGGTGCGATTTTTTCGGGGCAGGGCGGCGACGCGACCGCATCGATCGTTGGCCAGGCGACCGGGGTCGGATCCGCCGACATGGTTCATGTGCTTAATGCGGCAGCAAGACCGGGTAGCGGACTTGGAACGGCCGACGATGGCGATGCCCTCGCCGAAGCCGATGGCACGACCGGTTTCGGAACGCTGCGTGTCAGCGCCGAAGCCACTGCCCGACGCCAGAGTGCCATCTCGCCGGCATCCGGACAGGGAGGCGACGCGACTGCGATCGCGCGCGGCCTACACACGGGTACGGGATCGCTTCGCGTCGAAGCCGACGCAACTGTTGGCATCTCGAGTGGCGGTGTGGGCGTAGGTCGGGTCGAGGCGTCGGGGATCGCGACGAACGGTGCCGATGTCGAAGTTCGGGCCACGCTCTCCTCGCCGGGGCCGATCGAACTACGCGATGCTGTGTCGGGGTCGACATCGGGTCGCCTCTCGCTTCGGCAAAGCGCCTCGGGTCGCTCCTCTGGAATCGCACGAGGCGATAGCGATGTCGTGACTTCCCTCGAGGCAGACAACGCGGGAGGCGGTGATCTCAGGATTGATGTTTTTGCCTCGGCTGGACAACCGAACGGCCGAGGCGTCGTCGGCGGAAACGCGACGATCGAGTCCGTAGTGGGCACAACCGACGGCGATGTCGTCGTACGCGGCGTGGCCAGTGGCGGAGCCGGCGCCGAGGGGCGTATCGACTCCCTGGTCGGCATTTCGACGGGCGGGGGTTCGGTCTTCGTGGCTGCGGAGGTTTGGTCGCAGGCGCCGGAAGGACTGCTCGTCGACAATGTTGTGGATGGCGAAACCAGTGGTGCTTTGTCGCTTTCGCAGCGCGCCACGTTCAGCGAGGCGTCGCCGTCGAGCGAGCCGGTCGCCGCGAGCTACGACGCCGAAAGCCGCTTGAATCGAGTGGGGTCCTTCGACTCCCTGACGCTGCAGAGTGAGGCGGTGGGTTTCCGCGCTCGTGCATCGGCCGAAGGAGAGAACGACGCGGGCGATCTCGTCGTCGAGGCGATGGCGATCGGTGCGAACGGCTCTTCGAGTTCATTAGGAAGTTCACGCTCCCTTGATGGCGGCCAGGCGTCGACGCGGGCTGTCGGCCGGTCGGCCGGGGATGGCCAACGCGTTCAAGTCGGTCGTCGTTACGGGAATGCGGTGGGTGGCAACGGTGTCGTTGCGATCGGCGGTATGGCGGTCGGGGACGGCGGGAACGCATCGAGTGAGTCCGAGGGCGCCGCCACGGGTGACAGCGAAGTCGCAGTGGTTGGCGTCGCGACCGGTGGTACAGGCGGCGGTTTTCGCGGAAATTCTGGCGACTTGGCGGGCGGGCGCGGCGGCGATGCAAACGCGAGCGCATGGGCTTCGAACGCGGGTACGTCGGAGGTTCGTGCGGAAGCCATTGCGACCGGTGGCCTGGGCGGCCGCGGCTTTGGCGTGGACAACGAGAGCGGACGCGGCGGTGACGCGACGGCGAGTGCGCGGGGCGAGTCCACGGGCGGCGCGGATGTCTTCGTCCGTGCAGAGGCCTGGGGCGGCACCGGCGGGCGAGCCGGAAGTGCGAACGAGTTGGCCGGTCGCGGCGGCAATGCCTCGATTGGTGACCTCAGTGGCTCGACTGCAGGCACACTGCGCCTCGAAGCCCGCGTGGCTGCAGGCCAGGGCGGCCAGGACATGGATCGACGCTTTCGCGGCAGCGCGCAGGGCGGAGACGCGGCGATTTCGATCGACGCGATCAATGAGGGGGGTGGGGCGCTCGAGATCGATGCCACGGCGACGACTCGCTTTGGCGGCAGTCTGATCGTTGGCCCCGTTCGCGGACGCTCGACGACGGGTGCGGATGTCTCCGTTTCGCTCAACCTGAACGGAGCGGGCGCGCGGATTGTTGGGGACGGTGTCACTGCTCCCGGTATGGACGAGTCGATTCGTCTGGAGAATGTCGTCGATGGCGAGACGGAAGGTGTTCTTCGTCTGAATCAAGTTGTGAGCGGCGGAACTGGTGACGGCTCGGTCGAAAATCTGATCGAGCGTGTGGGCAGCCAGGCCGGGCTCGGCCTGCGAAGCCGGACGGATTCGGAGGGCGGGGGTGCTGGCATCTCGACCGCGCGCTCGGAGAACGACGCAGGCTGGGCGAGCGCCGAGGCGGAGGTCGGTGCCCAGGGCGATCGTGCGATCGCCACCACCGAGGCGCTCGGAACCGGGGACGGAGAGACCCTGGCCAGATCGACGAGCAATCTCTACTTCGCCACGTCGGATGCGATCGAAGCGATCAGTCGTTCGCACGCCATTTCCCAGGGAGGCGGGAGGACGGACGCAGCATCTTCCGTTTTTGTGTCTCGCTCGGCAGATTCGACGGCAACGGCCTACGCCGAGAATGCGGGCCTCGGCGACGTCGTCGCCTTTGCGGGCGTGGACAACGAGCCTGGGGCGATCGGCGAGCCGGGCGCATTCACAGTGGACGCCGAAGCGCATTCGTTGGGAGGCGGCGATGTCTTCGTGGAGGTCAACGTGAATCGCCGAGGTTCCTACGGGCTCGCCCCTTCGCAACTGACAGCGCTACATGACGTCGTTCGAGGTTCGACTTCCGGAGCGTTGTCGCTTTCTCAAAGAGTACTTTCCGATCTTGGCGACGTTTCGACCTCGCTCGTCTCCGAAAATACCGGTGGTGGGGACCTTACTCTCTTCGTGGATGCCAGCTCGCTCCGTCGAGGGCTCGAGCTTCCCGATGGATTTGCGCTCAGCGACGGCGGTCGGGTGCTTCTCGGCGACGTAGTCGGACGTTCGAATACAGGGCGGAACGTCGATATTTTCGTTCGCGCGCTGGGCAATGAGATCGTTCGTGAGAGACGTGATCAGCCCGGGAAGGCCAGTCGGATTCGCGGTGAGTCGAAGGGCGGCGGCGACGTCTCGGTGCGCGCCGAATTCGGGATCGTGGCTGCCGCGGGTGAGACCGAGACCGAAGGTCAGGTGCTCGGCGATTCCGGTCGTTCGATATCACTCGACAACGTGGTCGGCGGAGACACGACGGGCCGACTCGTACTCGGACAGCAGGCTGAGGCGGCGCGCGGCGCGGATGTCGGTCTGTCGTTTACCACGCTACCGAACGTGATCGCGGGCGACGGCGGAGAGGCGCGTTCGCGGCTGACCCAGAATGGATTTTTCGAGTCACTCGAACTCGATACGAGTGCGTTAGGCGGTGCAGGCGGGGCCTCCTATGCCGAACAGTCCGAGAACGCTCGTGCTGGGGCGGGGGGTGACGGTTTCTCCGAGATCGAGGCAATGAATCGTGAAGGCTCCATCAAGACAGGGTCGCTCGGTC
Organism: uncultured Spirochaetaceae bacterium; assembly: GCA_964565565.1. GTDB lineage: Bacteria > Myxococcota_A > UBA9160 > UBA9160 > UBA4427 > UBA4427. The sequence goes on along the minus strand of CAZMFM010000013.1, from coordinate 53,453 downwards.
GCGGTGGTCAAGGCGGCTTTTCCGCTCGGACCGCCGGCGATGGAGGGAATGGCTACGTTGCGGTTTCCGCAACGACGATCGTGGACGGTGCAAGCATAGAGGTTGGCGGCCCTCGAGTACTCAACCGCGAGACCGGGGCGATCGGCGGCGATGGCGCGAGTCCCTCATACTCGGCTACAGACAGCTCTCTTGCAGGCGATGGAGGCGACGGCGAAAGTCGCTCGTCTGGTAGGGCGGCTGGCAACAGCAGCGTTCAGGTTTACGACTCCGCGCAGGGCGGGCGTGGTGGCGAGGGGCGGCGCTTTCGGTCCGGGGGCGGCGGCGGGGACGGAGGGCGTGCGAGTTCTGCTGCCTTCGCAGCCGGCGGCGGCGTCGAACGTGTATTCGCCCGTTCTGAGGCGATCGGCGGCGACGGCGGGCTCTACCTTGCGGCGGGCGAGGCCAGCGGTGGGGGAGCGTCCGCCACCAGTTCGGCAAAGGGATCGGGCCTCGCCGAGTCGATTGCGATTGCGCGCGGCGGTGTGGCCGGTTCGTACAGTGGGGTGTTTGGCGATGCAAGTTCCACGGCCAGCGCTGTGGGCGCTCGAGCGCTCGCCCAGGCCGACGCGTCGAGTGGAATCGGGGGCGAGACTTCCGTTCGCGCGAGCGTTCGTCGCGAAGGGGCCTTTACTTCGGCCGTCGAAGCCTTTGCTTCGGGCGCGAACACTGGTGTTGCCTCCGGATTGGACTTCGATGGTTCTGCTTTCGTGACGGGAACGCCTAACGTTGATGCCATCGCATCTGCCCGCCTTCGGCATGTTGGGCTCGATTCGCTCCTTTCCGATCCCTCGGCGAATGCTTCGATCCGGGCTCTTGGAAGTTGGAGCGCGTCGGGTGCAAAAGGCACGGGCGTGACCCAGACCGTCGAAATCGATATCACGCTCCAGGCCGTGGATCTGCGACGTGAAGTCCTGTTGGCGGTCTTCGAGGAGGACGCGTTCGCAGGCGGCTTTGACCAAATGACTTTCAGCCTCGAGCGGTACGGTGAGCGCGTCGGGGAAGAACAGACCTTCAGTTCACTCGATCAGGCCAATGCCTACTTTGCCGAATTGATCGGCCTGGGCTTCTTGATTCCCGAGGCACCCCCCCTCTCAGGTCCACTCGCCTGGCCGGCCGATCAGCCACCGGCGATTCGGGCCATCTTCGAGATCGCGAGCAGTGGCAAGCAGAGAGTCTCTTTCGGGATTGCGGCGGTCGTCGTGCCGGAGCCGTCGACAGCCTTGCTAGTCGGTCTGGGACTCGCTGGACTGGCTGCGAGAGCGCGTCGGCGCCCGCCGGCATCCGCTTAGGCAATTCTTCCGCGGCGAGTCTGCATCGCGCACGCGCGCATTGCGCAGGATTTCCCCGAATTGAGTCTTCGAGGGGGCGGCGATCGATTCGCCGTCACCCGCCCCGTCCAGTCCGCCACCTACTCAAGAGCGAGGAAATCCATTCCGCTTCGAATCGGCTCCCTCGCTCGCGAATCATCAGGTTGACGTCGAAGTCACTCCCGAGTGATCTCGACCATGCGCTGGAACGTCCAGCAAAGAAGAAGGCAACGAGTTGATGGCACGAGCATCGCTTTGGATACGGTATGGGTTCTGCACCTGTCTTGGTTTGGCAGTGATCGGTTTGGCTGCGGTCTCCGCATCGGACCCGAATCCCGAAGCGTCGTCCATGCCGAGCCCCGACTCCCGATTCCCTGTCTGATCGCCCCTTCCGCTCAAGAGGTCCATCATTACCCTGGATGGACCGCCGCCCCGTCGTGCCTCGAACGGCGGGGCGGCCCCTCTTGGGGTTCGCTGGTTTCAGACGCCGTCGTCGCGTGATTCGCCTTTGAAACTTCGCTGTGCTTCGATCCGGCCATGAACGGGAATGCAACGACCCTGGAACCAATTGCGATTGATGATTTCGAGGATGCCCGTCTCGAGGTCTATCGGAACTTGAAGGATTCGACGCTTGCCGGCGAGCGGGGGCGTTTCATCGTCGAGGGTCGCGGCAACCTTCTGGTCTTGTTGACGCGTTCCCACTACCGCCCGGAATCAATTTTGTTGAGCGAGCGAACATTCGCGTCGATCGAACCCGAACTGGCGAGCTTGAAACCCCAATGTCCAGTCTTCGTGGCCCATCGATCCGTTCTGGATCGCGTCGTCGGCTTCCCGATCCACCGCGGATGCCTGGCTGCTTGTCGTCGTGAAGACGCGAGTGATCCCCTCGAGCTGGCGCGTCAGGCGCTTGCGCGGGAAGCGGCGCCGCGCTTGATCGTGCTCGAGCATTTGACCAATCTCGACAACGCCGGCTTGATCTTTCGCAACGCGATGGCGTTCGGGGCTCGCGCGATCCTACTCTGCTCGCGGTCCTGCGATCCCCTCTATCGAAAGGCGATTCGGACTTCGATGGGTGGCTCGCTCTGTGTTCCCTTTGCACGCGCCGAGGACTTTCCGAAAATGTTGTCCGAGTTGAGCTCGCTCGGCTACCAGGTGTTGGCGTTTGATCCGGGCGTCGAAGGTGTCAAGGGCGCGGAAGGCACGGGGAAGCTGGCGAGTGTGGCGAGTGTGGAGATCGGTTCGTTGTATCAGGCGGGCGACGGAGCGGGCAAGCCGATCGGGCCGGCCGCGTTACTTTTTGGGACCGAGGGCCCGGGTTTGTCCGAAGAGGCCTTGTCGCGTGCGGACCGACGTGTGCGGATTGCCATGGAGCCGGGGGTCGATTCCTTGAATGTGGGTGTGGCGGCGGGGATCGGGCTTTCGATGTTGCGCGCTCCGGATGCGTCCGGACCAACGGCAATGAGTGAGGGGAAGAGCGAGTGAACGAGCGACGGATTCTCATCATCAAGACCGGAGAGGCCTTGGCGCCCGTCAAGCGCCGGCGCGGTGATTTCGAGGATTGGATAGCGAAGGGGCTGGGTTGTGCCGTCGATTCCTTGGCGGTCGCGTCCGTCTACCGAGGCGAAAAGCTGCCGTCCCCGGAAACGGTCGCCGGGGTGGTCGTGACCGGCTCTCCGGCGATGGTGACCGAGCGACCGGATTGGAGTGAGGACGCGGCGCATTGGTTGGCCAAGCGCGTCGAGGGTGACGAGCTTCCGATATTAGGCCTGTGTTATGGCCATCAGTTGATCTGCCATGGGCTGGGTGGGGAAGTCGGGACGAATCCAGCGGGTCGCGAGATGGGCACTGTCGATGTGATTTTCAAGTCGGACCCGGCAGATGAGGCGGAACACGGCCAACGCGGTGCCGACGAACGTTTAGGTCCGCTTTTCGAGTCCGGCGCCTTTCCCAGCCACATGTCGCATGTGGAGTCGGTCCTGCGACCACCCGAGGGCGCGCAGATCCTGGCGCAGACGGCGCTCGATCCGCACACGGTCCTGGCCTTCGGCCCGCGACAATGGGGTGTGCAATTTCATCCCGAATTCGATCGCGACATCATGCAGGGCTATGTCGAGGCTCGTCGGGACATCTTGACGAACGAAGGGCTCGATCCGGACGAGATGATCGAGACAGCGGTCGAGACGGATGCGATCACGCGAGTTCTGGCGCGGTTCAAGGCGTTGGTGGGTCTCGACTGAATCGTGGGTTCCGGATCGCTTGGTCGAAGTCGCGCGATCGGGCCGGCGGGCGGGCTCAGCCCCAGGGTCCCTTGCTGACTCCATCGCGATGCCGTTTGACCTGCTCGCGATAGACCCAGCGCAGCAGCTGCGAACGATTGTTTTCGTCGAGGTTGATGAATTCGACAGCGACCGAAGGCTTCGCGTATCCAGTCGCGCGGCATTCCGAGGGCCGAACGATTCGCGCGGGCAGGACGAAGCAAAGCGAGCCGGGGAGCTCGAAGTGGCAGACGACTTCTTCCTCGGGCTCGTAGTCGTCACCCGAGGCGAAGCGGATTCCGCCGGCTGAGATATCGAGCAGGTCGTGGATCGTGCCAGGAAATTCCCTGGACTCGCCGTCGCCTTCCAAACCGACATCCGCATCGACTTCATGGGCCGAATCGGAGGCCGGGCGGAGCACGCGAACCTGCAGGCCGTGGGCGAAGATGCGAACGAAGGCCCGTTGCTGGACTCGCTCCCAGATCGGATTCAGTCGCAGCGCGAACATTTCTCGCGTGCTGGCTTCGACCTTCGCTCGGGTCACATAACGTGCATCGTCGTGAATGGGCGATTCGACGGTGAGGGATTCGCCGCGTCCAATCGGTTCACAGCAACCGAGGAACCAATGAAGTCCGTCGGCGATCCGATCGACGCGGATGGCCATCGGAAATCCACCGGCCGGACCATCCGGATGCAGGATGACCAAATGGCCTGCCTCCAGGCTCAGCCGGGTTTCGTTGCTCTTCAGCTCTTCCAATGATCCACTCTGCCGGGTTTCGATCGCGGCGCGACACTCTCGTTTCGGCCCCTGACCTTCGGGCTTGAGTGCTCCCTCGGGGGCCGTCGGCGAGATGGCGCGCGCAGTGAAGGGCGGACCAGGCAACGAAAGAAGGAGGGCAGCGCGGAGCGGACATTGAAACGGAGAAGGAAGAATCGAGCCTAGGACCGGGGCGGCGATTTCAGTGCATCGCCGATGATCGTGCGGACGCGGTCGAGCATCTCGTCCGCGTCGCAGGCCGCGACTTCTTCCGCTGGGATCACGTCGAGGACTTCGATCGAGATCGCGTGGCGCCCCTGAAGGATGAACCCGCGCTTGGGGAGTGCTTCGGAGGTTCCGCGAACGATGATTGGTTGGATCGGGACGCGATTGCGAGAGGCGATCTGGAAAGCGCCCGGCTTGAAGCTGCGCAGTCGTCCACTCGCCGAGCGCGTGCCCTCTGGAAACATGAAGATCGAATTGCCGCCGGCAAGCGCGCGATCGCAATGGCGCATCATGGTCTGGATGCTGCCGGCCTGGCCCCGGCGAATCGGAATGTAATCGCACATCGTCATATTCCAGCCCACGCAGGGCACACGGAAATTCGCCTGCTTCGAGACCCAGCGAAAATGACTCTGCAAGCGGAAGAGCACAAGAATGTCGACCAGCGAGTTGTGATTCGCGACCAACACCGTCGGCCCGTCCTCGTAGAGTCGCTCGCGGCCGATCACACGCACGCGCCAGGCCGGATTCAGCCAGGTATAGAGGCTCGCCCAGAGTGAGGTGAAGCGGTGGATGACCCAGCGTCGGCGATCGAGGGGAACGCTGATCAACCAGATGAGCACGGCGAAGGGGAAGATCAGGACCGAAGAGACGACCATGAAGCCCCAGAAGAGCAGAGAGCCCAACATGCGGATCATGGCTCGCCCCCGGCTTGTCGGCAGGCCTCGACGAAGGCGCGGAAGAGGCGCTCGCTCGGATCGTGCAGGTTCCCCGACTCGTCCATCATTTTTTCCGGGTGCCACTGCACGCCGAGTTCCCAGGACTCGGCGGGATGGCCCGGTCGCTCGAGCGCTTCGATGAGGCCGTCCGGACTGGTTGCGACCGCCTGGTATCGCGGCCCCGGGTTTCGGACCGCTTGTTGATGCAGGCTGTTGACCCGATCGCTTCGGGCGCCAAGAATACTCGCCAACAGACTGGTCCCTTCGATTGAAATGGCATGCCTCGCCTGCGCGGGCAGCCGGTGGCATGCGGCGTCGGGCCGCTCGCTGGGTAAGTGCGCGTCGAGGACGCCTCCGGCCGTGAGCGCCATGAGCTGCATTCCATAGCAGATGCCGAGGATCGGAATCCCGTGTTCACGCGCCGCTTCGAGAAGCGCTTTGTCAAAAGCCAGCTGTTCCGGGCAAACGAGATCGAGCGATACATCGCTTGGCAACTCGCTTTGTGCGGGAAAGTCGTCTCCCCCCGGTAGCAATAATCCGTCGAGCGAGGCCACGAGCAATTCGGGTTCCGCCTGGATCGGGAGATGAAGGGCCGCACCGCCGGCACGAGCGATCGCGTCGGCGTAGTTGCGATCGATATAGTGGTAGCTCCGGCCTTCACGCCAACGCCCGCGATCGTCAAGGGTGAGCGGGATTCCGATTCGTGGCTGAGGCATGCGACGAGCATAGCCATCTGTGGCGACGGTATAGCCGCCATAGGGCATCTGCGGCATGCTGACCAAATGGCGCAAACAGTGATCGCAGGATGTGGCTACGTGGGGAGCGAACTCGCTCGGATGCTGCATGAGGACGGTCACGAAGTCTTCGGGATCCGCCGCGATGTGTCGCAGCTCGAGGACTTTGTGCGAGGGATCCAGGGCGATGTCGCAGAACCGAAATCCCTCGGACCCGCGCCGGCACGCGTGGATTACGCCATTTTTGCCGTGAGCGCCGATCAGGGTACCGAGCACGCCTATCGCCACGCCTACCTTGATGGCCTCGCTGGATTCCTCGAATGGTTGGCTGATGAAGGACAACGACCCCGGCGCCTGGTGATGGTTTCGAGCACGTCGGTCTATGGCCAACGGCGTGGCGAACACATCGACGAAGACTCGCCGACGCATCCGACCCAGTTTCGTGGCGAAACGCTGCTTGCCTCTGAGCGCCTGGCGGCGGCCAGCGGAATCCCGACCGTCGTGGTTCGCTTCGGTGGAATCTACGGACCCGGGCGCACGAGCCTGATCGAACGCGCGCGGGACGGAAAGCTCGCTTACCGGTCGACAGAGCATTTCACGAACCGGATTCATCGCGACGACGCCGCAGGCGTCTTGCGTCACCTCTTGTTGCATCCTTCGCCGGGCTCGCTCTATCTCGGCGTCGATGATGAATCCGCAGAAGAGGCGATGTTATTTGCCTGGCTGACCAAGGAACTCGGCGTTGATGAGCCGGAATCGCCCGACTCTTCCGAGGGCGCGGTGGAGGGCGAGGGCAAGCGAACCGTGCGGCGTCCTGTCGGCAGCAAGCGATGTAGCAATCGCAGGCTGCGCGAGAGCGGATACGCGTTCCGCTACCCGACCTATCGTGAAGGCTACGGCGCTTTGATTCGTGCTGCGGGACCGGCTTGATGGCGGATCGAGCTCGGTTGGCCCCGGAGACGATGGCGATGCCCGGTGCCGTCTATTCACCCTTTGCGGATCGCATTGGTGAAGTCGACGGTCCGATCTATCCCCTTCATGTCGGGGATACCTGGCGGGATCCCTTTGTCGGCGCTCGATGCGAGGATATTCTCTCCGCCGATCATCCGCGCCTGCATGCCTACGCCAATACTCGCGGGTTGCCGGAGCTGGTGAGCCGCGTCCGTGAGAAGCTTCGCAAACGCAACGATCTCGATCATGCTCCGGAAGAAATCCTGATCACCGCCGGTGCGACCGGCGGACTGGCGACGCTGGCTGGCGCCACGCTCTCACCCGGCGACGAGATGTTGATCCTGGCCCCGTTCTGGCCGCTGATTCGCGGCATCGCCCAGAGCTTTCGCGCCACCCCCGTCGAGGTGCCCTTCTTCGATCGCGTCTCGACGCTCGAAGAAGCCGTCGCGGTCGTCGAGTCGAAGATCACTTCTCGCAGTCGCGTGCTCTATGTCTCGACGCCCTCCAATCCGACCGGCCGTGTGATTCCCGGAGATTGGTTGGAAGCGTTGGCCGCGCTCGCTCGGCGTCACGATCTGTGGATCTTCTCGGACGAAGTCTATGAAGACTATGTCTATCGCGGCGAGCATGTCTCGATGGCTCGCTTCGCGCCGGAGCGAACGGTTTCGGTCTATTCCGTTTCGAAGAGTTATGCGATGGCGGGCCAGCGCATAGGCTATCTCGCCGGGCCCGAGTCGATCATCTCCGAAGCGCGCAAAATCGGAACGCATATCTACTATCACCCGCCGGTCATCGGCCAGCACACGGCGATCGCTGCGATCGAAGGCGGCGACGCCTGGATCGAGACGGCCCGCGCGGAATATCAGAGCACCGGAGCGCAGGCCGCTGAGCGGCTCGGTCTGCCTGCACCCGATGGCGGAACCTTTCTCTTTCTCGATGTCAGCGCACGGCTGGACGGGCGAGGGATGCACGGGCTGCTCGAGGATTTCTTTGCGAAGGGTGTTCTCGTCGCACCCGGAGAGTCCTGTGGTGAAGTCTACGGGGATTGGATTCGCGTGAGTTACACAGCCGCGCCACCTCCGGACGTGCTCGAAGCCGCGTCGCGGCTGGCTGAGGTATTGGGCCGGGCGTAGGGGATCGCGAGCGAGGCGAAGGGGATTGGATTCTCTTCGGCCTTCCTTGGTCGGTGAAGGCAGAATTCGATTGGGTTTGATCGGAGGGGGCGAAGCGATGCTTCGTATGACGGCGACATTGCTAGGGGCATTCGGGATGGTCGCGCTCAGCGGCTGCCTCGGTGGAGCCGGGGCGCTTGCGTCCTGCGATCCAATGTCGCCGGAAACATCGATCTGCAATCTGATGAACCCGGAAGACATCGGCCTAATGCCCGATCAGAGATGGATTGTCGTGAGTGAAATGACGCCTAACGGAGGCGGTTCGGAGCAGGATGCCGAGAGCGTCGACGGAAGCGAAGAGGGGCTGGGCCGCTCTTTGAAGAGAGGGCGCCTATCCGCGATCCGATTGGCCGATCTAGCGCGGCGGTCGCTCTATCCGATCGAATCGGCTGAGCGGATGGACGCGGTCATACAGGATGAATCGGTTGAAACAGCTGGGGACGTCGCATCGCGCCAGGCCCCGACCCCAGGCTGGGGGGATGAGCGCTGTCCCGGCGAGCCCGATCGGACGATCTTCGGTCCGCAGGGAATCGGTGTTGGGCGCGGACCCGACGGACGGCCGGCACTCGCGGTCGTGAATCACGGCGGGCGGGAAGCGGTCGAGCTTTTCGAGATTCTGGCCGGCGATGCGCCGTCCGTGGTTTGGCGCGGTTGCGTAGTGATGCCCGAGGACGTCGTGACAAACGATGTCGCCTTTTTGCCGGGGGGCGGCTTCGTGGTGACGAATTTCATGCCTGCGTTCGACGGTACGGGATTAAAGGCGATCTGGACGATGCTCAAGATCAATTTCGGTGTTCGGACGGGATCGGTTCTCATCTGGACGCCGGACGGGCTTCTCGAAGAGATCGAGAACAGCGAGGGCAGCGCTCCGAATGGCGTCGCTGTGTCGGTGGATGGGAAAGAGATCTATGTCGCGGAGTGGGGTGGGAAATCCATCTATCGACTTCGTTTGCGTGATGGCGCACCGCCCCTTCGAGACGCGGTCGGGCTCGAGCACAATCCGGACAACCTGACCTGGATGCGTGACGGGCGATTGCTCGCGGCGGGCCAACTGGGCGGGGTCTCCGCCGCGCTCAGCTGCGCTTCGGTCAAGAACGCAGGCTGCGATATCGGCTACTCGGTCTACCTCGTCGATGTCATCGAGGCAGCGGGCTCCGAGGCCGACGAGTCCCTCGCGGCAACGAAGCTTTTCGAAGGCCGGGGGGCGGCGAGCGTCGCGCTCGAGGTGGAGGACGAGATCTTCGTGGGTTTCTTCGTCGGTGATCAGATCGAGCGGGTGCGGACCGCCGACCTGCACTCGGCGAATTAGGCCAGCGCTTGCTATTCGTCGAACGCAGCAACCGGATGGAGCGACTGCTCGACGGATTGACGAGCCGCCTGATGGCCCCGGGCCGCGATCCGCTCGCGCCCAATCGCGTCGTCGTCCAGGGCCCGGGGATGGAGCGCTGGATCGCACAATCCATTGCACGCGAATATGGCGTGTTGGCGAATACGGATTTCCCCTTTCCCCGCGGCTTTCTGGAACTCGTCTTCGGCGCGATCCCGATTGATCCTTACGCGAACGCCGACGTCAATCCGAACGGGAATACCAACTCGAGAACCAGCGCCAACGCGGAGTGGGATGCCCGGAAGTTGACCTGGCGAATCGCCCGGCATCTCGAAGCCGGGCGCGACGATCCGGAGTTCGAATCGTTGGCCCGTCATCTACGGGCCCCGGACGGCGATTGGCGTTTGGTGCAGCTGGCTCATCGGATCGCCCATCTACTCGATCAATACATCACGAATCGCCCGGACTGGGTGCTGTCGTGGCTGGGTGACGCCGGACTGCCCGCTCGCGGCGACGAGCGTTGGCAAGCTCGTCTTTTCCGGGATGTCCATGCTGAAATCGGGGGTGGTCATGTGGCCGATCGAGCGATGGCCTTCGCAGCCGCGCTCGATTCGGAGGATTCCTCTCTTGTGGAAGCAAGGCTGACAGCGGAGTTCGGCGGTGCGATCGAGATCTTTGCGGTCTCGACCCTGCCGCCCCTCTATCTCTCCGTGATCGATCGACTCGCGACCGTTTGTGATGTCCACCTCTCGGTCTTGAGTCCTTCTCGTCATTATTGGGCGGACCTTTGGCGCGAAATCAAGGATGCGTCCGCGCTCGCCGGCACTTCCGACGACGAGCCGGCCACCGGCAGCGACTCCGAAGCGCTTTCGACCGCGCCGAGGGCGGCGCCGGCATCGACCCTTCTGGCGGGGCTCGGCCGGCTGGGCGCTGATTTCCAACGAAACCTCGAAGAGTGGACGCAGGCGCAGGACGGAGACACGGATCTCTTCGAAGCACCGGGCGCGGAGGGTCGCGCGCCCAGCCTGCTCGAGCGGCTACAGCGTCGATTCCTCGAACTCGATGAGGATGAGGCCGCCGACAACGCCGACAACGCCGACACCACCGACACCACCGACAACGCTGGCACCGCCGACAGAAACATCAACCGCAACACTGGCGCCAAGATTGATGATGACATCGGCGCCACCGCCGCAGACCAGGCCGGCGAGGATCTGATCTCCCGCGACGACGATTCGATTCGGATTCACGTCTGTCACGGCACTCGCCGGGAGCTCGAGGTTGTAGAAGCCAGTCTTCACCAGGCCTTCGAGGGCGACCCGACCCTGCGGCCGGAAGACGTACTCGTCATGGCACCGAGCATCGATGAAATCGCCCCCGATATCGTGGCAGTCTTCGGTGCGTCTTCCGACGATTCGCGCGGTATTCCGTATCGGATCGCGGATCGCGGCGCGTTTCGAAGCTCGAAGGTTGCGCTGGCCTTTCGCGATCTACTCGAATTGTTAGGCGGCCGAGCGACTCGCAGCGAGATCTTCGATTGGTTGTCGAACGATTCGGTGGCCGCACGTTTCGGGCTGGATACCGGCGGGCTCGAGATCCTTGCGGAGTGGGCCGAACGTGCTGGGATTCGTTTCGGGCTCGATGCCGATCATCGCGAGCGTTTGGGGCTGGCTCGGGAGGGCGCCCATACCTTTGCTGGTGGCATCGATCGACTGGTGCTGGCCCATGCGGTGGGGGCGGGCGCCGAGGTCTTCGCGGGACTGTCCGCGGAGCCGCTCGACCATTTCGGTGATCCGGATCTCTTGGGCGCGATGGGTGAGCTGCAGTCGATTCTTGGTGACGCCTTCGAAACGGTGACCAGGCCTCGGGGAATCGGGTCCTGGTGTGGCTGGCTCCGGCAGTTGCTTGACCGGCTCTTCGAACGGACGGACGCCAACACCCATGAGCACGCCTTGATTCGCGAAGTGCTGCGGGATCTAGCGGACGATTCCCAGGCGGCGGGCTTTGATCGAGCGATTCCCTTCGAGGCCATTCGCGAGCGCGTCGGGGAGGCGATCGAGTCCTCGCCCGCGGCGCAGCCCTTTCTATCGGGGGGCGTCACGTTCTGTGAACTCGTGCCACTCAGGGCGATTCCATTTCGAGTGATCGTGATTCTGGGCATGAGCGACGACGCCTTTCCGCGCGGGCGACCCGCAGTTGGCTTCGATCTGATGGCACGAGATCCACGTCCCGGTGATCGCACGACGCGTCATGACGACCGCTATCTATTCCTCGAAGCGTTGCTTTCGGCGCGCGATCAATTGATCGTGACGGTACCGGGGCGCGATGTTCGAGACGGCAGTGAGCTGCCACCGTCGGTTGTGGTCTCCGATCTGCTCGACATGCTCGACGAGGTCTTCGAATTGGACTCGAGGGATTCGGCACGAGCATCGGACGGCCGATCGCAGAGCTTGCGGGATTGGTTGGTTGTCTCGCATCCGTTGCAGGCTTCGAGTGCTCGCTATTTCGAAACGTCGGGCGATTCGCGTCTGTTCGGCCGGGACGAGGAGGCGTTTCTTGGGGCTCGGGCGCGTCGCGAGGCCAACGATCTCGGAGGCGGAACGCAGCGTCGCTTTCTCCCGGAATCGAGCGCCGTCGTGGACGGTTCGAAAGCAGATGAGGGCGCAGGTGAGGCACGAGGAGCGGGTGAGGGCATCGTCTCGTTCTCGCTCGACGCGTTGACTCGCCGGATCTTGCGCTCGACGCGCACCTTCGCGCGCGAGACGCTCCAGCTTCGTTTGCCGCGACCCGAGGCCGCGATCGAAGATCTCGATCCGATCGAGGTCGCCGGTCTGGCTCAATATGGGCTGGGGTCTGCGATGCTCGATATGTTAGTCGACGGTGCGTCTCCGGAGAAGACGGCGCGACGATTGTTGGCGGATGCCTCGGTTCCCGTTGGCGTCGCTGGGCGGTTCTCGTTGGCTGCGATACGGGCCGAGGTCGAGGTGATCGCAGGGATCGGGGCGGCACGCTGCGACGGCGAACGGCGCGAGGATGTCAGTTTTTCGCTCGACCTCTGCGATCCTGAGTCGACTTCGAAGTCTCATTTCGGAACCCTGGTCGGTCGACTCGATCGACTCTGGCCGGGTGGGCGGATTCAGCTCGGATTTACGAAGATCGGTCGGCGGGGGGAACTCGACCTCTGGATTCGCCATCTGGTTCTGTGTTCGCTGGTTGAGGACGGAGCGGATCTCGAATGCCGAAGCGTCTTCGTAGGCCGTGCTGAATCCAGGGATTCCCAGGACCGTGTCGTCGTCTTCGGTCCGGTAGCCGACGCGCGTCGTCATCTGGCGCGCCTCTTTACCTGGGCAATGTCGACGCCCGACGCGCCTTTGCCCTTCTTTCCGAGAACATCCCGGGTCTTCGCGACCCGAGTCCTCGAGGACAAGACGGCTCAGGGCTGGCGCGATGCGCATCAAGAATTCGAAGGTGGCGACGGCTGGAATCGGACGACGCCGGAGTCGCAAGAAGAACTCGAGATGGCACGGGTATGGGAAGGCCATTCACCGCTGGCCACAAGCGGTGCTCTTCCCGTACCTGTTCCCTTCGATGAGCTGGCCGAGGAGTTCTTTCGCCCATTGCTCGCCGCGCGGGAGGTCTGCTCGCGATGAGTTCCTTTGATCCATGGGCGCTCGACCTTTCCGGCACTCAGCTCATAGAGGCCAGTGCGGGCACGGGCAAGACCTATACGCTGACCACCCTCTATCTTCGACTCTTGGTAGAGCAGGATCTTCTTCCCTCTGAAATCCTGGTCGTGACGTATACGCATGCGGCCACGGCGGAACTTCGCGATCGCGTTCGCGGGCGCATTCGCGAGGCGATTGCCAGTGTTGGAGATCCGCATTCTGAGCCAGCGCTCCGCTCGCTCGCACTCCGCGCCCAGGCAATGGCCGAGCAGGGTGGCAAGGTCAATCCGCTGCGACGTGCGCTACAGGAATTTGATGAAGCCGCGATCTATACGATTCACGGATTTTGCCAACGCACGCTTCAGGAGAACGCTTTCGAGAGCGGTATGGCCTTTGATGCGGAGTTGATCGAAGACTCCGAAGGGCTGGAGCGCATCCTTGCAAACGATTTGTGGTCACGACTCCTGGCGGATGAAGATCCCGGCTTCGTGGAATGGCTTCGATCGGGTGGCGGGCGTCGCTGGGAATTCGAACCCGAGGCGCTTCGCCGATCGATCCTTCGCGAGTTGGGCGCGGACGAGGAGATGCCCATTCTCCCGCCTTTGGCAGACGTCGCGGAGGGTGGGCCAGGGGACTTCGAAGCATTGAGGGCGACGGCGGAGGCGCTCTGGGTTCGTTGGGCCGGCGTCTGGGAAACGCGTCGCGAAACCGTGTCGGCGATCTTGTTAGGCAAGAATGATTTGAAGCGAACCAGCTACAAGGTCGAAACGATCGAGTCGAAGTGGCTTCCACATCTCGATGCCCTGGCGACGACGATTTCGATCGCGGGGAATGCTGGGGCGATGAATGCTGCTGAATTGCCCAGTTGGTGGAAGAATCTCGTTCCGAAGGGGCTCGAGAAGGGCTTGAAGAAAAACGGACAGGCGGTCGAGGACCCCTTCTTCGACGCGTGTGACGAACTAGCGGACGCGGTCTCCGCCCTCGACGGCGCGCGTCGGGCGAGGGTGCTCGGGCTGCGTGTTCGATTCGTTGCCGAAGCACGGGAAGAAGCGCGCAAACGTCGGGAAGAGCGGCACCTGCTCTTCTTCGATGATCTGCTTTGCGAGCTTCGCTCGGCGCTGCGTCCGCCAAGCGGCAATCGGCTCGCCGAACTCTTGCGGACGCGGTATCGCTTTGCGCTGATCGATGAGTTCCAGGACACCGATCCGGTCCAATACGAAATCTTTCGCCGCGTCTGGCACGACGCGAAGGGAATGCTCGCGGGAGAAGGTCAGCGCGGCTTGTTCTTGATCGGCGATCCGAAGCAAGCCATCTATTCCTTTCGCGGAGCCGATGTCTTTACGTATCTCACGGCGCGCAAGGACGCCCGAGCGGGACGGCATGATCTCGGAACGAATTGGCGGTCGAGACCCGAGGTCATCGCTGCGGTCAACTCGCTCTTCGGGCAGCCGGCGCAGCCCTTCGGACTGGACGCGATTGAATTCAATCCGGTCTCGGCGCGTCCCGATGCGCCGGCCAGTTTGTCGATTCCGGATCGGTCGCTCGCGGGCCTGCGCGTATTGATGGCGGACCGAGCGTTGGCAGCGGAAGCCGATGTTGTCTCCGAGTCGGTCGAGAAAGGATTCCCGCTCCGCTTCGGACGCACGACCTTCATGCAAGCCTTCGCCAGGGACGTGGCGGATCTTCTCGATTCCGGTGGCGAGATCGATGGCCGCCCGATCCGCCCCTCGGATATCGCCATTCTGTGTAGGCGGAAGGTTGAGCTGGCGCAGGCTCGGCGGGCGCTCGAGGCGTTGGGGATTCCCTGTGTTGATCGCGGGGACTCGGATGTCTTCGATTCCCGGGAGGCTTGGGAACTGCTGAGTGTTGTGCGCGCGTGGTTGCGATCGAGCGATCCCGCGCTCTTGCGTGCGGCTTTGTCGACGGGTGCGCATGGCTTCGATGCCGCTGCGATTCGCGCGCTTTCGGACGAGAGCCCAGACCTGGCGAACGTCGCCGAACGATTTGCCGAGTACGCGCGAATCTGGGCGCAGTCGGGCTTCGGCCTTGCGTTCGAATCCTGGCGGCGAAATGAAGCGGTCACGGAGCGTCTCCTGCGGATGCAGGACGGCGAGCGTCGATTGACGAACTGGCTGCATCTGGCAGAGCTGCTGCAACGAGTCGAACACGATCTCGCGGTCTCTCGGATTGGTCTCGTTGCTTGGCTCGACCGGGCGATCGCTGCTTCCGAGGCGCGGGGCGAGTTCGCTTCCGAAGCGTCTCTACTTCGCCTGGAACGGGATGACCAGGCCGTTTCACTCGTGACCTTGCACCGAAGCAAGGGACTCGAATATGAATTCGTCTACCTGCCGAGTCTTTGGGAGGATCCCGCCGCGCGCGGGCCTTCGGTTGCGTCCGCAAACGATGCCGAGAAGCCGAAGAAGCCGATTCGCTACCACGACGAAGCGACCGGAAAGAGGACACTCGATCTGGGCGGCCCTGATTATGCTGATCACGTCGAGCGTGGTCAGGAAGAAGGGCTCTCTGAGCAACTTCGGCTGCTCTATGTGGGAATGACGCGTGCGAAACAACAATGTGTCGTACTTTGGGGTGCGGTCGGGAAGGCCTATCAGAAGACACCCCTGGCCTGGTTGCTCCATGCGCGTAGTTGGGAAGGGGAGGGAAAGAAGCGGAAGGATTCGCCCAAAGTACTTCGGAGTTGGACGGATGAGGAATGGCGATCCGCTTGGGTGGAAATCGACGACCAGGCCGGGGGGCCTTCGGTCGGTGCTATTTCGATTGAGTATGCGAACTTTGCAATCCGCGAACGTTGGATTGCTCGGCGGGCCGAAAACGCGCCGCTCGAATTCGAATCCGGACGTCGGATTCTCGGTCGCCCCTTTGTTACGACGAGTTTTTCGGCCTTGGTGCGCAATGCACACGTTGAAAATCGCGCAGGCCGGGCGGGTGAAGCATTGGCCGGCCCGGTTGTTACGGGCCAGGATCGAGATGACGATCTGATGCTGGGCGAGGACGTCGCTGAAACCGATCTTGCGCCCGACCTCGCGGCGGACATGCATTCGTTTCCGCGCGGCGCAGAGGCCGGGATCTTGCTTCATGATGTCCTCGAGAGGGTCGACTTCTCGACATGTGACAGCGAGGCGATCGAGGCGATTGCGCGCCAAATGATTCGACGCAGTCGCTTTTCGGCCGATGATCCGGATCTCGTTTCGCAGATCGTTCACGTCGCGTCGTCCGTCGCACGCACTCCACTACACGCCGCACAGCGCACGGCACTACACTCTTCCAAACACACCCCACGAGGATCCTCAGCCGATTCGTTCTGTCTGGCCGACCTGCCCGCTGACCAGCGGCGGCCCGAGATCGAGTTCACGCTCGCGGCGCCCGGGGGCCAGGGGAAGGAGGGATTCTCTCCGAAGGCCCTTGCCGCCGTGCTCGCAGGGGCCGACGAAGGCTCGCCGCTTCGACGTTATGCAGGCCGAGTCGCACAGATGAACTGGCGAGATTTGAATGGCTATCTGCGCGGCTTCATCGATTCAGTCTTTCACGACGGGGAGCGCTACTACCTGATCGACTACAAATCGAATCATCTGGGCTCGCGACAGGTCGACTATCTCGGAGAACGATTGGTGCAGCCGATGATCGATCACGACTACGTTCTTCAATACCTGATCTATTCGATCGCCCTGGACCGACATCTCGCACAGAGACGCCCGGACTATGACTACGCGCTGCATTTTGGTGGTGTCTACTATCTCTTCCTGCGTGGCTTGGCCGAGTCGCACGAGCCGGGCTGCGGCGTATTTTTCGATCGCCCGTCGCAAGATTTGATTCGAGCCGCATCCGCACTGCTCGGTCATGGGTCAAGGGGCGACCAATGAGCGCACCGGCTATCCAGGACCGCGATTGGCCACGTTCGTCCATCGACGCGCTGCTCGACTCCGCACGATCGGTCGGGTTGCTCAGCGTCCTTGACCAGCAATTCGCCGGACGACTGTCGAAGCTCTATGGCGAGACGAATCCTGGGGTGGGTTGGGCGGTGGCAATCGCTAGTCGACAGGAGTCCGCGGGTCATGTCTGTGCAGATCTTCGTCGTCTGGCGAGAGAGGGGTTGACGGCGGAAATCGGTAGAGATGTGGCGACCTTCTCGGCGCTGGCCGCCAACGACTCCGTCGAGGATTGGCTCGACGCCCTTCGCAGCAGCCCCATGGTGGAAGTTCTTTGGAAGCAGGTGCGCGAGGAGGCGGAGCCGCGTCCGTTGGTGCTCGACGAGAAGGGGCGACTCTATCTTCGCAGGTGCTTCCAGAGTCAAGACCTCTTGGCTTCCCTGGTTCGTGAGCGAACGCATTGTCCGGACCTCGAGGTGGATTGGGATCTCGCGGAATCTGGAATCCTCCGTTTGATATCAGACTCGAGCGGCGATGATGATGCACCGCGCCGTGCCCTCGAAGCCGCGCTCGCGCGACCCCTCGCGATCGTGACGGGTGGACCCGGAACCGGAAAGACGACCCTGGTCGCTCGTTTGATTGCGTTGTTGGTCGAGCAGGCCCTGGCGAGCGGACGAAGTGTTCCACGGGTGCGATTGCTCGCGCCGACTGGCAAGGCGGCCGCCGCGATGACGTCGTCGTTCAGTTCTCAACGCGAGGCCCTCGATCTTTCAACGGAGATTCGTCAGGCCATGGACGTTTCTGGGGAAACCGTTCATCGCGCCCTCTATCCACAAACTCGCCGCGATGTCTTCGGCCGCTCTCCCGCCTGGTCTTTGGCTGAGGACATCATCGTCGTCGACGAAGCGTCGATGGTCGATCTCGATTTGATGGCGAGACTTTTTGATGCCTGTCGTGACGTCGGACGAATCATTCTATTGGGCGATCCTTCGCAACTGGCTTCGGTCGACTCCGGTGCGGTCCTATCGGAGATGTGTGAGCGAATAGATGGGAGAGAGGATGCGGGTCGAGGGGTAGGGGAGGGCGTCTCGCCCGACTTTCGCGCCCGATCGAATTCTCCAGATGCGACGACGGGGCTTGGCGACTCGGTCGTGCGTTTGCGGACGAGTCATCGTTTCGCGGAGTCCGGGGGCATCGACCGACTGGCTGAGGCGATTCGGCGCGGCGAAGCCGACAGTGTGATCGAGATTCTCGATGATCCGGCTTGTCCTGAAGTCGAACGATTTTCGATCGCTTCGGTCAGCGACGTGCGAGCGCGGTTGGTTTCGCATTGTCGCCCGATTCATCAAGCGATCGAAGCAACGAATGGGGCGAATGACAAACTCGAGCAACTGCGTGGCTATCGTGTACTTTGCGCGCATCGTCGCGGGCCCCTTGGCGTCGAAGCGTTGTGCTCGATTCTCGATGATGCGGCCGCCGCGGAGCGGCATACGACCGCGAGGTCGGGCTGGTGGCTCGGGCGAATGCTGCTAGTCACTCGGAATGCGCCAGAGCAGAACCTCTGGAATGGCGATGTGGGTTTGATCGAGGAGACGAGTCTCGGATTGCGCGCGATCTTTCCCGACGGCCTGGGCGGTATTCGCGCGCTCTCGGCGGGGCGTCTGCCGGCTCATGAGAGCGCGATTGCGATGAGCGTTCACAAGAGTCAGGGTTCGGAATTCGATGTCGTCGATCTCGTGTTGGGTGATGTCCTGTCGCGCGTCATGACCCGCGAATTGATCTACACCGGTGTGACCCGGGCCAGGCAACGACTTCGCATCCATGCGAGTGAGGATGTGATCCGGGACGCAGTCGGTCGACGTGTCTCGCGAGATTCGGGCCTTGGCGAACGACTCTGGGCGGAGTGAACGATGTCTGCGAGAAAGAAATCTTCGAATACGAGGCGCAAGCGTTCGGGCAAGAATGGGCGCGAGGATCCAGCCGATGATCCGCCGAGCGCAGAAGAATTGGCAAATGGAGAGGCCGGCCGAGTCGTGGCCCATCACGGGGTGGCCGTGCTCGTTCGATTCGATGCGGGAGGCGAACGTCAGATCTGGTTGACACCGAATCAGCGTGCCGTGGCCGGTGATCGCGTCGTAGTGATCAAGGACCGGCTCGTCGTGGCCGACGCTCATGGTGTTCTTCGCCGCATGGACGCGCGCGGCCGAGAGCGCACCATCGCCACCAACCTCGATCTCTTGGGAATCGTGATCGCGCCAGAGCCGCGGGAACCGCCCGGGTATATCGATCGCGGCTTCGTGATCGCCCGCGCCGCGGGGATCGATCCGATTCTCATCCTGAACAAACTGGACCAAGAGTCTGCGACGGAACTGGCAGACAAGTTGCTGCAGATCTACGGCGCGTCGAGCGCCGTGCTTCGGGTTTCCGCTGTCACCGGGGAAGGCGTCGGGGCGATTCCCGAGATCTTGGCCGGTGGAAAGATCGCCGCGCTCGTTGGTCCATCCGGGGTCGGGAAGAGTTCGCTCCTGAACGCTCTGGTGCCGGATCTCGCGCTACAGGTTTCGGCACTCAATCGTGGCAGCCAGAAGGGTCGCCATACGACGACGACCGCCACTTTGCACGAGCTGGCCGGCGGGGGATTACTCGTCGATACGGCCGGCTTCAAGGACTTCATCGCCGTCGACGTCGATTCGCAGGAAGCGGCAGCCTTCTTTCCAGGCTTTGAAGCGGTCACCGAATCCGGTTGTCGCTTCCGCGACTGCCTCCATCGAAGCGAGCCCGATTGCGTGATCCTTGCGGCCATCGAGCGGGGTGAGATCGACGCTAGGCGGCATCAAGCCTATCTCAGACTGCTCGACGAACTCAGCGACTCGGCTCGATCGGCCAAGCCGACGAGACGTTCGCATTAGGCGAAGCGCGTCGGGGTTCGAATGGCCTAGTTGGCCTAGTTGGTCTAGTTGTCCTGGTTGAGCTCGTCAGCCAGATGGTCCGAGGGGCGTTCGAAGCTGATCGCGCCGATTTTTCCTCCGCGCAACTCTCGAAGGAAGAGGTCGGCGGCACGGTCCAGGTCGACATGGCCTCCCGATCGGAGTGCACCCCGCCTCCGGCCAACGGCCTCCAGCAAGGCAATCGCCCGGGATACGTCGTCCGGATCGTCGGAGGTCGCGGAGAGAATGTCTTCAAACTCCTCTTCGATCTTGAATCGCTCGACGAGCGATTCGGCATAACGCTGTGCGAGGAAGCAGACGGCCCATCCCGCCACGTCGACCGGCTCGAAGGCGGCACTTCCGATCGCTCCGCTCGCCGCCAACCGACGAGCGCCCTCCTGATCGTCGAGTTTCGGCCAAAGCACACCGGGAGAGTCGAAGATCGACAGATCTGAATCGAGTTCGAATCTCGCCGCCCGTCGTGTGATGGCCGGCCGGTCGCCGACCTTGGCGATCCGCCGCCCGATCAGCGTGTTGATCAGGGTCGACTTGCCGACGTTGGGAATGCCCGCGACGAGGGTCCGCAGCGTACGTCCCGGCCCGCCGCGGTTCGGAGCGAGTTCACGACATCGCTTGGGAATGGCGCGTACGCTTTTGTGGTCGGTCATCGTCAGTGCCAGCGGTCGCTCGCCCGGCCAGGCGTCCAGCCAGGCCTCGGTCGTGTCAGGGTCCGCGAGATCCGACTTGGCCAGGATGGTGAGAATCGGCTTCTTCACCGCAAGCTCTCGGATCAGCGGGTTGCCGCTCGAGACGGGCAACCGCCCGTCGACGAGTTCGATCACGACATCGACTTTCGCGATCGCTGCCGCGATCTCGCGTCGCGCGCGGTTCATGTGTCCGGGAAACCAATTGATCGTCGTTGCTGTCGGCATGAACCATTTCGTCCGGGACCATCCCGGGATCATCCGGGAAAACGGAAGAAAGAAAGCGAAGGGCAGATCGAGGGCTCGAATCATAGCGGGCCGACCGCCGCAAAGGGTACTCTACCGCCCGTAGTCAGGTGGGAATCGTTGGGGACGCGATTCGAGGTGTGGGTCGGATCCCGTGGACCAAGGCGTGTCGAGAGGTCTAAAGAGTGAGTGAAATGAAGTTCGAGTCGATTCGCGCCATGCTGCGCCGCTCCACCTCGGGCGAGGATGGCCGCGTACAAGGCTGGCTTCGCACGGTGCGTCACGGGAAGGAAGTCTCCTTCCTCGATGTCAACGATGGAAGTTGCATGGACGGACTGCAAGTCGTCGCGGGTCCCGAAACCGAAGGCTACGAGTCCGTCGTGCGGAGCCTTTCGACCGGTTGCGCGATCGTCGCCGTCGGACAGGTCGTCGACTCGCCGGGAAAGGGGCAACGGTTCGAGCTGCACGCGACCCGCGTCGAACTCGTCGGCGATGTTGCGGATGGATATCCGCTGCAGAAGAAGCGCCATAGTTTCGAATTCTTGCGCACGGTTGCTCATCTCCGTCCGCGTACGAATACGATCGGCGCGGTACTTCGCGTGCGTAACGCGGCTTCGATGGCGATTCACGATTTTTTCCAGCGGGAGGAGTTCTTCTACCTGCACACGCCGATCGTGACGGGTTCGGACGCCGAAGGGGCGGGCGAGATGTTTCGCGTCACGACGCAAGCGCCGGGGGAAGTCAAACGAGCAGAGGATGGCTCGATCGATCAGACCGGCGACTTCTTCGGTCGCCCAACCTATTTGACCGTTTCGGGCCAGCTCGAAGCGGAGATCGGTGCGCTCGCGCTCTCTCGCGTCTATACCTTCGGTCCAACCTTTCGTGCAGAGAATTCGAATACGACGCGACACCTGGCCGAGTTCTGGATGGTCGAACCCGAAGTCGCCTTCTGTGACCTCGAGGGTTTGGCCGATCTTTCGGAGCGATTCCTGAAATCCGTTTTTGCCGAAGTACTCGATCGATGCGAGGACGACATGGCCTTCTTCGAGAAGCGGGTCGAATCCGAGGCGATTACGCGAATGAAAACCGTGATCGATGAGCCCTTTGAAAGGCTTCCCTATTGCGAGGCAATTTCGGCTCTGGAGGCGTCGGGAGAAAAATTCGAATTTCCAGTCGGGATGGGGCTCGACCTGCAAAGCGAGCACGAGCGTTGGCTGACGGAGAAGCATGTTGGTCGACCGATCGTGGTGACCGATTGGCCCGCCTCGATCAAGGCCTTCTATATGTATCGAAACGATGATCAGGAAACGGTCGCTGCGATGGATGTCTTGTTAGGGGGAGTGGGCGAGATTATCGGCGGCTCTCAACGTGAACATCGACTCGACGTTCTCGAAGGAACGATTCGTGCACAAGGCCTCGATCCCGATGACTATTGGTGGTATCTCGATCTGCGCCGCTACGGCAGTGTGCCCCACGCGGGATTCGGTCTCGGCTTCGAGCGGATCATTCAATTCATGACCGGGATGGCGAATATCCGCGACGTTTCGCCGTTTCCCCGGGCGCCGGGACAGGCCGAGTTCTGAAGCCGCGCCGGCTTGCCAGTTCAAGCCGCACAAACGAACTCGATTCCCTCGCGATAGGCGAGCGCGCCGAGTGCTGCGCGGATTTCGTTTCGTGGTTCGAGACCGGCGACTGAAACGACGACCGGATGGGCTGGTTGGTCGGCGAGTGCCAATGGCGAGATCACGCGCACACCACCGATCTCGTTTCCGATCCGTCGTGGGTGAACGTCGACGATCGCGGCCGGGCGATGGCCGTGGACGGCCAGTGCTTTGCGCAGCGCACGTCCCGTTCGACCGTGCCCCCAGAGAATGTAGTGGGGCGCGTCCGCCAGAAAGTCGCGGTGGAGATGCCAGGCTCGACAGGCCGTGAAGCGGTCGATGGCATAACGTGGATCGATTCGGGAGAGCCGCATTGGACCCTCGCGCCAGCCGAGGAGTCGTTGCGTGACGATGCCCACGCAGGGTCCTCTTCGGAGAAGTCGGAGCAGGAGGTCATAGTCTTCCGGCCAATCGCGATCCCGGTAGCGGAGCTCGAGCAAAGGCTTTCGTCGGATCGCCAGGGTGGGATGGGCAATTGGACATTCGATGAAGCGCTCGCGCCAGATCGTTTCCGGGTCCTTCAAGGAGTGCAGCCAGGCCTCGTAGCGTCGACGTCCGGCTCGCACCTGGGCTCGGGGAAAATTTCGTGCGAAACAACCGACGGCCTCGAGTTCCGGATGGGCGTCTAGCATTTCGGCCTGTCGTCGAAGGCGGTCGCGATGCATCCAATCGTCCGCGTCCATGCGCGCGATGATCGGGCCGAGACAAAGCGTGATTCCCGCATTGAGGGTCGGGACAAGGCCGGCATGGGATCGGGAATGGACGCGAATGCGAGGGTCCTTGCTCGCGAAGTGGTGAGCGATTTCGAGGGATCGGTCTGTCGATCCGTCATCGACGAGGATGCATTCCCAGCCGATGCCCCGTTGGCGAATGACACTCTCTAGACACGCGGAAAGGGTGGTTTCCGCGTTGTAGACGGGGATCAGGATCGAGATCTGCGGGGTCATCCGAGGCGTGCTCTTTCCGAGACGAATTTCACGGGGCAATTTACCCCCGTCCGTTCTGGGAATCTTCGGGAGGGGTTTTCTTTCGCACACGAACTGCCGATGAACTCGGGTGAGAAAGTCCTTTGTTGACCGACTGGAGTTCGAAGCGTGCCTCGAGCGAGCGCGACCCACAGAATTCGAAGTGCGCACGCCGCCTCTCCGATCGGCATCGTTCTCGCCACGATCGCGTCCCTGCTCATGGCTTCTTTCGTCCTCGCTCCGAAGGCCCATGCACAATCCGAAGACCAGATCATGGCCGCCTTTCTCTTCAACTTCGCGCGCTACGTCGAATGGCCGAAGAATGCCTTCGATCAGCGCAGTTCGCCCGTAGAGATCTGCGTTCTCGGCGCGGCTGACTTTGCTGACGTCGTCGAGAAAACGGTGTCGGGCAAGTCGGTCGACAAGCGCTCCGTCGCCGTTCGAGCGATTCCCAACTTCGGGTCGTCCGGGGATTGTCACATTCTCTTCATCGGTCGCGAGGCGAATGCTTCTCACGCAGACGCGGTTGTCGCATTGCGTGGACAGAGTGTTTTTGCGATCGCGGACCGAGAGGGCTTTGCGAGCGCCGGCGGGATCGCCAATTTCTTTCGAGCGGAGAACCGGGTTCGCTTCGAGATCAATCCGACGGCGGCGAAGAACGTCGGACTCAAGATCAGTTCACGTCTTCTTCGCTTGGCAAAGGTCGTCGAGTAGTGGGAATTTCAACAATCGCTAGCGAAGGATGGGCAGGATTCGATCAATGAGTGCATTCGACGTTGGGAACAATTCGATTCAGAGGCGCATCGTTCGGGAATTCTTCGCAACGACAGGACTCGTCGTCTTGTTGGCATCCTCGGCGATCTTCGGGACGGCCTATCTTCAGTTCCAGAGCGTGATGAATGAAAACCTCATCGCGTTGGCGGAGTTGATTGGTGGCAACTCCGAAGCATCCCTTCTCTTCAATGACAACCAGGTCGCGACGGAGACGCTTCGTGCCCTGAAGGCTGAAGAGTCGATCGAGGGGGCCATCGTCTACAGAAGCGACGGGCAGGTTTTTGCGAAATACGCCCGCGCGGACATTATTGGCTTCAGCTCTCCGAACGAGTTCTCCTTCGTACCCCGGTGGAGCCGCAATCACATTGAGTTGGCGACTCGAATCATGTCCGGAGACGAAGAGCTCGGGATGGTCTTCATTCGCTCCGATACGAATCAGGTCACGAGCTTTCTCTACACATCGATTGGAATCGTCGTATCGGTTCTATTCGTCTCGCTCTTCCTTTCGTGGTACGGGGCGGCGCGACTTCGACGGCATATCGCCGATCCCCTCGAGATCCTGGTCGAGAGTTCAGCAGCCATGGCGGGTGGAGATCTGTCGAACCAGGTCAATGTTCAACGGGACGACGAGATGGGCGTTCTGGCAAGCGCTTTCAACGCAATGGTTCTCAGCCTGCGCGGGCTCGTCGCCAAGGTCGGAGAGAATACGCGCTACGTCGCCCGGGCCACCGAGCAGCTCGAAGCGTCCAGCGCGTCGATGCGCGAAGAGGCGGCGCGACAGGAACAAGCCGTCGAAGAAACCGCCGATGCGATCGAACGAATCACCGCGTCCACCCACACGGTCAACGCCGGGGTCGAATCGCTTTCGGAGACCGCCATCGAGACCTCCAGTGCGGCGATCGAGATGGATTCATCGATTGCCGAGACCAGCGCCCATATCGACAATCTTTCCGAAATCATCGACACCACCGCTTCGAGCGTGGTCGAGATGACCGGTGCTATTCGTGAGATTGCGCTTAGCGCGGACACCTTGAACCAATCGACTGAATCGACGGCCGGGGCACTCGAGCTGCTCTCAGACTCGGTCCGTCAGGTCGAGACGAACGCGCGCGAAAGCCACGTTCTCTCGAATGAAACTTCACAGAAGGCTGAGCAAGGCGTGGCGGCCGTTCATGGAACGGTCGAGGGGATGGAGCAGATCCAGGCTTCCTTCAAGGGCATCGAATCCATCATTTCGGACCTCTCCGAAAAGAGCGATTCGATCGGTGCCGTGGTGAAGGTGATCGAGTCGGTCGTCGAACAAACCAATCTGCTTGCGCTGAACGCGGCGATCATATCCTCGCAGGCAGGTGAACATGGTCGTGCCTTTTCGGTCGTTGCTGAAGAGGTTCGCAGTCTTGCCGAGCGAACGGCCAATAGTACGCGTCAGATCGGTGAGTTGATTGAATCGGTGCAGGACGGGGTTCTCAATGCTGTGAGCGCGATGGAGCAGGGCGCGACACGGGTCGAACGGGGTGTGGGTCTCACGAACGAGGCCGGACGAATCTTGCGTGAAATCGGCGAGAGCTCGCATCAGTCGACGCGGTGGGCGAAGGAAATCGTCGAAGCAACTCGAGGTCAGGCCGCTGATATCGACCAGGTGGGCATCGCCATGAAGCAGGTCAAGGAAACTGCGATGCAGCTCAACCGCGGCACCCACGAACAAGACAATGCGGGTGCCGAAATTACCCGCGGTGTCGCTCAAATGCTCGATCTCGGACTCGAGGTCAAGAACGCCGCGCAGGAACAGAGGCGAGAATCGAGCATGATCACCCGTTCCGTCGAAGTT
This sequence comes from uncultured Spirochaetaceae bacterium, assembly GCA_964565565.1. Taxonomy (GTDB): domain Bacteria; phylum Myxococcota_A; class UBA9160; order UBA9160; family UBA4427; genus UBA4427. Next base: position 27,313 of record CAZMFM010000013.1, on the reverse strand, counting down.
GTTGCGGCGCGCATCAAGGAAATCCTGATCGAGACCCAGGGGCAGAGCAAGCGTGCCGACCAGATCCAAGAAGCGCTTCAGATCTTTCGCGAAGTGACGGTCCAAAGCACACGCCGGGCGGCGCAGGCGAACGAAACAGTTTCGGACCTCTCGGCCCATGCGCAACGACTCGAAGAAGAGATCGACCGCTTCCGTCTCTAGTCATCTGTTAGTCAGCGAAGATCGGGCTGGACCAGGCTACGCCGCCGCCTTGCTCGATTATTCGAACATAATGGAACTCGCCGGGTACCAGGCGCGGGATCTCGCGCTCGAAGTCGATCGATCGATCGTTCTCGTCGCGGACGACGGTGGCTGCCTCGAGATGGGCGATCCGGTCACCGCGGATGAGATCGACTCGCTCGACGGGTGCGGTCCCTTCGTAGCGAATCTGGAGCCGGTGGCTGATTTCCGGGTCGGTCGAGGCCGGGAGCGACCCGCCCATGAAGGTTTCGTCGATTGAAACGGATAACCAGGGTCGAATTCCATTGGTCGCGAAGGTCCTTCGCGCTCGCATGGCCTCGAGCAGACCCGAGCGATCGAGGGTCTCGGTAAAGATTCCGGCCAGACCCGATTGTCCTGCGGCGGCGAGCTGCGCGAGGCCGGGGTGGCCGTCGTGGGAATCGCCACTGCCGATGAAACCGAGTCGCGCTCCGCGCAGGAGTACGTCGCGAACGAAATTTCCGGGAATCGCACCGTAGACCGGCAGCGGTGCGTCGGCGGCTTCGCTCATGCCGTGAATGGAGGAGATCTCCGTGAGGGGTTCGAGCACGGGGTCCGGGCGAAAGGACCAATTCGTTGCAACCGGCTCTCCGGCTGAATGATGCGCGAAGGTCAGAACCCTTTGGCCGCGCAGCGCTTCCCAGAGTTCATCCGGTCGGTCGGTCGCGAAATCGATCGAAGAATGGATTGGGGCTTCTTCGTCGAAGTAGAGGACGTGACGGTGTCCGTGTAGCCAGCTGGTCCATTCGTAACCGGGAATCGTGACGAAGCGCCCGGGCTTGTGGAATTCCAGCGCCGTGCGAAGAATCCGAGCCGCGCGCTTAGGCGACTCGTCGAGCGGGCGGATTCCCCAATGGTCGTGATCCGTGAGTGCGATGGCGTCGAGACGCGCGACATCGCGTGCGTAGCTGAAATAGTCCCTTGGCGTTCCCGTGCCGTCAGAGAGCTGCGAATGACCGTGCAGATCAGCCCAGATCAGCCGCTTGGCCGATCGACGCACGACGATTGGATTGACGTCGACGTCGAAGCCCTCGAGCGCCCCGCGCCCTCGGAGCGAGAGCCGAATCGTGCCTTCTTCTGTCGGCGCATCGAAGCGAAATTGGTAGGGCCCGTCGGCGACGGCTGCTTCGTCGATCGAGTCGTTCAGGCCTAATACCTCGAGGGACGGTCCACCAATCGATTCGAGGGTGAACGAAAGGCTTGCGGCCTCGGAGTCTTCACGATTCGCTCGCGGCCAGCGAGCGAGATTTCCCCGTGCGTCGTAGATCGAGACATGGACTTCGACCGTGTCGCCGGGTGCGACCTGTGCCGGACCGAATGCGACGATTCCAACGCCGCTGCGTGCGGCGATGTCGATTCGTGCAGAGTCCTCGATCCAGGCCCGGATGCCGTCGCCATCCGCATCGACCGCGATCAAGATCTCGGAGCCGCGTTCGGCGAATTCGTCGACGATCGTTCCCCGCGGTCCTGCGCCGACCACGATGTCGATCATTTCATTCGGTGCGAGGGCACGACCCTCGATGCGAAAGGTCGCGCCGGTGGTCAAGGCAACGAGGTCGACTCCGGGCGAGCGCGAAGTGGCGGTCGTGAATCCCAATGCGTTCGGGTCCTCGACCTGCGCCGGACTCCAGGACCAAAAAGGTTCGGGCATGACGAAGAGCAAGCCGCCTTCGTCGATTCCCTGTGGACCGACCTCGAAGACGATCTCGATCCGCTGGGCCGATGAAGCGGGGACGGTCGGCGGCAGCGCGCCGGCTCCGTCTTCGCCGGCCGGGCGGCGCCAATTCGTGGTGCCTGTCATGGCGCCTGTCATCGTGCCTGCCATCGTGCCTGTCATCGTGCCTGCTTCGGAATCGATGGCCTGCACGGCCTCGAGCCAGGCGCGGCCCGCTCCATCCGCCGGATTCGCGACCACTTCGCGTTCGGCGAGGCTCGCGAAATGGGCTTCGATCTTGGCGTTCGGTGAGAGAATCGGATGTTGTTCATTCCAGTCGTCGGGGAGCTTGAACCAGGGCAGATCGGGGAGGACGGGTGCGCGGGAATCCGCCGACGAGGGCGGGGTCGTGCCGGGTTCTGGGGAAGCGGATGATCCCGGCATTTCGCTCGCGTCCTCGCCGCAAGCTGCGAGCAGGACGGCGCAGAGCGCTCCCAACAGAGTCATCCGAGTCGGTCCGATCGGGAATTTGCACATTGCACGCCGCATCTTCCCCGAAGGGAGGCGGGCTTTCTTTGGTGTGAGGGGCGTCACCCGGATTCGCCCTAAGGCGAGGCTGCCAATGATCCGTTTAGACAAAGAACGAATGCCTTTCGGCCTGTGGCCCGAGGCTTGCTCGGGTTTTGGGGGATGGAAGAATTGGGTTGGCCGCGAAAATTGCCGATCGTGAGTTTGCTCGTTGCCGCTGCGATCGTAGCGGTGCCATTCATCTTGACGAGCGAAATGCGACAATCCGAACGCCTGTCGGGCAAGCGCTATGAGTCGTCGCGAGAAGAGGCGCGATCGTTCCTCGTTCGCAACCCCAAACTCGAGGTCGACGCGGTCGGCGCTTTGATTCTCGGCTCCGAATGGCTCGCCGAAATGCGCGGGTCGGCGGCCGCCGCCGAGGCCAACTCCGGAAATCGAATCGACTTGCCCACGCGCATGCTGGCTCGCTCGCAGGCACGGCTCGACATGTTTCTCGCCAACGCCTACGCGCATCGAAAGAAGAGTGATCCCGCCTGGCAATACGGTGTCCTCGACGCGCGAACACCCGCGCCGAATTATTTTGTCCATGCTTTCGTTCCGCAAAACAAGGCGGCTGTCGCTTTGTGCCTCGCAGTCGTATTGCTGGCTGGGATCGCACTTGAAATGACCTGGGGCTCGCTCATCTTCGCGGCCTTTACCTTGGCAGTGATCCCGCTCACCGCGCAGGGCTATCGCTATCTCGACGCGTCCGATGGTATTCCATGGAGCGGGGGAGCCGGGCTCGCGGGTGCATTGATGGGAGCCTACTTCATTCGTGGTCTCGGGGGGCATTTCACGATTCCAGGTTGGATTCTGCTTCCCGTTTGGCTCGGTGTCGAAGCCTTTGTCGTTCGCGGATTCTGGATCGACGATCTGGGATCGGTTCCATGGGCCACGTTCTGCGCGTCTGTGGGTATTGGCGCCCTCGCCGCCGGCGCGTTGCGAACGGCCAATATCGAATCATCAGCGGTGTCGCGCAATGTGACGAAGGGGCCGAACCCGATCGTCGCCCGCACGGCGCGATTGCGCTCCGACGGAGACCCCTACCAGGCCTTTGATCTGATTCAGGCGGCTTGGCGCGAAGACCCCGCGAGTGAAGATATCGCCGAGGCCTTCTTTTCGATCGCGGTAGAGGTTGGGCAACCCGAAGCCGCTGCCGTGGCGATTCTGCCCAACCTCAATCAGGCACTCCGAAAAGGCCAAATCGCGCGCGCCATCGACTATTGGTTCCCGCTCGCGGCAAACGAGTCGGATCTCGAACTCGACCCGACGGCCGCGGTCAAATTGGGCGAAGCCCTGCTCGATGCCGGACATCCCAAGGAAGCGCTTTTTACGTTGAACGGTGCCGTCGACCGCGGCGTGTCGGCGGTCCACGCGGCACGTATCGTGAAAGTCGCGCGAGACCTCGATGAGGGACTCGCTCGTCGCGCGGCATCGATCGCGTTAGGTGATGTGAGTCTCGACGCGAAACTCCGCAAAGAGCTCGACCCGATCGTTGCGGATTTGATCGATCCCTCTCCGGCGCCAGAACCGGCCGCATGTCCAGAACCGGTGGAATCCCGTTCGCAGTTGGATCGTCGCGTGCAGGCCGAACATCACGCCATCGAAACAACGGCCTTTCCGATCGAAGCGGATCTTGATTTCGATCGACCAGGCGAGTCCGGCTCGGGCGCCTCGGTGGATTCGGATCCGAACGAGGCGCGACTCGCGGCGCAATCCCTCGATGCGGGTGCCTTGTCGATGGAGAGCCTGTCCGGTCGGTCACCGGTGCAGGGCAAGTCGACCGGCGAAACGAATCCCGGTGCCGACCAGCGGTCAGTCGAAGGATCGAGCGACGTGCTTTCGCATTGGAATGATCGCAATGCGCTGTCCCAGACAGTGGTCATGGACGGGCCGGTCGGTTCGCGAGGCGATGTGGGTTCGCCGGGGCTCGGTGATCTCGAATGTCATGATGACGAATTCGACTTTGGGTCAACCGAGGCCGAATCAGACTTCTTGGAAGATCCCTTTGTTGGGGAGTCCGATACAGACTTCACGCCCTTGATGGATGCGGACCTGGACAATTCGTTGGATGCGACGGGTGAGATGACGAGTCCACTGATTCCGGCAGGTTCAGCTCCGGCGGCCGCGTCGTCCCCGTCTGGTGATGCGACTGGGGTATTCGATCAGCAGACGATGCTCTTCGAAGCGCCTAGCAAGCCGGCCGCTCAAGCCGACGAGATCGCGATCGGAACCGGAGCCAGTTCGGACTTCTCAGAGTCCTCACCGCTTCGTTCGCTCAAGGCGCTCGAGGCCGTACCGATCGCGATGAGCGAGGAATGGATCGAGATCGACGCCTCGCCGCGTGGCAAGTCGAAGCTGCCGTTCTCGCGAATCCAGACGATCGCGATGGCGGCGGTCGAAGGGTTGGCGAGCCGTCCTGTGCTCGTTGTGGACTGTGTTCTTTCCGAGACGAATCGCGAGAAGGACACGATGAAGTCGATTCGTTTTCGCAGCGATCGCTTCGACCCACTCTCGTTTCAGCCACAAGCTTCGAGTCCGCTGGCGGCCCTGACCGAGTGGGTGTCTGGTCTGCAAGAAGGTTCGAACGCGAACTGCCTGCCGTCGCGCGACATTTTGAGCGGCGAATTTGCCCGCTTCGCTTCGGTTGAAGACTATGAGCGCGAGGTCTTGTCCGCGATTCGCGACGGCGACGCCTGAGCGCGACGCAGGTTTTTCGAGCATCGCCAATCGAAGAATTCTATTCGAAGATCGCCGGGTCTAGATCCACGCCGATCGGACAATGATCCGAACCCGTCACATCCGGTTCGATGAAGGCTGCGCGGACGAATGACATCGCGGACGGCGAGGCCAGGATGTAGTCGATGCGCCAGCCGATATTCTTGGCGCGAACACCAAAGCGCTGGCTCCACCAGGAATAGTGTCCGGGCCCGCTTTCGAATGCGCGGAAGGTGTCGACCCAACCCGCTTCCGTCCATTGGTCGAGTTCCTCGCGTTCTTCGGGTAGGAAGCCGGAGGTCTTTCGGTTCTCCTTCGGGCGAGCGAGGTCGATCTCTTTGTGTGCGGTGTTGTAGTCGCCCATGACAAGTACGCGGTAGCCGGCCCGGCGCCACTTCTGGACGCGATCGAAGAGCGCGCGATACCAATCGAGTTTGTAGGGGACGCGATCGTTACTGCGATTTTTTCCAGAACCGTTTGGGAAATAGCCGTTGGCGATGATCAGCCGACCGAAGCGGGCGATCTGAAGTCGACCCTCGCAATCGAAGCGCTCTTCGTCGAGGGAAGTGTCCATTCGATCCGGTATGCGTTTGGACAAGAGCCCGACGCCCGAATAGCCCTTTCGCTCGGCGGCGACATAGTGATGTTGATAGTCCTCGAGGGCGAGCACTTCTTCAGGAATGACGTCGAGGGCGGCACGCACCTCTTGCAGGCCAATGATCTCGGCATTCGATTGCTGAATCCAATCGGCGAGGCCCTTGCGTGTAGCGGCCCGAATTCCGTTGACATTCCAGGAGTAGACTCGACACGAGTCCGTCTTTCGTTTGGTCAAGCGCTAGGCCTCGTCTCGTAGATAGGTGTAGTCGGCGAGGCCCTGTTCGTATCGGCGGCGCAGCAGCGCTGAATCTTCGAGACTGATGCGACCGGCACGTAAGGATTTCTCGATCAGTTTACGAACGCGCTCGGTCAATTGGCGTTGATCGTATTGGACATAGGAAAGGACGTCTTTCACGTCGTCACCGACGACGAGATGTTCGATCTGGTAATGCCCGTCTCCGTCGAGTCGGACGTGAACGGCGTCGGTATCCCCGAAGAGATTGTGCAGATCGCCGAGGATTTCTTGATAGGCGCCGACCAGGAAGACGGCCAGGAGATAGGGTTCGCCATTCCATGGGTGGAGTTGGATCGAAGGCTGTTCTCCGCCTTCGCCGATGAAACGATCGAGTCGGCCGTCGGAGTCACAGGTCAGATCGACGATCCGAGCGCTGCGCACCGGCTGTTCATCCAGTCGGTGGATCGGCATGACGGGGAAGACCTGCTTGATGGCCCAGGCGTCCGGTGCCGATTGAAAGACCGAAAAATTTCCAAAATAGGTGTCGGTCAGAAGCCGGCGCAAATCCTCGAAGACTTCGAGTGGTTCGCCGAGTTGTTCGAGAATTTCTCCGATCCGAAGACACCCGCAATGGAAGAGGCGCTCGGATTTGGCGCGGCCGTGAAGATCGAGATATCCCAGCGAGAAAAGCGAAGCGGCTTCATCTCGACCATGGATCAGGTCGTGATAGCTCTCTGAGAGATTATCCGGCGAGATTCCGTCCACGGCTTCGCGCAAAGCATGCAAGACCGCGTGGTCCGATTCCGCGACGGACTCCGGGTCGTGCCGGACCTGATCCCGGTCGACACCGATCACGTCGAATACCAACATGGAGTGATAGGCGGTCATCGAACGACCGGATTCCGTGATGATGTCGGGCGCTGGTACCTGCGCCTCGGTGCAAATTTGTTCTGCCGCGAAGATCACGTCGTTCGCGTATTCCTGTTCGGAGTAATTCATCGAAGAGGGGTCGTCGGTTCCCGCGCCGACATAGTCGACGCCGAGGCCACCGCCTACGTCGAGCAGTCGAAGTGCATCGGCGCCCAGGCGATGCAGGCCGACATAGATTCGCATCGCCTCGCGCAGGGCTTCCTTGTGCGCCCGAATCGTCGTGATCTGCGATCCGATATGGAAATGAAGAAGCTCCATGCAATCCAACAGGTCTTCGCTACGCAGTCGATCGACGGCGCGTACCAGCTCGTCCGACGAGAGGCCGAATTTGGAGTCGTGGCCCGAGGACTCAACCCATCGGCCCGCACCGACCGTCGAGAGCCGCGCGCGCAAACCGATTCGGGGACGAATACCCAACGCGGCCGCCGACTTCACGACGAGGTCGATCTCGTGGTAGCGGTCGATCACGATGACGGGATTGCGACCGAGGCGCTGGGCGAGCAGGGCGGTCTCGACGTAAGCGCGATCTTTGTAGCCATTGCAGATCAGGAGCGCGTCCGGCGTGTCGAGCAGCGCAAGAGCGATCAGGAGTTCGGGCTTGCTACCCGCTTCGAGACCCACGCCGAAGGGTGCACCGAACTCGATGATTTCTTCGACGACCTGGGATTGTTGGTTGACCTTGATCGGATAGACGCCGCGCCAGCGACCCTTGTATTGGTGTTCGCGAATCGCCTCTTCGAAGGAAGAAGCGAGGGTTTCGATGCGTGTTGCGAGGATGTCCGAGAAGCGAATCAGGATCGGGCGGCGCAGGCCCCGCCTGTCGAGTTCATGGGCGAGCTTGGGGAGATCGATCGCGGCACCGCCGCCCAGGCGTGGATGAACGAGCAGATTTCCGTCATTCGAGACCGAGAAGAATCCGGCACCCCAATTCGGAACGCGATAGAGATCCGAGCTTTGCCTAGGCGTCCACTCGCTCATGATTGGGCCAATGGCTCTTCGTGTTCTTGTTGCGTCGCAAGATCTTTGACCTTGACGACGCCACGCGTTCGCTCGTCTTCTCCGATCAGATAGGCTCGCTGTGCACCATTTTTGTCTGCGTCTCCGAGTACGCGCTTGAGTTTGGACTGGCCCATGCAGAGTTCGACCTGGCGGCCCTCCTTGCGCAATCGATTGGCGACGCGCACGGCTGCGGCTTTCTCGTCCGGCCCGAAGGCGTAGACGACGTCGTCGATGGTTCGGGGCAGCGGGGGCCAGAGTCCTTCGTCTTCGAGCAATTCGCCGATTACGGCATCACCGAACCCGAAGCCCACCGCGGGAACCGGCTTCCCGCCCAGGGTTTCCGCGAGGCGGTCGTAGCGTCCGCCTCCGGCAATGGCGCGAAGCGTTCCGCCTGCATCAAAGGCCTCGAAGACGACGCCCGTATAGTAGGCGAGTCCGCGCACGACCGAAGCGTCGAACGGCACTTGATCGGCGATGCCATACGCGTCGAGCAATTCGTAGAGCCGTCGCAGATCGGCCAACGCGTTCGATCCGGCCGCCGCGAATTTTTGTGCATCGTCGAGCGAGCGTGCACCCAGCATTTCGAGCACGCTGGCGGCCTCGCCCGCCGAGAGGCCGATCGAACGGTCGTCGTCTCGCTTCTCGCATAACAAATCCGTCACTGCGTCCGGCCCGATCTTGTCGATCTTGTCGATCACGACGCAAAGCGGCTCGAAGGCCTCCGGCCGCTCGGCCAGGACGCCATCGCGCAAGGACTCTTCGAGCAAGGCACGACTATTGAGCCGAATCTTTACCTTGCCCCGCGCCAGACCGAGGGCGTCGAAGAGCGTCATCATCGCCGCGAGCAGCTCGGCTTCCGCCTCGACCCCGGGCTCGCCCCAGACATCCATGTTCCATTGATAGTGCTCGCGACGTCGGCCGCGTTGCATTCGTTCGTAGCGCCAATTCTGGGTCACAGTGAACCAACGAATCGGAAAACGCATGCCGCCCTGGCGAGCGATGATCATGCGGGCGATCGATGGCGTCATCTCCGGGCGCAGGGCGAGATGATGATCGTGCAGGACGAAGTGGTAGAGCTGATCGACGATTTCCTCACCGGCTTTCCGGGTGAAGAGTTCGGCGTTCTCGACCATCGGCGCGTCGACCTCCTCGAAACCGAATTGGCCGGCCGTCTGGCGAAAGAGACCAAAGAGCCAATTCCGCCGGCGCATCTCGTCCGGGTAGAAGTCGCGAGTGCCCCTTGGGGCAGAAAGGCTCGAGGCGCTCCCGCCCGCCTTCTTCTTTTTGGAGCCCTTGCTCACGGGCGATTCCTTCCTGGTCTGGCACAACGTGGATGACCTCTCACGAGGCGAACGCGTTCCCCATGACTTCACTCGGCAGGGAGGGAATACCACGCTCGGGCGGGCGAGGCCGCCAAAAATCACGTCCGGGAAGCCGAGCCGACTTCTTCGTCGCCGACAACTGCGCAATCGTCGAGGGGATTGCTACAAACCTTGCCGATCGGGCGCCGCTAACGGAGTCGATCTGGGGAGAACACGGCCATGAATTCGCCTGATTGTCGAGTCGCAAACGAAACGGATCCACGCGGAAAGCGCGCGGCGCGAGCCCTGGGAATGGCGATCCTGTTCTGCTCTGCCGTTGGGATCTCGGCGGGTTGTGGGGACGAGGACGCAACGAAGGAAGGCGCGGCCGGGACCGCGGCTTCGGCCACGAAAACTTCTGCCCCGGCGCGCCCCGACCGGCATGAGATCGGGAAGCCTGCGTTGCCCGACGATCTGCCGCTGGCGTTGGTATTGGCCCTATCCGCTTTCGAGGAGCGTCAGCCCGGGGACGAGGGGATGCCGGTGCCGATGCCCGCCGAACTTGAATTCATCGCTCGCCGTGGCGGCGAATGGGTTACGACCAGGATGACCGATCCCGATAGCAACGTCTTCCACAAGGGCCTCGCCTACGAGCGGCCCGATGGAGAGATGGCGTTGCTGACGGGAGGTGGCACGCGAGCGATCGTGAAACTCTGGACGAAGCAGGATGGCGCCTTCGAATCCCAGATACTCTGGGAGAAGGATTTCGGCGGTCGCTTCTCACGCATCCGCGACATCGAAGTGGGCGACGTCGACGGGGACGGATCCAACGTCATCGTCGTAGCGACCCACGATCAGGGTGTGGTCGCCGTCATTCGACCCAAGGACGGCGGGTACGCGGTCACCGAGCTCGACTCGGAAAAAGACACCTTCGTTCACGAGATCGAACTCGGCGACGTCGATGGCGATGGCACGATCGAAATCTATGCCACGCCTTCCGAGCCGAACAGGCTCGATGGCTCGAGCCAATCGGGGCGGGTCGTTCGCTATACGCCCGCCAAGGGCGAAGGCCGCGTGGTCGTGGCCGATCTCGGCGAGCGCCACGCCAAGGAAATCCTGGTCGAAGACCTCGATGGCAACGGCCGGGATGAGCTCTACGTCCTCGTCGAAGGCCAAAAGAATCCGGAAGGTCGAGGACTGCTCCACCGCACGGAAGTCTGGCGCTACGAGGCGGATACGCCGCCGGACCAGGGCGTCGTGATCGCTGAACTCGACGATCGTCTCGGCCGTTTCATGACGCCGAGTGATCTCGATGGCGACGGCAAGAAGGAAATCGTCGTGGCACTCTTTCAGAAGGGTGTCTGGTGGTTGCGGCCCGGGGACGACCCGACGAAACCCTGGCGCAAGAAAGCGATCGACCGCAGGTCGAGCAGCTTCGAGCATGCTGTGATCGCGACGGATCTCGATGGTGATGGACTTCAGGAATTGTATGTCGCGAGCGACAACGACAAGGCGCTTCGACGTTATGTTTGGGACGGACGGCGGATCTTGAAAGAGGAGATCTACGAGCGTCAGGATAATCGGAGTATCTTGACCTGGAATATCATGCCGATTCCGGTGGAGCTGGTTGCTGAATAGGTGCTGAATAGACGCGGCCGGCGCGGCGCGGATTTCGTGAATGGCTCGGCCGGCAGAGTGCGGACCGGCTGAGCACATTGTGCGCCCGTCTGTCGTATGGAAATTCTGGATAGGCCCAAGGTAGGCCTGCGCTCTATTTCACGAAATCCACACCGCGTCGCGCCGCCCGCTCCTTTTCGTGCCAGGGGTCGCTTCGGCTAGGGAGTGGGGATGGAGGAGGAGTCGGGGCTGACGGGCTCGTTCTCGTTTGTGGTGTTGGGCGTGGGCCAGAAGGTGATCGGGTGGTCGGGGAGGGTTGCCAGGGCTTCGGTGGTCTTGAAGAGCGTGAACCCGGCGGCCTGGTAGTTGGGGAGGGCTCGAGGGTGATCGAGGCTGCACGTGCTGAGCCAGATACGGTTGGCGTCGTTTCCCCAGGCACATTTGATCGCGGCGGTCAGGAGCTCCTGGCCCAATCCGCATCCGAGGAAGCCGGGGAGTAGGCCGAAAGACAAGATTTCGGTTTCGCTCTTTGGGTGGGATACCAATTCGAAATATCCGGCTGGGCTTCCTTTCTGGAATCCGATCCAGGTCGACAAATCTGGTCGACTAGCATGTGCCAGCCAGCGGGCTCGGTCCCATCCGAGCCGGTCGTACCATCCCCAGTCGGCTCCTACGGTTGTGTAGAAGAATCGGCTCGTTTCCGCGCAGGGGATCTCTGCTTGTCGAACTTCGAGTCTCGTCTCACTCTTGAACGGAATTGCCTGAGACGGGTTCGTCATCTCGAGAAACGTGTCTCGTACGAGTTGCTCCATGGCGGCTTGACCTCTTATGCGAGCGAGAGCATGGCTTGTGTGGCGATGGCGATGCAGGCTTTCATGTTGCGGTTGATGTCGAGTTCGTTGGGGCCGGGCCAGGGGGTTCGGTCGGAGACGACGCAGATCGCGCCGGCCCGGATGCCGAAAAGGTTGGCGAGGGTGAGTAGGATGCCGGCTTCCATTTCGCAGTTGAGGATGCGAGCGTGTTGCATGTCGCGGATGCGGGCTTCGAGGTGGCTCGGCCAATAGCCGTCGACCGACATGCTTTGCATCGTGTCGCCGTGACCCGCGACCGCATTGCGCGCATAGAAGGCGTCGAGTGACCAGGTGATGCCGGTCTTTGCGGGGACCTTCTGCTCGGCGGCGGCGGTGACCAGGGCGCCGACGATTTCCCAACTTGCGACGGCCGGGTACTCGGGCACGACGTAGGTCTTGCTCGTGCCGTCATCGCGCACACAGCCTTCGCTGATGACGAGATCGCCGAGTTCGAGTTCGGGATCGAGCCCGCCGGAATTGCCGATTCGGATCATTTTCCTGGCGCCGAGCTTGATCAGTTCTTCGATCAAGACGGCCGTGCCGGGGGCGCCGATGCCGTGGGAGGCGGCGGAAAGTGCGACACCCTCCTTTTCGCCCGTGACGATCGTGAACTCGCGCACGGAACAGACCTCGCGCTTGGATTCCCAGTTTTCGCTGATCAATTCGACGCGTGCCGGGTCGCCGCAAAGAAATACGCGCTCCGCGATGTCCCCGGGTGTACAGCCAGTGATCGGTTGGGCATCGCTCAAGAGGGCTCCTTCTCAAAGGTTTCGATTCGTTCTGGCGAGTCGCCGGACCTCGCGAGTTCGCGGCGTCGTGACGCCTTCTTGTTCAGGTTCGTTCGCCGCGCCCAGACCAGACCAGACACGACTTAGAGCGACAGCGACCTAGGGAAGCGGTTTTCGAGCAGGCCTGCCAGCTTTGCGCGCTCGACCGAAGGACGCTTGGTCGTGCCAGCGTGCGTCCTCGCGTGACGTCCCGGCGCACCGCGACTAGGCTCTCTGTTCAAGCCGGGGGAGAGCTGGCACGTCCAGCCGGGAGAGTCATGCCGCGTCGTTCGATCGGAGGTCCGCTCGTCATCGGGATCATCTCGATGGTGCTGGTACTCGCCCTGGCGATCGGCTGGCAGATTCTCGTCTGGGGTGACGACTCGCAAGTTGGGGCGGGGTTGTCGCGTCTCGATGCGGTGCTCTTCGTACTCGGCAGCCTGTTTTTTCTTTTCGTCTTCGCCGGGCTGATCTGGCTCTGCGTCAAACTCGTCCTCGAGATGCGGCTGAATCAATCTCAGCGCGCCTTTCTCGATGCGGTGACACACGAGTTGAAAACGCCATTGTCCTCCTTTCGTCTGGGTCTCGAGACCTTGGCAAGGCATGAGCTGGAAGCGAAAAAGCGTGGGGAGTTCATCGGTCGCATGAGCGAGGATCTCGACCGACTCGAAAGGACGGTCGGCTCCGTGCTCTCCGCGGCGCGGGCGGAGGAGACGCTTCATTCGAAATCGTCGACGGCTGAGGTCGAGTTGCAGGGTTTGTTGGAGGACAACATCGGCGAGTTGCGCGAGCGACACCATCTCGAAGGGGACTCGATCGAGATTTCCAGGACGCGACCGCTCCGCGTACGCGGAGACGCGGACGAATTAGGCCTGGTGTTTCGGAATCTCTTCGAGAACGCTGTGAAATATTCGGAAGATCCGGTCCGGATTCGCGTCGGGATCGAAGAGACCAATGACGGTCGGATCCGTGTCGAGATTTCGGACCAGGGAATCGGCATTCCGAAACACGAATTGCGTCGGATCTTTCGACGTTTCTACCGCGCGAGCCGAGATGTACAACGACAGGTCTCGGGGCTCGGACTCGGACTCTTCGTCGTTCGAAGTTTGTTGCGAAAGCATGGCGGGCGAATCGTTGCCTTGTCTGAGGGCGCGGGGCGTGGCAGTCGATTCGTTGTGACGTTGCGGCCGGCATGAGCGACGCCTCCTTTAACGGTCACCAGGGGCGAATTCTCGTCGTCGAGGATGAGGCGCATATCGCCGAGGGAATTCAATTCAATCTCGAACAGGAGGACTACCAGGTCGAGGTAGCGGGCGATGGGCGGAAGGCCGTTGACCTGCTCGCGCAATCCGGGGACCACCCCTTCGATCTGGTGATTCTCGACCTGATGTTGCCGGAAATGAGTGGCTTCGAGGTGGCTCGTCGCACGCGCGCATCCGGCAATCTCGTGCCGATCTTGATGTTGACCGCCAAGGACGATGCACTGGATATCGTTCGCGGCCTCGAAGAAGGGGCGGATGATTATCTCACGAAACCCTTTCGCCTGGATGAGTTGCTCGCACGTGTGCGGGTTCTCTTGCGACGAAGGCGCTGGGATGGTGTGGCCACGGCGAACGAACCGCTGGCCGATGTCGCTGTCGGGCAGTCGGTGATTCATTTCGATCGATTCGCGATCGAGACACCGGATGAAACGGTGAGCTTGACGACGCGTGAAGTTGGATTGTTGCGAGCGTTGGTGGATCGCGAAGGAGAAACGGTCACACGGGGGGAACTTTTGCAAGAGGTCTGGGGATTGCGCCCCGATACGAAGACCCGCGTCATCGACAGCTTCATCGTTCGCCTACGCCGCTATCTAGAGCGCGATCCGAGTCGGCCGGAACATATTCTTTCGGTGCGGGGTCGGGGATACCGTTTCGAACGATAGGTTGTCGGATTTTTCTTCTTTGGATCTTTTGGCTTGTGAAAGGTGGTCGGATCGTGCCACCCTGTCCGTGTCATGAGTTCTCTTCGAATGCACGTACAGCCGATCCTTGGTGAGCCGACATTATTGTTGGCGTTCGAAGGATGGAACGACGCTTGTGAAGCGGCGACTTCGGCGTTGAAATTCATCGATGAAACGCTTCGGGGCGTTCCGTTGGCGGAGATCGATCCCGACGACTACTACGACTTCACCGTTCTTCGGCCGGAAGTCCAGTACAAGGCTGGCGAGTCGAGCCCGATCGTTTGGCCTTCGAATGAATTCAGGTACGGCGTGAGCGAAGAGGGGCTGGAGTTGATTACCGGCCTGGGGATCGAGCCGCATATGCGCTGGCGGAGTTATTGCGAGGCAATCGTCGAGTTGGCCGTCGATATGGGCGTTCGTCGTGTTCTCTTCCTCGGCGCCTATCTTGCCGATGTCGTCTATTCCCAGCCTGTCGTGGTGACGGGTTTCTCGAGCGATCCGGGACTGCTCGAACGTTTTGAGATCGAGCCGACGACCTATGAAGGGCCGACGGGAATCGTGGGTGTGTTGTCGAATGCACTGAACGATGAGGGGATAGAGGTGCTCTCGTTCTGGGCGGGCTTGCCTCATTACATCAGCGCGGCGCCGAACCCGCGCGGCGCTCTCGCACTCCTTCGCAAGGTTTCTCAGTACCTGGACATTCCCTTCGATTTGCAAAAAATGAAGGAAGACGCGCTCCGCTTCGAGGAAGAAATTTCGAAAGTGGTCGCCGCCGACGACGAACTCACCGAGTACGTGAAAGAATTGAAGCGCCGCGAGTTCGCGCAGTAGGTGGCGACTACAGTAGGTGGCGGCTATCCGAGATCGATCGACTGATCGATCAGCATGATCGGGATGCTGTCGTCGATGATGTAGAGGATCTTTCCGTCTTCCCGCAGCAGGCCTTCCTCGATCCGCTTCTCGACGACGTCCCCACCTCGATTGCGCAGGCGGCTGGCCTCGATTTCGGCGTTCAATCGCTCGAGGATCTCTGCGGAAGCGAGGGAGACCGGTTGCCTCGATTCGGGGCAGATCAGGATTTCGAGTAGTTCATTGTCGATCGGCATGGCCATTATTCCGTGTTGAAGGTTCTGGGGATGGCTTCCAGGCAGATGTTCGGGTGCTTCGCCTGGCCCTTCCTTCCCGGTGGTGGGTCGAGTCGAAAATCTAGCGCAGCATCGCCGAGGGGTAGTCGAGAATGCGACGAGCGACGATCAATTGGTTGATCTGCTGCGTTCCTTCGTAGATGTCGTTGATCTTCGCGTCCCTCATCCATTTTTCGACCAACAACTTTTTCGAGTAGCCGACCGGTCCGAGAATCTGGACCGTTTTCTGGGTGATCTTGGTGACGGCCAGACCAGCCTTGGCCTTGGCCATCGAAGCTTCGAGATTATTGCGCTTGCCGGTATTCATCATCCAGGCAGCGCGCCAGGTAAGTAGACGCGCGGCCTGCAGGTCCGCTTCCATTTCGATCACGTCTCGCTCGATCGCCGTTAGTTCTCTTGGCGGCGCGTCGTAGCGAATCTCGATGCCCTGTCGTGCGAGTTCTTCTTTGAGGAAGTCGAGGGCGGCGCGACCAACGCCGGTGGCCATGGCTGCAACGATCGGGCGACTCGCATCGAAGGTCGCCATGGCGCCTTTGAATCCTTTGTCCCCGGTCTTGGTGGGGTCCTTCTTTCGGACCTCTGCGCTTCCGAGCAGGTTGCCATTCGGTACACGGCAATTGTCGAAGCGCAGTGTGGCCGTGTCAGAGGCGCGAATTCCGAGTTTCTTTTCGCATCCGATGAGCTCCATGCCCGGCGTATTCGCCATCACGACGAACGATTTGATTCCGCCGCGTCCAGCGCTTTTGTCGATCGTTGCCCAGACGACGATGAAGCCGCCCTCCGCTGTCGATGCGCCTTCGCCAGCCGTGCAGAAGATCTTCGTTCCGTTCAGGATCCATTCTTCTGTATCGGGGTCGAAATCGGCGGTCGTTTCGATCGCGGCGGCGTCGGATCCAGCCTGGGGTTCGGTGATGGCCATGGCGCCCCAGATTGGATGTCCGCCCTTTTCCCGGAAGGCCGACATGAATTGCTTTCTCTGGTCGCTGGTGCCCGCTGAACTTACGGCGGAACCACCGAGCGCCGGAGTCGGCATCCGCAGGTAGAGCCCTGCGTCCCCCCAACAGAGCTCCTCGGCTTGCAGGCAGATCGTTACGAAGCCATCCGTTGGTGCGCTCTTGTCCTGGAAGGCGAAGCGTCCCTCATCCCACCAATAGTCGACCCATTCGGTTGGTAGCGTGTGCTCGGCGAGGTCGTATTTGCGCGATATGGGTCGCATCTTCTCGACGGCGACCGCGTGGTAGTGGGCCTGGGCAAGCTTGCTTCCCTCGGAGAGTTCGAAGCTGATAGGCATGTTATGTGGCTCCTGAGACTATGGTCGCGAATCGTGCAGATCGAAGGATGGGTCGAAAGGACGGGTCGAAGAGAAAATCTGAAGCTAGAGGAGGACAAGCGATTCGAAGCTGGCAAAACCGGCAACGTTTCGAAGGTGCAGCTCCGGAAGGTAGTCGCGAATGTATCCGTGACCGCCGTAGACCTGGACTGCGCCGTCCGTCACGGTCAGGGCCACACGCATGGTCTGGTCGTAGGCAAGCCGTGCTAGTCGTGTCACGTCTTCGCCGCGGTCGAGGGCCGTGGCGGCTTCCCAGACGAGGAGTCGGGCGCCATCGATCTCGATCGCCATGTCGGCGAGCTTGAAGGCAATCGCCTGACGCGTGGCAATCGGCTGGCCGAAGGTCTCGCGTTCCTTCGCGTAGTCTCGGGAGACTTCGTATGAGGCCCGTGCGGTTCCGACGCCGGCGGCCGCGAGGGCGATGCGCCCGCCGTCGACCATGTTCCTCAGATCCCGGTCGCTGGCGGAGAGTCGAGCGCTCGCGGGGACACGCACTCCAGAAAGCGTGAGTTCGACCGTCGGCAATCCACCGAGCCCCATCATCAACTCCGGTACAGCGGAAAGTCCGTCGATGTCCCGGGTCAGGAGGAACGCGGCCAGACCCGCTTCATCCGCCGCAATCACGATCACGTGCCGACCGCCCTCGAGCCAGGGCACTTGGCACTTCACGCCATCGAGCAGAAACTCGTCGCCGTCCCGTTTGGCAATTGTCTGTGGGTGATTCACGTCGAAATCGAATCTCGGCTCGACGATGGCCAGGGAGCCGGGGGTGAAATGGCCGTCCATCAGACCGGGCAGGACTTCGCTGCGTTGGGATTCGCTGCCGAAATCGGCGATCGGAAAGCCGAGCAGACCCGGGGATAGGATCGCCAGGGCGATGGCCAGGTCACCCCACGCCAACTCCTCGGCGATCAATGCGCCGGTCAGCGCGGATCGTTCACCGCCTCCGCCGTGCTCTTCGGGCAGGGCATTGGCGACCAAGCCGAGTTCATGGGCGGCTTCGACCACGTTTTTCGGTGGCACGCCGGATTCATCGGCTTCGCGACAGCGCGGCCGGATTTCGTTTTCTGCAAAGGCGTGAACCGTTTCGATGATCAGGGCTTGCTCTTCACTCGGCTCGAAATCGATCATCGTCGGGTCTCCCAATTTCGGCACGACCCCCTTCGGTCGCGCGGACTCGTCAGCCTATCAATTCGGCGTCCCGCTCGCCTTCGGCCCGGCATTGAATCGAGCGGGTCCGGCCCATAGCGGGCTCGAGCGGCTCGAAGTCGAGGGATTCGGGTTGTCAGGGTTTTGTCCCGGGTGCGCCGTCGGGTGTCTTGCTGCAACCATTCGCTGCGCGCTCGTGTTGGTCCTCACGAGGATACTTCGGCGTCGACCGCTTGACGTCAATTTGGCGCCGTTGTAACCAAATGCGCGAACCGATGAAGCTCTACCGATCACTTGGATCAGGGGCTGATTCACGAATTGAATTCAAGCAGAACCGATCTCTTTTTGTCGGATCTTGGCAACACACGACCTTCGCTCCCTCGGCCTTCTTTTTAAATGGTCGAACGGTCAATTGGTCAATCGGTGTTTGGTGTTGCCCGGTGAACTTCGATGTAGAGCGATCATGCAACGCGTGCACGACAGATGTGGCTCCGCGGCCGGGACGATCTCCGAGATCGTGACTCGGCGCGACCGTGTCTTGAGCCGTGCGCCAATGAGGCCGCAA
Source organism: uncultured Spirochaetaceae bacterium (assembly GCA_964565565.1). Taxonomy (GTDB): domain Bacteria; phylum Myxococcota_A; class UBA9160; order UBA9160; family UBA4427; genus UBA4427. The sequence goes on along the minus strand of CAZMFM010000013.1, from coordinate 8,688 downwards.
CTCGTCTATGCCCGAGCGAACGAACGAGCATCTGGAACTTCAAGACGGTCACGAGACCTCCGGAACGCGTACGGGTTCCGCAGACCAGACGAACCGATCGACAACTACTTCTCCTTCCGTGAACGCCGCCGCCTCTGGTCGGTCGCGTGGTCGGTCGCGCTCGCTGCTGGTCGTCTCGACGACGGTTGTCGTGGCGCTCGCGCTCGTTTTCTGGTCGGGCTGGCCGGACGGCAGTGCGGGTGAAGCCAACGCTACCGGGGGCGATGTCCTGATCGCAACGAGCGTCTGCGACGCGCATGCGCTCCGCGCACGCCAGGAAGACGACCCCAGCCTCGAGATCGAGATCCCGGCTGAGTTCGACAAGCCCTGGCCATCGGCGAGTGCCTGCCAATCCGCTGTCAACGCATGGGATCCGGAGGCTCCGGGACCAATCCAGCCGATTCCCTTCAGTCACAAACATCACGCCGGCGAGTTTGAGATCGATTGTCTCTATTGCCACACCGGTACTGACGTGTCCCAGGCCGCTGGAGTTCCCTCCGTCGAAGTCTGCATGGGCTGCCATTCGCAGTTCCCCCTCGAATACGACCAGATCGAAGGCATTCGAATCCTGAAGGAACATTGGGAAGAGAAGAAGCCGATTGAATGGGTCCAGATTCATCGCGTTCCCGAATACGTTCAATTCAGGCACAACCGGCACATCAAGGCCGGCCTCGAATGCCAGACCTGTCATGGTCCCGTCGAGGAGATCGACAAACTCAATCTAGTGCCCGATTCGCATATCGGATATCTCGTCCCGGTCGCGAAGCTCGAGATGGGTTGGTGCATCAATTGCCATCGACAGAATCATCAACAGGCTTCGCAGGACTGCCTGACGTGTCATTACTAGTGACCCAGATTCATTGGCGCAGCATGACGAACACCACGCGAGTGGCGGCCGGCGCCGGCACGGTGGTCGTAAGTAGTTGAATTTTTTTTCGGCCCGGCAGCGAGAAACTCCGGGTTCGTGAATACGGTTGGGAAGCATTCCCAACCCAAAGAATTAGGGAAATTGCATGTCCGAGCTCGATCGTCGTGACTTCCTGAAGATCGTCGGCCTCTCCGCAGGGGCTGCAGCCGCAGCCGGCTGTAGCGATCCCGTCGACAAGCTGATCCCTTACGTGATCCAGCCAGAGGAAATCACTCCGGGGATTTCTGTCCTCTATGCCTCGACTTGTCAGGAGTGTACGGCCGCGTGCGGCTTGCATGTGAAGACCCGAGAGGGTCGCCCGATCAAGCTGGAGGGAAATCCAGAGCATCCGGTCAATCAGGGACGACTCTGCGCCAGGGGCCAGGCCGGAATCGGGCGCACCTATCATCCTGATCGCATCGAAGGGCCGGCTTCGCGCAGCGGTGACGGTTCTCTGCAGGCAACGAGCTGGGACGATGCGAAGAACAAGTTGGCCGCCAAGCTCGGCAGTTCGGCGTCGAAGACCTGGATTCTCGGTGGCCCGGTCGGCCCATCACTGGACGGATTGATCGATACCTTCGTCGGTGCAGCGGGAATCGCCGGTCGACTGACCTACGACACATTTGGCCAGCAGGCGCTCATCCAGGCCAGCGAATCCGTCTTCGGTGTTTCCGCCGTCCCGATCTTCAACCTTTCCGAAGCCGATCTGATCATCGACTTCGGCTCCGATTTCCTGGATACCGGCACGTCCCCCACCGAGCATGCTGGGCAATTTTCGGCGAGCCGTGATGTCGCCGCCCATTCCGATGGCGGCGCTCGCCTGATCGCGATCGGCCCACGCCAAAACCTCACGGCCTCGAACGCCGATCACTGGGTTCCCGCTGCCCCGGGCAGTGAAGGCCTTCTGGCCCTCGCCCTCGCGAAGGCCGTCGCGAACAAGAAGGGGAGCACGGTCGCGAGCGCTGCGATCGCAAGCGCCGACATCGCGGGAGCGATCAAGGCCGCCGGAATCGAACGCTCCAGCTTCGATCACCTCGTCGAGAAAATCGCCGCCGCCCAGCGTGCCGTGGCCCTGCCGCCGGGTGTGGCTGCTGCGACAACCGGAGGCGCTGGCGCCGCCGCCGCAGTGCTTCTGCTCAACGCCGTCGTCGGCGCAGTCGGCCGTGAGCTCAGCTACCCGGTCGAAGATGCCAAGCCGAGTGCAAGTTTGAAGGACGTACTCGCGCTCGTCCGCGAGATGAAACGAGGCAATGTCGAGTGCCTCATGATTCACGATTTGAACCCGGTCTATTCACTTCCAGAATCCGCGGGATTCAAGGAAGCCCTGGCCAAGGTCGATCTCGTCGTCTCGTTCGCTTCGCTTGCGGATGAAACCAGCGAAGTCGCCAACCTGCTCCTTCCCGATCATACGGCGATGGAGAGCTGGGGCGACGCGAGTCCGCGACCGGGCGTTCGTTCCCTGGTGCAGCCGACGATTCGACCGCTCTTCGATACCCAGGCCTTCGCCGATACCCTGCTCGGCGTTGCTCGCGCGTTGGGTGGCGATGCGACGGCCGCTCTGCCAAGTGGAAGCTGGAAGAGCGTTGTCGAATCGAATTGGTCCGACACGAACTGGCGCCAGGCGCTCGCTCGCGGTGGTGTTTTCGAAACGATGCCGACGCGCGATGTGATGGTTTCCGGAACTGCCGGGAGTTTGGTCCCGAGCGCCGCACGCCTGCAGGGCTCCGGCGGTCTGACGGTCATCGCGTTCCCGCATTCCTATCTCGGCGACGGTCGCGGTGCCGCGCTGCCATGGCTGCAAGAGATTCCGGATCCGGTGACGAAAATTTCATGGAATACCTGGGCGGAACTCTCCTTCAAGACCGCCAAGGAACTCGACGTCGTATTCGGCGATGTCGTGTCAATCGCGACAGATTCCGGATCAATCGAGGTGTCGGCCTTTCCTCGCGGTGGCGTTCGCGACGACGTGATCGCTATTCCGATCGGCCAGGGTCATTCCGTCGGCTTCTATGCTTCGATGGCGGGTGATTACGCCGAAGGCGTTGCCGAAAAAGGGCAACCGGGTGTCGCCCGAGGCGCGAATGTGGCTGCGATCCTTCCAGCCGCCTACGACGAAGCGGGCGGACAGGCCTTCATGGCGACGAACGCGGCGGTCACGAAGACAGGGCGATTCCGTCGGTTGGCACTTTCGCAGTGGACGGACAATCAGCGCGAGCGCGGGTTGGCACAGGAAGTCTCGGTCTTCGATCTGGCGAAGGGTGGCGGGATGGCTCATTTCGCCACCGCGGCATACGCTTCCGAATCCGTTGACGGACATGCCGCGGAGGGTGCAGCAGCGGGCGACGAGCACGCGGAAGCCGCGGCAGGGGGGCATCACTTCGATGGTCCTCCCTTCGAATTCGATGCCGCCAACGACGCGAATCCCGATCAGCCCTATCGCTGGGGAATGACGATCGACAATGATAAGTGCACGGGGTGTAGTGCCTGTGTCGCGGCATGTTATGTCGAGAACAACGTTCCCATCGTCGGCGAGACCCAGGCCATTCGCCATCGCGAAATGACCTGGTTGCGAATCGAGCGATACGTGGGCGAGGGTGACGGCGATGTGAGGCTTCAGTCCGAGCGCCGACCGACGCCCGACCGCGAGGTTCTCGGCCATACGGAGATTCGGCATCTTCCGATGCTTTGCCAGCACTGTGGCGCGGCGCCTTGCGAAGCCGTTTGTCCGGTCATCGCGACGTACCATTCGCCGGAAGGCTTGAACGGCATGATCTACAATCGTTGTGTTGGTACGCGCTATTGCGGCAACAACTGCCCCTACAAGCTGCGACGCTTCAACTACTTCGACTACGGCCGGCTCAACTGGCCTGGGCTGCTCGGTTTGATGCTCAATCCTGACGTCACCGTCCGTGGCCAGGGTGTGATGGAGAAATGTTCGTTCTGTGTCCAGCGAATCGCGACTGCGCGTCAGCCGGCGAAGGACGAAGGTCGGGACATCGCCGATGGCGAAGTCGTGACCGCCTGCCAACAGGCTTGTCCGTCGAACGCGATTACTTTTGGAAACGTCAAGGAAGAGTCGAGTATGGCTGCACGGCAGGCCAAGCAAGGTGAGGATCGCGCCTATCACGCGCTCCAAGAGCTCAATACGCGGTCCGCGATTACCTATCTCGCGCAAGTACGGCGCGAGAAGATCGAGGGGGCTCACTAAATGGCACCGCCTCCTGCTTCCGCGATCGCTGACGCAATGAACTCGCCGGCACGGCCGAGAGATTCGCAGACCAATGTCGACATCATGGCCGTCACGAAGGGCTTTCACTGGCCCTGGCTGGTCGCCTTCCTGTTCTCCCTGGCCGGAGTCGGGATGGCCCTATCGGCCCTGATCTATCAGACCTACCACGGTTTCGGTGTCGCCGGCTATCAGGCGCCCGTCTTCTGGGGCGTCTACATCATTACCTTCGTTTTCTGGATCGGGATCGGTCATGCTGGAACGCTGATTTCGGCCATCCTCTTCCTCTTTCGAGCGAAGTGGCGAAACGCGATCAACCGTGGTGCGGAGACGATGACGGTCTTCGCCGTCTTGACCGCCGCTCTCTTTCCGCTGATCCACATCGGCCGGTTGTGGAAGTTCTACTTCCTGCTCCCGTACCCGAATCAACGGTATCTCTGGGTCAACTTCAAGAGCCCGCTCCTTTGGGACGTGTTCGCCATCAATACCTACCTGACGATCTCAGTGCTCTTCTTCATCGTCGGATTGATTCCCGACATCGCGATCGCGCGGGACCGCGCGGTGGGCTGGAAGAAGGCCGTCTACGTCGTTCTCTCGGCGGGTTGGCAGGGAACTGGCAAACAGTGGAAGGCGCATAACCGAACGGTTCTGCATCTCTCGGGAATCGCGACGCCGCTCGTGCTCTCCGTCCACTCGATCGTGTCCTGGGACTTTGCGATGTCGATCGTGCCCGGTTGGCATGCGACGATCTTCGCACCCTACTTCGTGGCGGGCGCCATTTTTGGTGGCTTCGCGATGGTGTTGGTCGTGATGATTCCGGTGCGCCGCATCTTTCGGCTAGAGCGCTACATCACGGACTACCATTTCGAGAACATGTCGAGGTTCATTCTCTTTACCTCACTGATCTGTGGTTACGCCTACGGGGCTGAATATTTCATCGCCTGGTACTCGGGTGTCGAACCCGAGCAGACCTCCTTCTGGCAACGCGCCTTTGGTCCCTATTGGTTCTCGACCTGGTGCATGATCATCTTCAATGTCGTGCTGCCGCAATTGCTCTGGATCAAGAAGCTCCGAACGAATATCCCGTTCCTTTTCGTGCTGGCTTTCTTCATCAATCTGGGCATGTGGTTCGAGCGTTACGTGATCATCATTACCTCGCTGTCCCGTGAATTCGTGCCGGCCGCGTGGGGTCTCTACATTCCGAGCGCGGTCGAGCTCATGGTTCTGACCGGGAGTTTCTGCTGGTTCAGCATGTTCTTCCTGCTCTTCCTCAAGATGTTTCCGATCATCGCCATCTCAGAGGTGAAGGAACTAGAAATCCATGCGCGGGATCATGCGCAGGGAGGTGCACACTAGATGGAAACGTTAGTCAGCGTGTACGACATGCCTTCGGATGTCTCGACGGTCGTGCGAAAACTCAAGTCACGCGGTTTCGAAGATCTGACGACCTACTCTCCGGCGCCCTTCGAAGAGATCGAAGAGGCCGAAGACCCGCGTCCCTCCCCGGTTCGACTCTTTACCCTGGTCGGTGGCCTGGTTGGCGTCGTGACCGGATTCGGAATCCAGATCTGGATGTCGATGGATTGGCCGATCAAGATCGCCGGCAAGAACATCGCTGCCATCCCGCCGATGTGGATCATCGGATTCGAGTTGACGATCCTCTTCGGCGGTATCCTCACCGTACTCGGCCTGCTGATCATGGGCGGGCTCTATCCACGTCCCCTCGACGATCACTACAGCCCGCGTTTCTCGGCCGAGGAATTCGGTGTCGTCGTTCGTTGTGAGGAGCGAGACGTGGCCGAGGTCGAATCGCTCATGCGGGGCAACAACGCCAAGGAGGTGACCCTTGCAGCCTCTCACTGATCGAAACGCCCCGTCGCGGGTCGCTTTCTCGTGCAAGCCGTGGGTCGCAGCACTGTTGTTGGTGCTCGTCGGATCCACAGGATGCTGGGAGCAGTCGTCCGTCGAATGGTGGCCGCAGATGAAATGGCAGCTTGCCGTGCAGGCCTTCGAAGACAATCCGTACCAGGATCGTGTATCGCTTTTCGTTCCGCCCGAAGGGTCCGTTCCTGTCGGTTGGGGCGATGTCGCCGTGCCCTCACTCCTGTCGCTTGCAGAACAGGAAGCACTCGTGAATCCACAAAAGGCAACGCTCCCATCGCTCAAGAACGGCGAAGCGTTGTTCAACGTGAATTGTCGGGTCTGCCATGGACCGACCGGTGCCGGTGATGGCCCGATCGCCGCGCCCAACGGTCCGATTGCCGGTGTCTTGCCGATTGGACCGGGCTCGCCCTTGGGATTCAACCTGGCCGCGGCGCTGTCGGATGGACATATCTATACGACGATTTCTCTAGGTCGGGGCCGGATGCCCAATTATCGGCGCATCTCGCCCGATGGACGCTGGGATGTCGTTAACTATCTACGTGACCTCGACGGTCAGGGAGGTCGGTAGTGAGCAACGCAGCAACGGCTGCCGAGCGCGCGAATCCGGGCGTTTTGCCCCAGCCGCTCACGAATATCTGTCTCGCCTTCGCGGTCCTTGGCGTCGTCTCCTTTGTGGGCGGCATCATGACGGACCCGCAAACGGCCTGGTTGGCCTATCACTCGAACTTCATCTTCTTCACGATGTTGGCCTGTGGTGGACTCACACTGACCGCGATCTATTCGATTGTTGGCGCCTATTGGCCCGGTCCCTATCGCCGATTCGCTGAGTCGCTCGCCGCTTTCATCCCGGTCGCACTCATTCTCGGCATCATCGGGATCTTCGGCGGTGACTACATCTTCGACTGGCAGAAGAACGGCGCCATGCACGGCAAGGAAGCCTGGCTCAATCCGATCCGGTTCTACGCGACGGACATCGGATTGCTCGGCATCATGAGCCTGCTCACGGTGATGTTCTTGAAGGCCTCCGCGCGTCCAACCCTTCGCAACCTCGCAGAGAACGGCTCCGGTTTCGCAAAGCGAATGGCCGAGAACTGGACGGCGGGATGGAAGGGCGACGAAGAAGAACGACTCGCCTCGAAGAAGCGAACCGCGTTCATCGCACCCTTCATCGGCTTGACCTACGGAATCGGCTTTGCCTTCTTCAGCTTCGACCAGGTCATGTCCATGGAGCAGGCCTGGTTCTCGAACTTGTTCGGGAACTTCGTTTGTTGGGGCGGAATCCTCTCCGCCGTCGCGGCCTGTGCGCTTTCGGGCGTATTCAGCCGCAACGTCGACGGTTTCCAGGGCGAGATCACCGAGCGACGCATGCACGATATCGGCAAGCTGATGTTCGCGTTCTCGATCTTCTGGATGTACCTCTTCTGGTCCCAGTATCTGGTCATCTATTACGGCAACCTGCCGGAAGAGACCTACTTCCTGCGCGATCGATTGGGCGACCAGTTCATGATCGACAAGGGCTACTCGGCTGCGGCCTTCGCCAAGAGTTGGGCCAATTGGGACTTCGAATGGGCGCGACTCCAGACCGGCTACGGCTGGGTTTCGATGACCGTCTGGGCCTGCAACTGGCTGATTCCGTTCTTCGTCCTGCTGGGCCAACGCCCGAAGAAGACGCCGTGGATCGCCGGTCCAGTGGCGGGAACGCTGCTCTTCGGCTTGTGGCTCGAGCGAAACGTGCTGATCTGGCCGTCGGTCATCAAGGGCGACATGCTCTCTTGGTTCGGCATGATTCAGGTGGGCATTGCTCTGGGATTTTTCGGGATCTTCATGCTCGTCGTGCTCTACTACTCGCGCGTCTTCCCGACGGTTGCGGTTTCGGTCAAGGACTGAGCGATCAGGAGAGAGGCCCGAGCAACTCGCCTGAGTAAAATGTTTGGACAATGCGGAACCTTCCCACGTGGGTCGGTTCCGCATCGTCGTTTCGGCCTTCTGCGGAGCGCTACCATCCGATGATGCCTTCCGATGACCTGTCCATTTCCATGGCGAGTGCCTGGGAGGAGTCTTCTCCGAATCGACGAATCGGCTTGACCTCGGGCGGGTCGATTGTCTTCGAGCCTGCGGGCTTTCGAATTCTCGAATCCGCAGGGCGGAGACGATCCGTTCTGAATCCCTATGAATCCTTGACGCATGTCTACCTCGCGGATCAGATGTTGCTGATCGGTTTGAAGTCGGGCCTGCATACGATCCGCAACAATCGGTTTCTCGATCCCGAGACGGGTCCGCGGGAGGTGCGTCGACTTTTGCTCGCGCGTCTGGCCGAGCGGCCGGATGGTCGTCATTGGCTAGGTGAAATGGAGAGCGTCGATCAACTTGGCCGTCGTACGACTGTGAGTTGGGTCACCTGGGCCACCGTGGCGCTCTGTGTCCTCGGCACTGGATTCCAATTGCGCGACCCGATGGTCGAAGAGGTGGGCGCCTTCGTTCCCGAACTCTTTACTCGTGGCGAATTCTGGCGTGCGGTGACGGCGCATTTTCTGCACGGGATGCCTCGGCTTCCCTTTCATCTGGCCTTCAACGTCGGGGGTCTAGTGGTGCTCGGTCATTTGGTCGAGCGCCCACTCGGTTCCTGGCGAAC
>CAZMFM010000012.1:3393-64501 GCA_964565565.1 uncultured Spirochaetaceae bacterium | reverse complement strand
GAGGTCGATCCCGTCTCAACCCCACCCCACCCCACTCCACCCCAACTCGAAACGTCCCAACGATAGAAAGCGAGCCAATGCGAAACGGACGCCTCATCGGCCTTGGAATGTTTTTGAGTCTGTTGCTGCATGGGCTACCTGGTGCCGCGGTCGCGGATGGCGGCCATGGCGGGGGGGGAGGGGGGCAACGTCAAAATGCCCCGGCTGCTCCTTCTTCCCCTACGCCCTCCGCAGGCTTGCTGCAGTCCTGGCACCGACTCCTGGATGCGTGTGACGCCGTTTCAGATGATGTCGAGCACGGACAACTGAAAAGCCTTCGGGTGAATGCGGGATCGGTTTCGAGCCTCGCACAGGCGCTGATGGAGCACACGAGCGAACTCAGTGGTTCGAAAAAGTCCCGCGTGAAAAGCGGCATTACTCAGCTCACCAAAGTCTCGGAACATCTCCAGACGACTGCAGCGAGCGGAAACAACGCTTTGATTCGATCGGACGTAAAGAGAATTGCTCGTGCCCTGCGACTGATCAGCTCGCAATACGCGGCTGGCAGCCTTCCGCTGAGCGCGCATACTGTGTCCAGCTCTTCACGAGGCCATCACGATTAGAACTCGCGGGTGACAGCGATCCGTGGGTCGATGCAACCTCATCAAGCTGAATTCAAGGAGCCGAATGGCCCGCCCAAAATTTCCAATTCTGAAATCCATCTTGTTTTTGTTTGCAATCGGAGTCTTTGGCTCTGGCTGCGTCCTGTCGCAATCGACATCCGGTACCGGGATGAGCGAAGAGCAGGTTGCTGAGATCGTGGTGGGTGTGTCGACGCGGGCGGATGTTGCTCGAGTTCTTGGTGCGCCAGACGAAATCATCTACTCAAATCTGGAGCACAACGCGCTCTTCGAACGCGGCTATCGATATACGCGCAAACGAAGCAAGACGACGTTCTTTACAGTGATTCTCTTCTCGGGTGCACGTTCGGACGTGAACCACGATCAGGTCGTCGTGTTTTTCGACAATGAGGGAATGGTCGAAGACATCGCAGCACGGCTGGACATGGATCGTCCTCGCTATGGCGGGCCATGGGGCGACGACGACAAGTGAGATCCATCGGGCTCTTCATGCCTATGGCTCTGATGCTCGCGCTCACGACGCTCGGCGGTTGCACGCTTCACATGGCTCAATATCGCGAGAACAACGTCATAGAATTCGATCGCTATGCGGCCATCGAACTCGGCCAGGATCAGCGCCGTGACGTGATGGCCGCGCTCGGACCGCCCGATCGCGTCATCTATGGTCGCGAAGTACTCATCTTCGACTATATATGGGCGCGACATCGGGGCACGGACGCGAGGGTCTTTCTGCCTTCGGAAGTGGTCCCCGGTTTCGATCCTTTCTTCTTTCTCGCGATTCCACGGTTCTTCTTCGATCCTTCCGAGGTGCCGGATGAGTTCGTGGGGAATCACGTGGAGCAATTGGCCGAGGGGATCGCCCGCTTCGGAACGTCCCTCGTCCCTTTTTCAAACGGTCAGGATCTGATGATCGCGAGGGGACACCAGCTAAGACATGATCGACTCCGCGTTGTCTTCGATCGCACGAGTCTCGTCGTTCAGGAGAAATCGTTGCGGTCCGCCTCCGGCGAATACCGAGACGAATCGCTCACCAAACGAGTCTTCCTGCAGGGCAACTGATCAATGTGGAGTAGGGGGGAACGCTGAGCCAGCAGTCGCCACGATTTGGTCGATCTCTAGATTGGCTGACTCACGAGCTTCCGCAGTGCGCGTTCTCCAACGCGGTTCGGAATCATCCTCATGACGCTATTGCGCAAGCCACAGGCGATGGCATTTTCGAGTTGGCCGATCTGGCCGATGCGCCGAGATTGATTTTGGACCCAGGCGACGCGAGTCTGGCGGCGTTCGCGGTATCGGGCAAACGTCTCCGGGATCGGGCGCCCCTCTTTCAATAGCTCGACGAGTACGGCAGCGTCTTCGAGCGCCATCCCGGCGCCTTGCCCCATGTTAGGCGTCATGGCATGTGCCGCATCGCCGACCAAGACCACGCGATCCTGAAACCACTGCCCGGTCGGTACGGCGCAGAGATCGTTGTGGATGAGTTGGTCCCCCTCCTCGAGGGCCTCGAGCAACACGGGCGCGGGGCCGCCGAAGTCAGAGAAACGTTCACGAAATCGTTCGAGTGCTTCTGGCCCTGGATCACGGGTACCCTGAGCAGCGTTCGCCACGGCGAAAACGTAGAACTGGTTCTGGCCGATCGGGACCACGCCGAAGCGCTTTCCTCGGCCCCACATTTCGCACATCTGTGAGCGCTGCAGCTTTGCCTCGACGACGAATCGCCAGCAGGTATAGCCGGCATAGGCCACGGGAACGTCTTCGAAGACGAGTTCTCGAACGCGTGAATGAAGACCGTCGGCTCCGACGATGAGATCGAAATGTTCCTCCCTTCCGTTCGAAAGTCGGGCATCCACGCCGCCGGAGCGCTGAACGATTTGCTCGACGCTCGTGCCGAGAATGATCTCGGTATCGGAGGCCCCCTCGAGCAATGCCGCATGGAGTTCCGCACGATGCAGCGCGATCGTCGGACCGAACTCGGGTTCGAGAATTTCGAAATTGGTTCGAGCAAGATCGTGGCCATCTTGGTCGGTGATTGCACCGGCGGTCAATCGAAAGCCTCGACTCTCAACCGTGTCCGCAAGACCAAGCATGCCCAGCGCGGCCATGGCGTTGGCATTGAGAATGATTCCAGCGCCAACCGGTTGCCAGGCTTTCGCCTGCTCGGCAATCACGCATTCGACGCCCTCTCGCGTCAGTCCGCCGGCCATTGCAAGCCCCGCGATTCCCCCACCGACTATCAATACGCGCTCAACTCCCATTGTTTGCTTCATCCCTTTCGTCCCGCCCCATCGACTTGAATCTGAAGTGCCGACCGCAGCCCTCGCGACGCGGAGCGGCGGTTGGTTTCTCCGCTTCCGAGCCAGAGTTGAGTCCAAAGCACGTAGTGTGCGAGAAACGCGGTGACGAGTGTTTCTGCGGCGATATCCGTTCTCAGATCTCCTCGATCTTGGGATTTTCGCACAAGACTGAAGACATGTTGTTGGAGTTCATCCTGAAGTCTTTGCAAGCCGGGGTAGTCGTCTCCGCGAAAAAGAAGATCCTGCACGAAGAGTCGCGAGAGGGCGAGATCGTTCGCATAGAGGCGAAAGAAGGCGCCAAAAAGGCGCATTAGGCCGTCGACTAGCAACTCGTTCTTGCGCAGGCCGCGATTGATCCTACCGAAGACCTTCTCGGCGAGAGGTTCGAAGATCAACGAGAGCAGTTCGCGTTTGTCCTTCACGTAGAGAAACAGCGTTCCTGTTCCGACATTCGCCCGCGCGCAGATTTGCCGTCCGGTCGTTCCCTCGAAGCCCTGCTCACGAAAGAGTTCGGCAGCGGCTTGCGTGATTCGCTCGAGCTTTTCGCGTTTGTTCCGCTCGCGTAGGCCCGCACCGTGTGGATCCTGGATTGCCCGATGGGGGTGCATGGTCTGCGAACCTCTTAAAAGTGACCAGGATCATAAATGATATTGATCAGTTTTCAAGCAAGCGGCTCCAGAATTTCGGGAAGCTGGACGAATTCTCCCCACTCTACTCGGGAGGGGCGAGTAGATGGAGCGCCGTGGGAGGGCGAAGGGACTCGAGGAGGTCGAGACAACGACTCAATGTCCCCCTCCGCCATGACCACCCCTGTGACCTCCGCCATGACGTCCTCCATGACGGCGTCCACCGTAGCCCCGCCGCCCGTGGCGCTTTCCAGTGTGAGCGGAGCCCTTGGAGTGACCCGACCCGGCGTGCTCGCCACTGCCTCCATCGGCCAGATGATCCTGTTGGCCGTGATCCCCTGAGCGGCGCCGGCTCGACTCATGTCCTGCGCCGTTGTGAGACGCCGAGTGCACAACCGATCGACTGTGGGAGTGCCCAGTCAGGTGGTGACCGTCAGATCTGTATCGATCGTGAATCCAATGATGCGAAACCGAATGTCCGTAATGGGTAAAGGGGTCGTGGAGATAGTAGAAGCCGTAGTACCAGGATGGATAGGCGTAGTACCACGAGGGATCGGGCGTAGTCGAGAGGTGGGCTCCCCGATCATCCGAACTTTCGGACCGGGCGCTTTTCTTCAGCAGGAATTGTATGACCTCATCACTGACTCCTTGGTCGCGCAGTTGAGTAAGCGTTTCCACATCGAGTTCGAAGTTCAGTTCGCGCGTTTCGAGAAAGACCAGGGTCGTCTCGTCCGAAAGGTCACTCTTGGCCAGCAGCGCCACGTCCTGAAGCGTGACTTTCTGCAGTTCAAGCGATTCAAGCTCTTCCTGCGGTTGCAAAGCCAAGCCCGCGTTGGTCGACAAGAGTCCGGCTAGCAGGCCCAGACAGACGATCCAGTTGACTCTCATGCGTCGCATCAATGACCTCCCGTCTCACCGTATTGCGGCGGTATTGTCTCTGCAAGCCGTTGCAGGTGGTGCCGCGACGCAGCCGGAAGGTTCTTCAAAGCGGATCGCAAAGATCGCTCGAATCGCTCCGGCTGTGCCAACGATTCGCCCAGCAGTGCGAGGGCTTCTCCTTCATGAATCGCCAACAATCGCTTGGCACGGTCACCGTGATCGAGCGACCAGAAGTCGCTGAACAGGTCGGCCCAATAGCGCGCCAGGAGATCCCGCGTCACACCGCGCCCGCTGCGGAGTTCGTACCCTTGAGCATCTCCGCCGGATACTGTCATGATTCGGGTCGATTTCGAGGATTCGCCTGGCGAGTCGGCGACGAACACGACCTCCGCATTGGCTCCGAGTCGTCGCGCCCGGAACTCGCCGCGCGCTTCGGCCCAGGCTTCTTCTATGCGCCGAACGATCGTGCGACCGCGGGACTCGATCGATGCGTAGCCGGCTTCGTCCCGCAACACGAGAAGCCTGAGTCCCTCGAGGTCGAGGGTGAGATGGACATGGCCCCCGCCCCCTTTCTCGTCCATTGACCGCAAGGAAAAACGACCGCTCGACCCGGCGATCGTAAGCATCGATTGCTCGTAGTGGGAGGAGCCGCGGGAGGCTTCGGGTCTGGATTCGTCTGAGTGATCCTCGTGTTCGGCCGAATTTCGAATTCGGGCGCTTGCCGCTGTCCGCCCGAGCATGGCGCGAATGACGGCCTCGCTTACACCCAGGTTCTTGAGCTTCGAAAGATCCTCCGCCTTGAGCGCGAAGCCAGAATCAGTGGCTTCGATCAGATCGATGATGGCCTGATCGCTGTAGCCGTTCTTGCTCAGCTGAATCGTGTCAAAGATACTCATCGCCGCAGCCGGCGAAGTCAGCAATAGGCCGGCCGTCAACACGCCAGCGCTCAAGCTCCGAAGCAGCGATACGGCTTCGGTTCGTCGTCGATTCTGTCGAGCGGTCGTCTGACTCATGGGTCGGGCCTCCGGCCAGCGTCTTGTTGAGACTAGCATTCGATCAAATTCGAGGGAGAATCCCCCTGGGCATCCTGCGCAGGATCCGATGGGCCTCGTCTCGAGCCAATCCATTCGGCTGTGAAACTCGATTGCGATTCCGACCTACATCAATATTCCATGATTGGGTTCGATCGGATCCGGCAGTTCGGTCTCGCCTAGCATCTGCCGTAAGCCGGTTTTGATGGCGCGGCAAGGCGACGTCATGGGCGTGTCGTCGGAAAGGCTCAAGAGGGCCGCGAGCCCGTTGACCGATATCGCACACCCGACTCGAAACTTCTAGAGTCGGCCGATCAGAACGAAAGTTCGACACCCGCATACGCCCAGCGCGGCTTGTTCACCCGCGGACCGGTCGGGTGTCGCATCACTTCCGTTTGCGAGTCCGTGACATTCTGTACGCCTAGCAGGAGCTTCACTTGCTCGCTGGAGTCCAGATAGACCCAGGCAACGACATCCATGATCATGTTCGCCGGTAGGTCCCCGAAACGGCTGTCGGGAATTCCTTCAGGGGTTTGGAGTGCATTCGTATTGGATGCCGTCGTGTAGGTACTGGTTTGATAGGTGAGGTTCGCGGCAAGGCCCAGCCTCCACCATTCGATACCGGCGCTGGCGGCCAGGAGATGGTCTGGAATGTACGGGACCTTGTTGCCTTTTTGTCCACCGGAGAAGAGCGACTCGGGGTCGGCGCTCGAGGAATCGCTTGCCAGGCGCGCGTTGGTGTATGTGTAGCTGACGCTGAGTGGAACACGGAACGTCTTCGATCCCAGGATCCTTGCAGGATCCAGGGCCAGGCGCATCTCGACGCCACCCGAATTCACCTCCCCCACGTTCTCGGAATTCCCGGCGCCTGCGCCGCCTACGTTGTCGATCACGATCAAGTCTTCGAAGCGAGTGAAGAAGCCGGTCAACTCGGCGGAGAGTCCCCAATTTGGCCACTCATATCGGCCCCCAATTTCGCTTGCGATACTGCGCTCCTCGGTAATCCCCTGAAAGATGGCACTGCGCGGGTTTGGGGGCGAGAAGCCGGTATAGACGCCCGCAAAGAGCGTCAGGGAGTCGCCGGGAGCCCAGGTCGCACCGATTCCGCCGCCAAAGAGGTCCATTTGGTTGCGACCTTCTCGAGTCACGATATCGCTGGCATTGGACTGGTAGTTGACGGCACGTTGCCAGAGGTGTTCGTAGCGAATGCCGGGGCGAATCGTGAAGTCGCCAATTTCGATCACATCTTCGATGTACACCGCCAGCGCGCGCGTTCGCTGATAGCGATTCCCGCCGTCCCCGGGCGATCCCGGCGAGTAGTCGGCCAGGGTTCCATCCGCAGCAAAGGTCAGGATTTCGTCCGTCTGAAATCGCCGCACATCGTCTTCGTGAAAGCGCCAGCCAAGTGAAAGCGTTTGCTCGAGTGCGTCGGTTGCGATTGGCACTTCCGCGGTCTGTGCAACGCCCCATTGCTCGTACGTGCGATCATTGTTGCGCAGTGAGAGCACTCCGGCGCGCTCACCCCGCAAGACTTCGAGCGGCATCCCCTCGGTGCCGGGCGTGAGTAGATTGGTCGCGGAATCCCGGGCACCGTCCAAGGCGAGCGCTCGGGATAGGCGGGCGCTCTGGCCGATGTCGGGAATACCATCCCCATCCGTGTCGATCGCCTCCAGATCCTGAAGCTTTCGCCAGTTGCGTTCGAAACGGCTGTAGTAGCCGCGTGTTGTCAGCTCGATCGCATCACCCTCTTCGAGGAGCGGTGGCAACTCGATCGAGTGATTGGCGTTGACCCTGTAGTGGTCGCGCGTAATCTCGTCGAAGCGCGTGACCGTATACCGTCTGAGGGGATCTGCATCGAAATCGGCCTCGGACGTGCCCAGGTAGTTCTCGTTTGCGTCGCTTTTCGTGTAGCCGAATTTTAGATCGAAGCGCTGGGCGCGTTCGCCGGCTGGCTCCCATGAGAGCTTGACCATGGGCTCGACCGTCGAAAATCCGGTTCGGTCGTCGTTTCGAAAATCCGGCGCTTCGTCGATGCGTTTGAATCCGTCCGAACGCCAATAGTAGGCTTCCAGCAGTACACCAAAGCGCCCGGCGGATTCGGTCTCGAAGGTATTTCCAGCATAGGTGTGCAGGCGGGTTTCGTTGTTATCCCCGTACAAAATTTTCGCGTAGGCGCCGGGATCATCAGGAATCGCGGTGCTCAGGAAGTTCAGCACACCGCCGGTCGTGTGGGGCCCGTACCGGACCTGACTCGACCCCTTCAATACCTCGATTCCCTGCATCCGGCCTGCGGAGGGAGAGTAGTAGGCGGCAGGTGCTGAGTAGGCTGCCGGTGAAGCAAGAATGCCGTCTTCCATGACGGTCACCTTGGCACTTCGCGTCGAGTCCACGCCGCGCAGGCTGATGTTCGGAAAGAGCCCGTTGCCATCTTCCTGTCGCACATAGACACCAGGAATTTGACTGACGAGTCGCAACACATCGTCGTAACCCTGTTTGCGAATGTCCTCTTGATCCAGGCGCTGGCCGGATCCGGGAATCGTTCGCATCCCCTCGCGCGAACCCAGGACGGTCATCGTCTCGAGCACCCGACCTTCGCCGTCAGGTTCGCGATCATCGCTCGCGACCCCCCGCTCGGAGGTGGCCGGGGCCGTTCTTCGCTCTTCCGTTCCCTCCGTGACCTGTGCCTGAAGCGCCGAGGCATTCAATCCGGTGAGGGCGCCGAGTACGAGAAGCAGAGGGCGTACTTCAGTGCTGCGGCGAGTCGTTCGATGCACAGGGAAATTCTCTTAATGAAAATGAATGTCAATATCATTATACGTAAAATGAAAATGAAAACCGTTT
This sequence comes from uncultured Spirochaetaceae bacterium, assembly GCA_964565565.1. Classification (GTDB taxonomy): domain Bacteria; phylum Myxococcota_A; class UBA9160; order UBA9160; family UBA4427; genus UBA4427. Next base: position 56,210 of record CAZMFM010000012.1, on the reverse strand, counting down.
TCAAATAAAATATTCCACACAAAAATCAAAGAGCGCCGGTCCCGACAGGGCTCAATGGACCTCAAGCAGCGGCCCGATCGCCGTCCGCGCGCGGCTCGAGCGGATGCAGAGCGATCGTCTGGATTTCTGTTCTCTCGGTCGATCTGATGCCTGGAACGAAGCTCGCGCTGTTGTTAATCCATCGCGCCCAAGCGGGATGACCGAGCTGGCTCCGCGCCACGATTCAAGATCAGCTCGATCGCGAACTCTGCCCGCCACCACCCGCAGGTGTTGGGCGGTGGTTCTCTTGAGACGTAGTTCCGAGACGGGTTTCTATCGATCCTGCGACGGGCGGGAAAGCGCGTCGCCAGAAACCGAAACGGAGCCGATCAAATGTGGAAGTGGGATTAGGCTGGGCACTGACAGACCCGCGCATCAGGGAATTCGCCTTCGGGCCGATCCTGGCCAACGACAACTCCACCCGTTCCGCTACGACTCCGATTCGTAAGAGATCTGGAGCAGTCGGTGTTCGCTGACGAATCCTGCATTGATCAGTGCACGCTGCGACCCGATATTGTCGATGCTGCATCCGCAAATCGGCCGAAGGCCCTTGCGTAGGTAGTGGTCCTTCAGGAATTCGATGACGTGTGAGCCGTAGCCAAGTCGTCGGTGTTTGGGAGCGACCAACATTCCGATGTCGATCTCCGGACGAGACTCGACGACCGGCTTTCCGATTCCGCAGCCGATGACCTCCCCATCTCGTTCGAGCAGGAAGAGGCCGTCAATCTCGGCATAGGCCAATATCTCTTCGATATCCTCGAAGAAGTCTTCGTTGAACTCGAGCACTGTGTGAGCGTCTGCGGCTGTCGCGCTGAGAAATGAGACTTCGTCACGAGCAACGAACTTGGGGTCAGCAATCCGGCGAAAGAGCAACCCCACGGTCGAGATCCTTGCAGCGCGTGAGAATCCAGCATAGGCGAGTTGTCTATCGAAGGACTTGCAAAGCACAGTTGATGCACCGCTAGCGTGCATCAGGGCATCAAATAGCTCGACGAGATGGGTTGCCTCCTCGCGAACGACGAAGAACTCAACGAGCATGTCGTCGCGAACGACTCCGTATGCATCATCGTCGAAACTCCAGGTACTCCCCGCAGAGACCTGGAGCTCTACGAATAATTCTTGGGGTTCGACCAGGGAGTCCAGGTATGCATCTCGAAGGACCTTGTCAGGCGCCGATGTCTTCTCGAAATGAATCATCTGCGTTCAGTAGCACCAAGAACGGATCACGTCTCGGAGTTCTCGTTCTGCTGCGAATTCAAGATCGTGTCGTCAATGCGCGATCTGCGCACGCACAAGAGGGCGCCCGTGGACTCAGGGTACCCGAGCGCGGACGAGTGTTGGCAGACGCATCCCCGGACAAGCGCGGGGCATCGAGAGGAGACCATCTGGCCTTCCGGAACGTTTTCGCACCGCTCGCATTCGCGACCTATATTTGAAAGCATGACAAAACAAGACGCTTCTGATTCGATTGATCTCGTCCTTCGCGGCGGCACGCTTGTCGATGGGACTGGAGCCGCGCCCGTCGTTGGCGACCTGGCGATCTCCGGCAACACGATCGTGGCCGTCGGCGGCCGCATCGACGCGCCGGGTGCAGAGGTGATCGATGCGGATGGTGCGCTGGTCTCGCCGGGTTGGGTCGACGTGCATACGCACTACGACGGTCAAGTGACCTGGGACGACGAACTTGATCCCTCGTTCAGCAATGGTGCGACGACGCTGATCATCGGTAATTGTGGAGTCGGATTTGCGCCCTGCCCGAAAGGTCAGGAGCAGACGCTGATCGACGTGATGGAAGGCGTCGAGGATATTCCGGGAACAGCGCTGGCCGAGGGCGTGCCCTGGGGCGAGTGGGAGAGCTTTCCCGAGTACCTCGACTTTCTCGATGGTCGCGAATACGCCGTCGACTTCGGAACCCAGTTGCCGCATAGCGCGCTTCGCATCCAGGTCATGCGCGATCGCGCGCTTCGGCACGAGGACGCGACGGCGGCCGATGTGGCGGAGATGAAGCGTCTCGCCAAGGAGGCGGCGAGGGCAGGGGCCCTGGGCTTCTCGACTTCCCGGACGATCTTCCATCGATCGATCGATGGCGAGGCGATTCCCGGGACCTACGCCAGCATCGAGGAGTTGGAAGCGATTGCCCTCGGCGCAGCCGAGGGCGGCGCAGCCGTGTTCGAGGCGATCATGTCCTCATCGATCGGCGATATGGAATTTCTCGGCGGAGAACGATTCAGCGCTGAGGAAGAGATGACAATGTTAGGCAGGCTCTCACGCGCGAGCGGTCTGCCCGTGACCTTCACGACCGTGCAGACGCCCGATCACCCCGAACAATGGCGGGATACGTTGCGCGCAGCACGGGCCGAGAATGCGGACGGCGCGCGTCTCCATCCTCAGGTCGCCTCGCGGCCGATCGGGCTGATGACCGGCCTTTCTGGGTACCACGGATTCATGCATCGCCGAACCTACGTCGATGAGTTGGCGGCGCTGCCCCTGGCCGCTCGCGCTGCGCGCATGCGCGATCCCGAGATCAGGCGACGTGTTCTCACGGACTCCGATATCGAGCCCGTCGACGCAGGGTCGATGGCGATGTTGGCGACGGCCTTTCTCGTGGCAGCACCGGGCCTGTTCATGATGCCGGAGGGGTACGACTACGAACCGACAGCGGATACGACCCTCGGCGCTCGAGCAGAGCGCGAGGGTCGGCCGATTGAAGAAATCCTCTACGACTACTTGACCGAGAACGCGGGTCAGAATTTCGCGTCGTTGATGGGGACAAACTATCCCGACGGAAACCTCGACGCAGTGCGTGAAATGCTCGCCGACTCCGACACGATCACGGGGCTGGCCGATGGGGGCGCGCATGTGAATCTCATCAGCGACGGTTCGATGCAGACGACGCAACTCAAACATTGGTGCGGCGGCCGGAGCCGCGGAGAGGGACTTCCCCTCGAGTTCATCATCGAGAAGCAGACGCGCCGCAACGCACGTCTCTATGGCTTGCTCGATCGCGGGACGCTTGAGGTGGGTATGCGTGCGGATCTCAATGTCATCGATCGAGATCGATTGGCCGTTGGGCTTCCGGTTTCGTATTGCGACCTGCCGGCCGGCGGGGCGAGACTCCTGCAATCGGTCTCGGGCTACGCGGCGACGATTCTCAGTGGCGTCGTGACACGACGATACGACAAAGACACGGGTGCGCGGCCCGGTCGGTTGGTTCGTGGGGCAGGGGCTAAACGGTAGCGGCCCAACTCCGTACTTCGATTTCGAGTGTGCGGCCGTCGCCGGCTATTTCTGAGGCAGATTCGACGCTTCGTGTCATCTCGATTCGCTAGGCCAATTTGCATCGCCTAACATGAAGGGATCGGCAATACGCCATCGGGCACAGCCTCGCCTCCCATGACCAAAGCCCTCTCCGTGAATCGCCATCGCCCGTCGTCGTCAGCCTTGACGAGTCGGTCGTGATACCGGCCGATCGTTGCGACCCGGATCTCCTTCCCGATCGTGGCCAGGGCACAGAGGTCGGTCCAGCAATGGGCATGTCTCGCATCTTCGAGGTCGATGACGGGTTGAAGCACGAGATGTTTTCCCGGGATATCGGGCTGAATGCCTCCGATTTCACGTAGGATCGCCTCGCGTCCCTCGTGAATACGACCCCAGACGAGGAAACGAGCGTTCGGCGTGAAGAGATCGCCCCAGTCCTCGAAGCGCTTCGAGTCGAGGAGCTGTCCGTAAAGAGCGATCAAGCGGCGTATCGATTCGAAGTCGTTCATTGGCCTTCCCTCCATCATCCGCGCAAATTGTCGAAGATGCGATCGCCCCACGTCTCATCGAGGATCAACGGCTCGCGATGAAACTCTTCATCCCTTCTACCATCTCTTCGTGTACCCGACTGCAATGCTCATCCTTCAGGATGGCTTGCCAATACGCTGCCAATTTTGGAGTGGCCTCGAGTGGCTTCGCCTCGCCGAAGACGGGTAGGATGCTGTTGCTGACGTAGAGTGCGGGGACGAGTGCGCAATCGGCGAGGCTAAGACGGTCGCCGATCGCATAACTTCCGCCATCCCAGCCGGCTCCGACCATGACTTGTTCGAGAATCAGGAAATTCTTGCGGAGTAGCGCAAGCTGTTTGTCCACAACGGCTTGATCTCGCTCGCTTGGCTTCATCATCGGCAGCAATATGAAGAGCGGACCGAGAATGTAGAAGTCGGCGAGTTGGGCGATCAACCGAGACTGCGCCCGCTGAAAAGGGTCTTCGGGATGAAGCGGTGGCGACGGGAAGCGATCTTCCAGGTATTCGCAGATCACGTTCGATTCTCCGAGCACGCGCCCGTCGACTTCCAGCGCCGGAATCTTTCCGATTGGATTGATCAGCTTGTATTCGTCGACGGTTCGGCCATCGAGCGCACCTTCCATTTCGATCCCTTCGATCCCCTTGGCGTAGATCAGGATTCGGCATCGGGAGGCGTAGGGCGATAAATTGGACTGGTAGAGTTTCATGGTCATTCCCTGTCTCGTTGTGGTCGAGACCCTAACTCACCCGACCAACAGTCGGTCGAGCTCTCCGGCAAGGGTGGGGACCAGGGCACGCCACTGAGTTGACCGCCGCCGTCTACGTGTAGGGTGTTGCCCGTGACGTAAGCGGAGGCGTCGGAAGCCAGGAAGGTGGCCACCGGCGCGAGGTCAGCAATAGTGATCAGCTGTATCACAACTCCGGGACCTTCCCGGGTGATGTGGTCTTCACGGGGCAGAGGGTGGCGTGGATCAATACACAGAATGGCCGCTCGGAACGCTGCATTCTCGTGTGCGCAATCCGTCGATTGCTCGTGGACGCTGTGTTGGCCAGAACGGGCAGGTTGCCTCGACCATCGCCGGAGCGATCGATCAGTTCTTGGGATCGTGGGTGGCGGATGCGATGGCCGGGCCCTGAATCCCGGGCGCGAGAAGCGCTTCGTTGTAATTCGTCTGCAGGCTGCAGAGCCATGACCCGGATGTGACATTTCGACGCGAGTGACAGCAGCCGAGAGGCCGTAGGCCACTGCGCTGTTCAGACGATCCGTCTTAGGCCGAACAGGCGTTCGCGTAACAGGCCTGCCGATGGAATGCGTTTTGCATACTTCCTGATTGCGGCTCGTCGGCCGTCGCCGCCGGCCCTAATGCCTGTGAGGAGTAGTCCATGAGTGTTTCGTTTCCCTCTGTTGAATTCTTCAAGGCGCTTCAACAGCGCACCAAGGACGAAGCGGTCGCCTTCGAAAAGCTGGGCTATTGCGACACGACCTTCGGTGTACGGGTCGGTTCTGAACTCTTTACCGTCGCCTTCGAGATCTACGAATGCGTCGACGTTCAAGAGGGCGGCGATCTGAGCAAGCTCGACTTCGTGCTCGCGGCTCCCGCTGATCTGTGGCGCGAAATGCTGGCGTCGATCCAGGCCAACCGGGGAGCCGATGCCGCGCATACCATCAACACGCTGACCCACATTGGTGACGTGATGGAGGTCGAGTACGAGGATCCCGAAGGTCACGATCGTTTCTACCGATTCATGGTGACGATTCAGGCCTTCTTCGACGAAGCATGCAACATTGATTTGGAGCTTGCCTGATGGCCTACATCGGACCTAAGGATTTTTCGCAGGATCCCGAGCTGCTCGCGACGGTGATGAAGGTGATGGGAGGTGACCTCGACCTTTCATGGATGAAGGATCACCCGCATCCCGTCGAGGCACGCGCTTCCCAACCGAGTCGCGGTCTCACGCTGGATGACATCAATCAGGATCCGTTCTACGGACCCGATGCCATTCCCGAGATCGTTCGCCACAATTTCTCGATGGCGCCGCGTGGTGCGATGCTGCCCGAGGGCCTTCCCTCGCTCGGCTATCGTATCAACCGCAAGAGCGATGTCTGGGCCGACCTCGGACCCGCGATCTTCGAAGAGAGTAAATCCCGGCGTTGGGCACCCGCACGGACGATCCCGTGGTCGACGCTCGATTCGGCCGATTACAGCCATGAAGAGGACCGTGCGATTCGCCAGATCTCGACGGGGCTGATCTCGACTGCACTCGTCGCCGCGGACGTGCCTTCGCGCTGGGTGTGGCTGATGAACCAGGAATTCCACGAGATCAAATATCTGCTCTGTGCCCAGATGTTCGATGCCGCGCGCCTCGCCGAGGCGTTTCGCAAGCGAGCACTCTACGGCCACGGCGCGCTCGGGCGCGACTCCCGGGAACTCGGTGAGTTCCTGAAGATGGTGATCGACTCCGAGACCTACCCGCTCGCCTCGGCGGCGACGAACCTCACGCTCTTTTCGATCGTCCAGGCGATCGGCCGCAGGCTTGAGTTCGTTTCGCGAACGGCCGCCGACACCGCCCTGGCTTCGCGGCTCGTCCAGGATGCGACACGCCCCATCGCCTACGGAGTGGACCACGTCCGCACGCTCGTTCGCACTCGCCCGGCCGAGGCCGTCGTGCTCAACGATCATCTCGATCTGATCGAGAACGGATTGGTCGGCTTCCTCGGGTCTCGAGAGTTGATCGAGCCTTTGATCGTGCTCTCCGGCGGTTTGGACGAGGTTGCCGCGTTCTATCGGCGCAGCATCCGGGAATATTTCGAACGCTGCGCCAGTGCCGGACTTGGCGACCGAGCCGATCGGAGTCCGCTCTCCGGTTTCCTCAAGTTGGTGGAAGCGTAAACCCAATACCAGGTCAAGGAAGAGAGCCATGAGCTACTACGGAACGACGGATTATCTCGCCAACGACGACTTCGTGCTGCGCATGAAGGATATCCGCAAGGGCAACCTGGATCTCGGATGGATCGATGTCGGCACCGAGCAGATCGAAGTGAACGCCGCCAGCGCGAAACGTGGCCTCACCTACCTCGATCTGAACAAGGGCAGCTACGGCTACGACGAGTTGCCCGAGGTTCCCCGAGGCCCACGCGGGTCAGCGCCCCGCGGTGCCGCGTACGAGGTCGACAACCAGGCGGACCTCGGACCCGAATTGAATTTGAAGAGCGATGTCTGGGCCTACAAGGTCGCGTCCTTCTATGAAGAGGCGGTGAGCCGACAGTGGGATGCAACCACCGACGTGCCGTGGAACGATCTTGCTCGCTACGACCGACCCCAAGAAGTGGAGATCGCGTTCGCTCAGCTATGCACTTTCTTCACCGAGGTCGAAATGATCGCCACCGACCTGCCGGCGAAATGGTGCTGGCGCATGAACAACCAATTTCACGAAGTAAAGGGCTTCATCGCAAGCCAGGCCATCGATGAGGCGCGGCACGCCGAGGTCTTTCGCAAGCGCGCACTCGCCGGGGGCGTCGGCCTCATGCATGCGATGCCCCAGGCCGAGCATTCGCTCAAGGCCATTCTGGATAGCGACACCTACAGCGAAGCAAGCGCCTTCATGCATCTGCTGGCGGAGGGAAATATTCTCACGATGTTCAGGTTCAGCGAGTTCATCTCGCCGACGCCCGTCGACAAGCGCATGTTCCAGCTGGTGATGCAGGACGAGGCACGGCATGTGTCGTATGGGATGCAACACTTGAAGTGGATCCTGGACAAGACGCCGGAGCGTCGGGAGCAGCTTCATGCCGCCCTCGACGAAGCCGAAAATTTCAGTCTCGCGCAATTCGACTCTGCGCTCTTCGAGGCGATGATCGTGCTCGCAGGCAAGGGCACGTCGCCGGATCAAATCAAGAAGGGCATCGAGATCGTCGGCACTTTGCAGATCAAGCAGATCGAGGAGTATTTCGAGCGCCTGCGTCGGGCCGGCATGGGGGACCGAATCGAGCGCAGCAAGTTCCGCGACATGTTGGCGATGGTCTCGCTCTCGAACGAGAATCCGACGCTGCCCACTGCGTGATCCTCTGCGTGGTCTTCGAGAAACCGACTAGCGGGTAGTCGTGCGCTTCCTTCGTCGCGCCGCTGACTGGCGGCGTCGTTGGCCACGATCGCGACTGTCCGCGGTCGTCTGCTGCGAATCGTCGTCCCCACTGAGGAATTCGGCGAGATGGCGGATCGTGGGGAAGCGGTAGAGGTCCGTCAGGCTGACGGGGCGCGAGCAGACTTCGCGAAGCTTTCGGTGGGTCTGGACGATCAAGAGCGAGTGTCCGCCGATGTCGAAGAAGTTTTCGTCGATGCCGACCCTTTCGATTCGGAGCACATCGGTCCAGACGCGTTCGATCAATTGCTCGAGTTCGCTTTCGGGCGCGATCAGATCCGACCCGGCACGGTTGGCGGATTCCTCGGGTGCCGGAAGCGCTTTGCGGTCGAGCTTTCCGTTCGGTGTCGTCGGCAGCCGATCGAGCATGATGAAGTCCGAAGGCATCATGAATTCAGGTAGGCTCTTGCGCAACGCTGCGCGCATCGTCTCGGTCTCGATTGACCTCGGCTTATGGGTGACGACGTAGGCGATGAGTTGAGGGGCCCGTTCCGGTTCGTTCGCTTCGCCCCGTGCAATGACGACACAATCGCGAATCTCCGAGAGTGCTGCGAGCCGTGCCTCGATCTCACCGAGTTCGATTCGATGTCCTCGGATCTTGACCTGGTGATCCAGTCTTCCCAGGAATTCGATTCGTCCGTCGCTACGCCAGCAAGCGAGATCACCCGTGCGGTAGAGGCGTGCGTCGGTGCAGTCGGAGAAGACGTCGGGGACGAAACGTTCCGCCGTGAGTGCCTGGCGGCCGAGGTAGCCGCGCACGACGCCCTTTCCGCCGATCACGAGTTCGCCCGGAAGGCCAACGGGCAGGGGTTGGCCGGCCTCGTCGAGGATGTAGAGGCGGGTGTTGGCGATCGGGCGACCGATCGAGATCGAGTCGGGCTTGCCGGTTACTTCCTCGCTCGTTGACCAGATGGTCGTTTCAGTCGGACCGTACATGTTCGTGAGCGAGTGGCATCCCGATTCGTTCAGGTCCCTGGCGAGCGCTGGGGGGAAGGCTTCGCCTCCGATGATCAGATTCTGGATCGCGCCGACGGAGTTCTGTGTATCCGGATTGGTCAGTAACATGCGAGCCATGGCCGGCGTGCATTGCATATGCGAAATTGAGTGCTCGCGTACCAGGGTCTCGAAGGAGAAGTCGTCGGTGGTGGATGCCTCCACTGTGACAGCACTCGGTTCTGGACGCTGGTTGGCTGCATCGCGGACCGTCTTGAGCCCTTTGAGTCCGACTAATACATCGTCCTTGCTGAGGCCGAAGTCCACTAGCGCGCAGATCTCGTCGACGCCGGCCGCGCGGACGCGGTCGACCATATCTGCGCAGAGGTCGGGTGTGCCGAAGAGGCCGCTCGTTTCGTAGTAGCGCTCGAAGGCGAACTCGAGGATCGTATCGACCTCCTCTTCAGAGAGCGAAGACAGGTCGATGTCCTCAGGCTTCGAGTCGGGCCCCCCGGGACGTTTGAATGCGGGAAAGGTCCAGGCGAAACCCATGACCAGTGAGACCGCACTGGCGAGATATTCCTTCATCGGACCCCGAACGAGTTCGCGGACCTGGTCGTTGTCTTCGCCAACGTAGGTGTGGAGCATCAACGTGGCGCGCCCCGTGGCTGGATCGTGCCCCGCGGCTTCGCGCGCTTCTCGGTAGGCCTGGATCTTTTCGGCGGCCTCTTCGAGGCTTTGACCCAGTAAGTGGGTGAGGATGTGATAGCCCTTGGTCCCGGCCATCTTGAAGGTCTCGACGTTGCCCGCAGCCGTGATCCAGACGTTCAATTCCTTTTGGACCGGACGCGGAAGCGTGGCGGTTGGTACCAGTTCGCCCTTGGAGTTTTCGAACTCGACGGACTCGCCACGCCATAGCCGACAGACGATGTCCGTGTTTTCGAACATCATCGACTTGGCGCTCTCGTAGGATTCGGGTCGGATCACGAAGTCGTTAGGCTGCCACCCTGACGCGAAGGCGATCTCGGCCCGTCCGTTCGAAAGATTATCGACGACCGCCCATTCCTCGGCGACCCGAATGGGGTGATGCAGGGGCAGGATGCAACTACTGGCTCGAATCTTGATCTTCGATGTCACCGCGGCGATGGCCGCAGACGTGATGGATGGGTTGGGGAAAGGGCCTCCAAAGGCACCAAAATGTCGCTCGGGTGTATGAAACGATTCGAAGCCATGGGCGTCACCGAAGCGTGCAGACTCCAGCATGAGCTCGTATTTGCGTGAACCTTCCCCTGCATCGCTGCCCCACATCGCGATCCCAAAGCTCATGGGTCGCCATGGTGTCGACGGCCGCGAAGGCAATACTTCGAGCTGCCGGTTCTTCTCGTGGTGGATCACGACCTTGAAGCCTCGGCATAGCGTCCACAGCAATTCCAGGACCGAGATGTCGAAACTCAAGCTCGTCACGGCAAGCCAGGTTTCGGGTGGATCGTGGGGGATGCGCTCGTCCATTCCGGCGAAGAAATTCGCGACGTTACGATGTTCCACCATGACGCCCTTGGGCTTTCCCGTGGAGCCGGACGTGTAGATCACATAGGCGAGATTGTCGGCACGAACCGTCGGCTCGGAAATGGAATCCGGTTCTTCATTGCGTTCGAGATCTCCCCGATCCAGAACGATTCGCTCTAGCGTAGACGGAAGATCATCGACGAATCGACTCTGGGTGAGCACCACAGAGAGATTCGAGTCCTCGACCATGTAGTCGATCCGTTCTCGCGGATAACCAGGGTCGAGGGGAACATAGGCGCCGCCCGCGCGCAGGATGCCGAGTAGCCCGACGACCATTTCGATCGAACGCTCGAGGTAGAGGCCCACGAGCACATCCGGGCCGACACCCAATCCGCGAAGATACTTGGCCAGGGTGTCGACGCGTCGGTTCAGCTCGCGATAGCAGAGCGACTCGGACTCGAAGACGAGGGCAGTGGCTTCCGGAGTCTGCTCCACCTGCTGTAGAAAGGCGTCGTGAATACAGAGTTCCTGGTCGAACTCGACCGAACTCTCATTCCACTGATCGAGGATCAGTCGCTGTTCCTCGGGTGCGAGGATCGATGCTCTCGCAAAGCTAGGCGCCTCCATCGCAGCCATGTTCTCGAGCAGGAGAAGGAATTGGTCCCGAATCGCCCGCGCGGATTTGGGTTCGAGTCTTGCGGCGTCATAGCGGAAGCGGGCCGCACGACCGTCGCGGCAAACGATGAGCGTCAGCGCGGTTGCCGGAGAAGGGGGCGCGGATTCAAGATCGATCACCGAGGCGATACCAACGGATCCAAGGCTTCCTGCGACGAGTGCGGGATCGTTCGCCAGCTCCGGAACGCGTGCGACCACGTCCTGTAGATGGCTCCCGTGCTCCTCGATCTGATCGATGGCTGCCTGGATGCTGGCGGCGCAGGAGCGGGCATCTGCTTCGAGATCGATCGACAACCGCAAGGGGATGGAGGATGCGAAGAACCCCGGCGCCCTCTCGCTGGTCTTGTACAGGGCGTCGTGACCGTATGCGAGGTCGAGGTCGGCGCGGCGACCCACGCGGGCCAGATAGGTGCCGAAGGCCGCGATCAGTCCCGCTGATTCGACGCCCTCGAAGTGACGCGTGAAGTCGGCTGGCACTTCGAGGTCGAGGGTCTCCATCCTTGGGGTCGCGCTCTCGCCGCCCCGAATCGTCGTATACGGCAGCTCGATCGGCGAAAATGCACGGAGCCTCCGAATCCAGAAGGACTCTGAGGGAATCGCCTCTCGTGCGAGGATTGTTAGTTGTTCGCGGGCCTGCGGATCAGGGCTGTCTAGCCGCATTCCAACGCAAAGATCGAGCGCTTCGACGAGCTCCGGGATCGACATCGCAAGTCCGCGGCTCGACGTGACGCTTTCGATCGAAAGCGAATCTTTCCGATCGCTCGCGATCACCAGATGTGACGGTGTGATTTCGAGAATTGTGCCGGGCTCTCCCGTCATGTCGGAACGCGATGCTTTTGTGACGCAAACGACTCGATCGCCATGAACGAGCTTGGCGGCGCAGAAGGTGTTTTCGTGGTGGCCGAAGTCTGCCGCACGCACGAGGCGTTCGTTCTCGTTCGCGGACCGGTGCCAGTCGAGGATCCCGGCGGCTTCGGGCCGGTCGAGTCGCCCGAAATAGGAACGATTCGCCAGATCCTGAGGTTGGGGACGAGCGGTTCCTGCAATGATCGAATCCACCAACACGGAGAACGTCTCTGCGGCCGCTTCGTAACAGCGCGCATTCAGCGTGAGCGACGTTTCGTCTGGCGCGAGATCAAATACCTGCTGACAATAGATGTCCCCGGTATCGGCTTCTTCGTTCATCGCATGGAAGGTGATGCCGTGCTGAGGCTCTCCCTTCGCGATGGCCCAGGCCGGGGAGTGCAACCCCGCGTAGGCGGGGAGGGGGCCATCGTGGAAGTTGATCGCCGCGATCCGCGGGCATTCCAGGATGCCACGGTTGAGCATTCTCAGATTGGCAACGCTGAAGAGATAGTCGAATTCGAATTCTCGAAGTGACGACTCGAGATCGCGTCCCGGCCGGAGATGAAGGATTGAATTTTCTCCTGCCCACGAGATGATGCGCGGATGGACGGAGACCACCGCCCGTATATCGCAGCGCATTGCCTGCAGGATCTCGGCGCAGCGAATGAGAAGCGATTCGTCGCCAATCAAAACGCAGGAGAATGGAGATTTCATTTCGCTCGGGAGCGAGCCGTCCGAGAGCGAGTCAGCTAGGCGGGATCCATCCGATTTCGAGCCGCCCATCAGAGGTTGGGCGCCTGAGCCAGGAATCCGTTGTCGACGAAGAATTTCACGACCTTCGAAGAGACCTCGGTTCGCATTGCCCGACAAGTGGAGTTGGCCAGCGCCATCTTCCTGACCTCATAGCCGTTTTCGATTCCCGCATCCCGGTACATGGACGGGTTGTAGAAATCGCCCCAGGTCGAGATGAGATAGTCCGAGAGCCATTTCTGGAACGACACCAGCTCCTTCTCGGTCCACCGGCTCGAACAGTCCTCGAAGAGCTCACTTACATATTGACGGCCGAAGCTCATGTGGCGGGCTTCGTCGATGTGATGGACTTTGTTGATGTGGGCCACGAGAGGATGAATTCGGTTGTCGCTCATCATCTTGAGGTTGTAGATGTCGCCGAGTTCTTCGACGATGAGAACACAGCAGAAGAAGGAGATGTCCTCCTCGTGCTCGGCGTATTCACGCGGGATCACCAATTTCTTTTCGGGGTAGACGCCATTCGCATAGTCGGTGCAGAACTTCCCGAACATGATCATGTGTTTGTTTTCTTCCGCGACGAAATGGTGCAGGTAGTCCGTGATCGCGCCGACCGTCCCCTTGCGGTACATGCGATGGGTCATCCCTTCATTCAGTCCTCGCTCGCCGAGGAGCACGAAGCTGAACAGATTGACCAGCTCATAGAAGCTAAGGCGCTTTTGCTCGGGTTCCGTCAGGCTTTCGAACAGATCCGTTCCGTAGATCGAGATCATCTCCGGGCTCATATACCAGTGTTCGGCGGGATCGAGTTTTTCGGGCCAATCAAAGATCGAATACACATCCCAAGCCTTCTTGATGGAGGCTTCACTCAAGCGAATAGCCAGATCCACAGCAGCAGTCATCGCGATACTCCCTTTGTTTCCGTCCGTTTAGCGACGGTTGATGGAGCGAGGCTTGCAAGATTTCTGCCAGCAACAAGGTCTACGAGTTGAGCTCGCAAGCCATCGGAAGCTTTCACCGTGGTGTTACACAATTGAGTTTCGGGGAAGCGCTCAGCCGACGCGGGGATCAGTGATGCAATTGCGTGTCGACGTCGAAGGAGGCGCCGCCGATGGTTGCGGAAGACCTTCGGCAGGGCGCGCCGCGCGCGGTCGGCGGAGTTGAGGCGGAGCGTCTCGCTCGAGTGTGCGGGCTGTGACAATCTGCATCACTTCTGGATCGATCGGGTGATGGTGCGCCGGGGGCGTCGACCCGCGTCTGACCTTCGCCGTTTTACTCCTTGCGGTTAAGGCTGTGCAGGGCTCGGACGGGTGGCCGGCAAGTGAACGGCGGTTCCAGGAAGCGCTCTTTGGTAAATCCACCCATGCCATCGGCGGCGGTGTTCACCGACAACAAGCGCCCAGGTAACAGGATGTATTCAATCGAGCAGCCGCAACCCTTCAGAGCGTGCCGGTTGTCTTCACGGTCGCTGTAGGTCGGATCCCGCTTTGGACATTCGTTCTCCGTCGAAGCGAGACGCATCAGGGTGTGATGTCGCCGCACGGTCATATTCGATGCCGAGGGGCCTCTTCGGGGTTCTTGACGCCACACCCACCGCGACCGACAATGATGGCGAGGACGGCAATGGCCGAGCTCCGACGGGCTCGCATAACGTATCCTCGTCGAAGCCGCACTGGATGGGCGCTTCCTATCTTTTCGTTAAGACCGGCGTACCGCCTAGTCGAGCAGCGGGCCTTGCCTGGAGAGACCTCTTCGATTCTCGATTCGAAGCGATGTGGGTCGACGAGGTGTTTCCAGTCGTGGTAGATCGCGATCAGTCTCGGGTGTCCATCGAATTTCGACTGGTTGGTTTCGATCGCGGCTCGCCGCTGAACAAAACTTCCTGAAGAGCTTCGATCGAAATCGCGTATGAGAGGGGGGAGCCAATCCGGACGATCGTGATTCGAAGTCGGCGATCGCACGGTTGGGGCCGAAGGGAAAAAACGGAGTACAGCCAGCCCCTCGTGAGCTATCTTCCCTGGTACCGCCCAGGCAAGAGCATTGATTGAGGGGCAGAGCGATGATGCGCACGGTGAATCCGTTGAGAATCTTCTCGGTGATCTTCTTTGTCGTACTGGCCACCGCGCTGGCGTTTCCGGGAGCGGGCTGGGCGGTTCCGTCCTATGCGCGGCAGATGGAGATGCCATGCAGTGGCTGTCATGTCCAGTTCCCGGTGCTCAACTCATTCGGCCGGGCTTTTTAACTGTCGGGCTATACCCTGAGCGCGCGATCCGCGATCAGTCAGGCGGATGAACGCAAGCGAAAGATTCTGGACCTGCCACTCCCCGCGCTGCTTTCCGTCATGTTTCAAGGCGATTTTACACGCACATCGAAGCGCGAGCCGGGTAGCCAGAATGACAACGTTAACTTCCCCTCCCAGCTCAGTGTCTTCTTGGCAGGACGCATCGCTCCCAAGGTCGGGAGCTTCGTACAGGTCACCTACTCCGGTACGGACGACAAGGTCGGCTTCGACAATGCGGACATTCGTTTCGCCGATACGACCCAGGTTTTCGAGAAGCCCGTCGTTTGGGGCGTGACGCTCAACAATAATCCGACCGTGACCGATCCCTACAATACGACGCCGGCCTGGGGATATCCCTATGCGTCGTCGGAGGGAGTTCCGACTCCGGCAGCCAATGCGCTGATCAACGGCGGGCTGGCCCAAGAGGTCGCGGGCGTGACGGCGTATGCGCTTTTCGACGACCTCATCTATGTGGAGCTCGGAGTCTATGGGTCGGCGCCACTAGGCGTTTCGCGGCCCATCAATCGGGCGACCCGGGCGGGTACGGTCTCCGGTGCCACCCCCTACTGGCGCGTGGCGCTGCAACGTAGCTGGGGGAAGAACGCCTTCGTGTTGGGGCATTTTGGAATCGCGGCTCGTCAGAATCAGGATGCCACGTCGTCCAACAACCGATTCACCGACCTCGGCTTCGACTTCCAGTTTCGGCGGCCGGTAGGGCCGGGAATCGTGCAGTTACAGGCGAGGTATGTCTACGAACGCGCTCGCTGGGGACTGGGGAATTCCATAAACCGGCGGACCGATCTACATCAATTCTCGGCGGACCTGACCTACTATTGGGGCCAATACTTCTCCTTCACAGTGGCTCCTTTCGCGACCATGGGGAACCAGGACGGCATACTCTACGCAGCTGGCTCGGTCGGAGGCAGCGTCAATGGAAAGCCGGACAGCAGCGGCGCGGTCGCGCAGGTGAGCTTCAACCCATGGCTTAACACGCGCCTCACCCTGCAATATACAGCGTACAGAAAATTCAATGGACGACGTGACAACTATGACGGCTTCGGCCGCGCCGCCTCGGATAACAACACGCTCTTCTTGCAGACCTGGTTGGCGTGGTAGACGCGCCCAAATCGGGTCGATTGTGGGTCTGCGCGCTGGTCGGGCTGGTCGGAACGGGTTGTCTGGGTGGAAGCCTATTGGCTTCGAGTCGCAGCACGACGCATGTCGAATCCATTCCATCCGGTGCGCAGGTCTTCGTGATGGGAGAACGCGTCGGGATCACTCCTCTTGATGTCGAAGACCGTATGGTCTTTCCCGTCGACTATTCTCGAGACAAGGCGCATCTGTACGGCAAGATTCTGTTGCGCAAGGAGTCGTGCGAGGATTCGGTGCACCCCTTGAATCTGAAAGTCGCGAACCAGGGCCTGGTCGTGGAGCTCCGATGTTCGGCAAACTCGTTTGGTCACGAGCTGAGCGCGGTCGAATCCATGACGACCGACGGATTCAAACCTCCGCCCGACGAACCGGTTCGCCATTCGTCCGATTCGATTGCTGAACGACTGGCCAGAATCGAGGAGTTGTGGGTGCAAGGGCTCATCGTCGAGCCGGAGTACGAGGCATTGCGGGAGCGGGTATTGAATGAGACTGTGACGGCCGAATCGACCGTCGACGCGCTGCATGAAATCGAGACACTCCGCGCAGGGGGCTCGATCTCAGAGCCTGAATTTCGGAAACTCCGCAAGGTAATCCTCGAGGGGCTCTAACCCGTCCACGGTTCTTTCGAGTTCGGTCAGCGACAAGTGTGTAGTTTTCTCGATGATGTCCCCGTCGTTCCAGGCCAGGCAAGTTGTCTGAATTGGGACCTGATACAGCCAGGTAGATATACGAAGCGATCATCTCATCGGGGGAAGCGCTGAAATGAGTGTGATGCTTTCTGCTTCAGCATCGCCTAATGGGGTCGCTGGAGATACATCGACCTCCTGCGCGGGGCGAAGTCTACGAATTCGTCCGTTCGTCGATCCAAGAGAGAATCACGCCGAGCGCGAGGCCGACATTCCCCACCTGGCAATGCGTTTGTGCACTCTCCTCCGCTGTGAAAATTCGCCCCGTGAACGACCTTACGTTAGTCAAGGCCCGGGCCTGCGCGTGATAGTGTTCGATTGGAATGTAGTGGTCTGCGTTGCCGGCCAAAAGCAGGAAGTCCTGTTTGATCCGCGATGAGATGTCGCGGGTCGTGAAGCGGCGGGTTGCTGCAATGTATGCCGAAGGTGTCTCGACTCCGAGCACATAGCAACCGTGTTCGATCGCCCATTGAATCAGCGGATCGCTCCTCATCCTGCGACGAATCCCTCTATCCAAAAGTGAATGAGCGCCGAACGCGAGGAGCACTTGCTGAACGACACGTGCGATCGGGGGCAACCTCGAGCGCATCACCTCGAAGAAATCCCACATGACATCGAAGGCAACGATCCGGCGGATACGCGGCTCGAAGGCGGCGGCACGAGCTGCTAGGCAACCGCCGAGAGAAAGGCCAATGAGGGTCACATCCTCCAGTTCGAAATGATCGAGCACAGCCTTTACAGGACGGTCCCATTCCGTCGTGAAGTGGATCTTCTGATACCGGATCACGCTGCCTTGACCAGGTCCTTCGAATAGCACCGATTCGTACCCGGCGTCCGCGATCGCCCGAGCCATTGGGTAGAGCTCCTCGCCATAGGAATCGAACCCGCCATGAATGACGATCGTGCCCCGGCACGCCCGTCCGTCCGGCGGGGAGATGCGCCACGCCGGAAGATGGCCCCCTTCGTAGGGCACCTCTTCCTTTCGCAGGCGGCCGGTCGCGAAGTCCTCGGAATGGAGTTCTTCGAAGATGTTCGCTTGACGCGCGTAGGCCTCGGCCTTGTCCGGATCATCTGGTGTCATGTGGAATTCTGCCGCACGCAGGTAGGCGGCGGCGTTTTGCATGCGCTGATCAGCGATCGCTCGATCCGCGAGTGCCATGAACTCACGCTTCCAGTCTTTGAGATCCTGGATCCGTCGAGCCGCCTCCCGGATTTCTGTCAGATCGCCTCCTCCCACGCCGGCCAACCGGTTGAGCTGGAAATCGAGCCCGACATTGCTGTGCAACGCGTGGACGCCGATCGGGAAGTCAAACGAGTACATGGCTTTCCTTCGGAATGGAGTCGTTGGTGGTGAGTCGCTCGACAAGGAAGGACATCATCCGCCTGGCCTTCGCGCGACTAGCACGGTGAAGCACGAGTCCCTCGCAGGCCGTAAAGAGCGCCTCGACAACGAGTGCCTGCTCCGCATCAGGTACTTCGCACCGAGCGACTGCCCGGCCCAGGTACTCGGCATAGCGCCGGTGGGCGCGTTTGTGAAACTCAGACAGGACGGGCGAGCGTGGGGAGCGCTCGTGGACCGTCGCGATCAACCCGCTCATTTCCACCAAATGCGACACGAACCGCGCGAGCAGGATTCCGAGCTCCTTCTTCTCCTCGCCCTGAATCACGGCGGCCATCCGGCGCTCGACGAACGCTTCGAGGCCATCGCTTTGTAGGGCGTCGAGCACGGCCACGAAGAGTTCGTCCTTGGTTGCGAAATACCAATGGACGACGTTTGTGGCCACGCCCGTCTCTCGGGCGATCGCGGCGATTGTCGTTCCGTCATAGCCTTGTTCGACAAAGAGTCGTTGTGCGATGGCGACGATCTCGGCTGATTTGTCTTCCCGTGAGCGCGTATGGCGATTTTTTGGCATCTCTAGATTGTGAGTCTAGAATAACCTAGATCGAGAGTCTAGAGCCTGAGTCAAGAACTATTCGAGAGCCCCTGATTTCCTCAGGCCCGTCGGCATGCCCCGATCGACTTTGTTTCACGGACTTCCGGGCGGTGGCCGCAGCCTTCGCTCGATGAGTTTTCGATCGATCGCCTCGGGTGCCAATTCGAGATATCGATTGAGAAGTGCATGCGAGCGCGTCGATTCATTCGAATCGAGGAGCAGGAGTCCGAGCGCTCGCGCCGCGGGCGCATCGTCCGGGGCGAGTGACACAGCGCGTTCGTAGTTTTCGCGCACGTCGGGAGAATTGTGGCCCTGGCCGGGGCGTCTGCGAATGATTTCGGCTCGCAGATAGTAGGCGTGACCGTCTTCCGGCCAACGTTCGAGATGGAAGTCCACGAACCGTTCTGCCCAGTCCAGATCACCATCGCGAATCTCGGACTCTGCGGCCGCCAGGCGAATCGGATCGAGTGCCGTCTGGAATTCCTCCGTCGCCTTCCGGCCGTTCTGATCTCCGTTCCAGACACCCATCGCATTCAAGTCGAAGACCCGGACGCGAAGATCTGCGTGGCTATCCCAGGATCGGATGTGGGATGTCTGAACGGTGTCGGAATCGTCGATCAGTTTGAGCATCTTGCTCGCCTCCTTCGAGGCGTATCCCGCGGCGATCAGGAGTTCAAAGCCGGCCTCGTCCGCTTCCGTCTCGAGCTTTCGACTGAGCCTCATGCGATCGACATAGGACGGAGTCAGTTTCTTGTAGCGGTCCTGAATCAGGCTGTGTCGATATCGTATGTGCGCGATTTCGTGGCCCAGGAGAAAGGCCAGCTGCGCTTCATTCTCGAGGGCGACGAGTAGGCTCGTCGTGATGGCGATGGATCCATCGGGCCAGGCCAGCGCATTGCGATAGGTATGTTCGAAGAGCACGACACGGATCGATGGGTCCTGCGTGAGAAGCTTCGGGTCGAGCCGTTCGAGAACGCGGCCAAAATAGTCCCGGAGAGATTCGTCGGAGACGACGTTCTCGACTTCCTCGTGTTCTTCGAGGGAGAGGCGTCCTTCCTCCCACAAAGCCTGCTCGTCTTCGGCTAGAGGGAGGGTCTCGCCGAAATCTCCGATCCACGGGTCGACGGTCGGATAGGGTGGTGGCGGGCTCGCGCACGCGACGAGAAGAATGAGTAGCCAGCTCGTGCGAGAAAGAAATTCTTGGATGAGGGATCGCCCGATGCTTGATTCGGTCGCCGCCGACACTGTGTCCAGGGGGCGTTGTTCGAAGTGTCGGGATGGAGTCATGGATCCACGCGTGGCGGTCGTTCTGGGATCTGCAGTCCGTTCGGACCGAGCGCTGAGTCGATGGCGCGCGAGAGGTGCTCTTCGTTTCGCAACCATTGGTCTTCCGGCAATCGGTCTTGGCCGCGAGACATGCTGAGATCGATCAGCGGCTCGATGCCCGCGCTGCGAAAGACCAGGGGATCGCCATTGAGGTCCAGAACCTGGATCCAGAGCGATAGGGCCGTCAGCCAACCCGATTCATTCAGCCCCAGCAGAACATTTCTCACGATTCGCCCGGCGGAGGTCACGGACATCTGAGTGCCGTCCCAGGTGGCGCTGCCATTGGCGAAAGGGGCGCGGATCAAAGCGACGCTCAGCGTTAGTCGGCGTTCGCAGCCGAGTTCGTCGCCGAGGGCCTGGGCGAGTTTCCTTTTGTACTGCTCCCATTTTTCCGAGATCCGCCGGCCCGTGACCGGGTCGATGATCTCGCCCCATTCTTCATCCACTCGTTCCGCGACTTCCCGCACCTCTTCGCTCGGAACGATTTTGAACCCGCTCTGTTCGAGTTTTCTCGTCACCGTCTGCTCGAGAGAAGCCCTGCGTTCGTCGTCCTTGGCGAAGGGGAGGCTGACCGGTTGCAGGCAGAGGCGCATTCCCGTCGCACGCTCCGGCATTCCGAGTGCGAACAGGATCAAGCTGAATTGAATCAAGATCAGCGATCGCAATCGCAGAGGTCGATGGCGGTCGCCTCGACCGAATGGAATCATTCTCCGCATGGAGATAGGTTACCATGAATCCATGCATCAGATCTTCCGTTATGTCCGCACCGGAGCCGGTTTGCTGCTCTTGGCTGGTGCATTCGCAGGCTGTGTGAAGACCGTTCCATATGATCCGTTCAAGGTGCCCCGGGAACAAATTCGGAAAGAGATCCAGACGATTGCGCTGATGCCGATCGCGGTTTCGTCTTCGCTGGCCGATCTGGACGTCGCGCGTGAACGTTTCGAGCCCAGCATCGTCAAGCGCCTCGAAGAAGCGGGATTACGTGTGATTGATTCGTCGGTCTGGGACGAATTGTGGCTCGAGGTTGGAACCGATATTGGGGAAATCTACGACCCATCAACGCGCAAGGTCGATCAGGAACGATATGACATCGTTCGCTTCGAAGTCTATCGACTTCTCGAGGCCAACTACGATGTCGATGCGATCCTCTATGTTGCGATTACGACAGTCGATCTGCATATGACCTGGGCAGACCGACTGAATTTTTGTGGCGGCAGTGCGCCCGCCTATTGGCCGGGCGGTTGGAGCGGTACCCATGGTGATCGGGCGACATTGATCGTTGCCGCCTGCCTGAGTGCGTCGCTTGAAAACTTCGATGATCATCAACTCTACGGGATTCGGACTGCGCTCGAAATCATTGAGACCTACGCGCATCAGACGCGAGCGACTCGCCCCCGAGATGAACGTTTTGAGGACAGTGCGCGGAATGCGGAAGCGGTCGAACTCGTCATCGGGCCCATGGCCGATAACTTCGGTCTTCCTGGGGAGGAGGAACCGGACAACGCCCACTGAGGAAGACCGGGTTCGTTTGGCGGCCGAACAGCCGTCGGAAAGGGATACCGTGCTGTACCGATCGGGCGTGGCGAAACGATCGCATGGAATTCGGCATGCCCTCCCACGATCACCCGAATAGGCCTCCAAGCGCACTGCGATTCCCAGACGCTCCCTCTCAGGTCGACAAGCAGTTCCTCCGAAAAGCCAAGGGATCCGCCTAGCGGGTTGACCTCCAATGCTTCGGAGCCAATACGATGAATACTAGACGTGTTTTTTCGGCCAGATCGGCGATCGCTGCCACCGCAATCTGCCTTCCCTTCCTTTTTGGCCTCGGATGCGACCGAATCGACGCAACCCGATCGGGCGATGTGACGGTCGCCAGCCCCCGCGGCACGACGTTTCCGACAGAGATCGTCAAACGCTTTACTTCCAATGTCTACAATGAAGAGTGTCCTGAAGTCTCCTTCACGGACTGGCCGGCGCTTCTTGAGATGCGAGAGGAACATCGCTTCGCCGAATTGGACGAGAAGATGACCAGCTATCGCGAAGGCTTTCGCAAGAATGCACTGTGCGAAGAAGTGCTTCGACGAAGCATCGAATCGGTTTCCGAGAAGGATGCGACCTCTCTAAGCGACTTGCGGGAATGGGTGGATCATTCCGCGACCCCCGAATCCCACATCGCCCTCGCCAACGGCCTCGTTGGCGCCGGCTACGAGGCGAGGGGCTCGAAATATTCGAGCGAAACATCGAAGCAGCGGATGTCTTCGATGGCCGAACTCATGAATCAGGCGGTTGTCGAAGCGGGAAGGGCGATCGAGCTCGATCCCTCCCATCCCATCGCCTACGGGGTCCTCGCCTATGCCTTGAAAGCGCGGGGTGGTTGCGATCTGGCCAAGGCTGCACTCGATCGGCTGCTCGAGCAGGACCCCAGATCGTTCTACGCAAGACGAAAAACAATCGAAGCGTGTCAGCCGAAATGGGGTGGCAACTATGAAACGATCGAGCGAATCGCAAGCGAAGCCCAGGCTTTCGCGGAAATGAATCGCCGCCTACCGGTCCTTCAAGGCTTCGCCCACGTCTACCGCGGCGAAACGGAATGGCGCAAGAAGGGCGATGCCCATTACCGGGCGGCCTTGGTTCATTTCGATCGGGCGATCGAGCATGGCGAATATCGTGACGCATGGACGAGCCAACGAACTCGTCTCTACTCGAAATTGAAGGACTGGCCTGGCGTAGTCTACGAGGCCAGCCATGGCATTGAGCTGATCTCCTGGAACTCGTCGGCCTGGTACAACCGGGCGGATGCTTACAACAAATTGGAGCAATTCCCTTCTGCGATCGCCGACTTCACCCGAGTCATCGAACTCAAACCCGACTACCGTTGGGGCTATACGGGACGTGGTTGGGCCTACGAGCGGACGCGAAACCTGGAAGCGGCCGCCGACGACTACGCGCGCGCGCTGGAAATCGATCCGAGCAGCCGTTGGACGATCATTCGATATAGCGAGGTCGTCCTGGAGAAGCTGCAAAAGCCGGAACGAGCCATCGCGGAAATCGCACTGCTGGTCGGACGCCCCTCGACGAACCCGTTGCTGTGGTTCTCGTTAGGCACGGCCCAACAGGCGGCCGGTGTTTCTGGAACCGCAGACAGTTTCCAGCGATTCCTGGCTTTGGGTGGGGACAAGCTCAATACGTCCGAGCAGCCCTATCGAGTGGCATCCAGTTACCTTCGCGAAAACGGGAATGGGAGCGGTCGTTCAACTCGCGCCAAAGCGTCGTTGCCCGGCTTGTCACTCCTTGACGAAACAGGGACGCGATAGGGGTTGATTCGACTGGCCCTACTCGCGGCGATGGTTGTGCTGAGCCTGCTCGTCGTGGCCTGCGAACGATCTGATCTGGAATCCGGCGTCGCTTCCGCCGATCTTGCTGGCCACAGCCGGGAACAGGTCTCGATCGACGCCACTCAACTCACGGCATTCGATCTCTCTCGCGCGCCCGGGTTGGTCGTGGATCCCGACAAGAAGCTCTGGCACTTTCGCCGTTCGATCGAACTCATGTCGAAGGGATGGCATCGAGATCTCGGCATCGATTTTCAAGTCGTCGTCGTTTCGGGTGTCGACGAACCGATCGAGACCCTGACGACCGCACTCTTTGAGCTTCGGCGCGTCGGCCAAGGCGCGCCGACCGGTGGGATCTTGCTCGTGGTCAATCCCGCGACGGCGCAGGCGATGATTACTACTTCGTACAATCTCGAGGCAGCATTCACCGACGGAATCCTGGGCCACATCGCGCGCTTCCAGCTCGCTCAATACGCCTCCTACTCGATTCTAGGCATGGCGGTTGCGGACGTCCTACACGTCTTGAAGGATGTGGCGATCGGCCGGGCGGCGCGAGGTGATTTCGCAATCGCGGCCGAGTATCGGTCCTCGGCTGACTTCCGCCGTGTCCGGAAATATCTTTCTGGGGGCGGCGGCGCGCTCACGGCACTATCGGACGTCCCCATCGATCTCGACCTGAAGCGCAGGCTGAGTATCGATGAACGCGCCCGATACGCCGCGTCCGAAGATCCCATCGAGAGTGCGAACGCCCTGGTTCGCGTGCAGCGTGATCTCATCGGTGATCCTTCTCTGGAGCTGTTCACGATGGGCAGCCGCGTACAAAGAAGTCTCTATCCATTTGCCGTGTACGAACAGACGCAGCGAATGGAAGCGTTGGTCGCGTCCAAACCGTGGCATGTAGTGGTGAGAGGCGATCGTGCCGTCGTCACCTCGCGAACGCCCGTGTTCGACTTCGTACCCGTGCTGCTTCATCGGATCGATGGGCGATGGCTCGTCGATCTCGTCGAAACCTGGAAGAACCTGGGCGTTCGATACGACGGAAGTCACTACGAAGCCAATAGGAACAATCCGTACCATTTTGAACTCTCGAAGCTAGGCCCCGGTCCATTCCTCGACGTAGCGGCGCTCGATCTTGGAGGCGCGAACCCCGCGGACCTGCTCGACCGGCTCAGCCGGATGGACGGCGCATTGTTTCGATATCTCGAAGGCGAGATCCTTTTTCGAAATTGCTTTGTCTACGCCGCCGCGCTCGAAGCCTACGAGAGAGCCTCCAACGAAGCACCGACTTCACTTGCGTTCGCCGCGCGTCTGGGAGACCGAGCCAGTCACGTTGTCTTCTTGGATCTGGCGGCCGACGCCTACCAACGTTTGGGCGCGGCGGGTCTTCTGGACCGTGCAAGATCGCTCGCCAGAGCGGATCGTGATCAAGAAGCTGTCGCCGATCTAGAACGACTACTCACACGCAACCCCTTCGATATCGAAGCGCTGCACGAACTCGAGAGGCAGGCGACGCTGATTGGACCAAAGCGCGAGGCTCAGGTCTCTTCGCTCATTCAAGAGTTGAGCCACGATGGTCGCCAGAGACACGAAACACTGGAAGTCCAATTCGACCCGCCCCATCCCGTACTCGAAATTCCTTCTGGGCAACCAAAGGGCGACAGAGAATTCTCTGACGTCACGCATTTCGAGGTTCGGTTCAGGAATTTGAGCCGCCGGACGGTTCGTCTCGAGTCGATTTCCGTTTCGCGTCATGGAATCACGGGCGAAAGCGTGATCGGCGATATCTTGTCTTCACTTACTTTTCCGAATGATGCGCCTCAGCTGGAACCCAATCAGGTTGCCACGCTCGAAAGGGGCTGGGGCTCTTCGAACAACTCCTCAGAGCAGCAGGTCAGCTACCTCTTCAACTTCTGCTGGCGTGGCGTGGGCGAAAGCGAGCGTCAATGCGCATCTTCGCGTGTCGACGCGTTTCCCAGATAGTCTATTCCGCCACCCTTCGCCCCGAGCTAGCGCTTCGTCGGCCTAAGGGCCGTGCGGCGACCGTCTCAAGTCGCCAATCCGGAGAGCCGATTCGACATGCTGACCAGGCGGCGTTCTGACCCCTCGCCTGGAAGGAGCGTCGGTATGCAGAATTGGCCCCCTCAACTAGCAAAAATGGCGAAGCCGATCGGGCTTGTCCTATTCGCTGTTGTCGTTCTGATCGTATCGTCTAGTGCGTACAATTCGATCGTCATCGAGCAAGAGAACGTCGACGCCGCCTGGAGCGAGGTGGACAACCAGCTCAAACGAAGAGCAGACCTCGTCCCGAACCTCGTCAATACGGTTCGGGGCTTCGCGGATCATGAAAAGGCCATCTACGCGCAAGTCCTCACGGCGTCGAAGAAGCTGCAGGCCGCAAATGATCGAAGCGAACAGATCACGTCGGCGAATGCGTTTTCCGCTTCACTGGCCAGGCTGAGCCGCGTGGCAAGCCTGTATCCCGACCTCAAGAGCGACAAGAGTTTCTTGCGGCTGCAGGACGAATTGGCAGGAACGGAAAATCGTTTGGCAGTCGCGCGGATGAGATACAACGACCAGGTCCGCGAATACAACACAGCCATACGACGAATGCCGGATCGATTCGTGGCCACACTGACCGGTCACCGCGCGCTCGGTTATTTTGAGATACCAGAAGCGGACCGAGAGGTCCCGCTAGTCGGCCTGTAGCTGAGCCCAGGCGTTTGTACGCCTTACCCGAGCAGCCTCATACGATGTATTGGCGATACGCTCGGAGCTGCCCAGTCTCCCTAGTAACCGAAGCCGCGCCATCGTTCCAGGCGTTCGGCGGCCCGCTTGCGATGCGCGAGTGCGTCCTCAGGTGATATCCCAGGTGGCTTCACGATGGGCTTCTCGGGTGGCGGGTCGAGTTCGTTGGCGACGAATTGGGCGGTGTTGCGCACGGTAGGGTTGGGGTCCTCGCGTGCGACCGTCCGGATCCAGGGAACGAAATCCATCGGATCGAAGCCTAACGTTTCGAGAGAGCGAGCCGCCTCTTTCCGTACGTCATTGTCCCGATCGATCATCGCTCTTTTCAATCCCTCAATCACAGCGGGATCGCGCGCCCGCAAATGGGCGAGATTCGTTGCGGCGATCGGGCGAACGCGGCCCCTGGTCGTATCGGCAAGAATGTTCAAGAGGGCGGTGACGACTTCGGGTGTGGGCGCCGGCAGCCTTCCAAGCGCATTGGCTGCGATGCTGGGTGTATCTCTGCGACTCGAATCAAGGGCTTGGATGAGAACGGTTGCTGCTTCCGCAGGCGTTGGTCTCGGCATTTCTGCTAGCGCCCGACAGCCATAATATTGTACGACTTCGTTCGAATTGCCGGCCAACTCGATCAAGACCCGAACGTGAAGGGGGTTGATTCCCCTTTTTCCCGCGCGTTGTGAGATCGCGTTCACGAGTGTGCGCGCCGCCTGGGCGGCACCGCCCTCAGAATCTGAGTAGGTGATAGGCAGGAGGAGAGTGATCAACTCATCGACTCGCGCACCCCCCATGCTGGCTAGTTCACGATAGGCTTCGCGTGATTCGCGGGTGCTGGAACTCGTCAGCTGCTGAGCGAGCTGGGCACTACTAGGCACTCCGGGCTCGGGCCACGGGACGATCCACATCCAGGCCAGGAAGAAGACGGCGGTCCATCGTGCGATCCCAGAATGCCACCACAGGCCGCTGAGGGTTGCGGCGATCCCGCTTTCCGGAGGGTCCTTCGTTACTTCGATTTGTCCGGGAGGCTGAGCCCAAAGGGCGCCCGCCCCCAACTTTGGATCGAGCAGCCGCGGAAGAACGAACGCGACCATGGAATGAGTCATCAAGCTCGTAAAGACGAGGCTTAAAATGATTCCCATGGCCATCCCACCGGCCAGTCCGGACGGGCTCTCTCCACTTGTGACGAGTAGGAAAGCGATCGCTGCGGAGGCTGGGAGCGCGAATCCACAGGTGTAGACAACGAAGCTCCATAGACTCTTCTCGAGGAAGCGCGCCCAGCGCGCAGTCAGCGGCCAGAGGAAAATTGGCAAGCACAATACGAAGGAGACCAGGAGCGTCGAGAGGGCTGAGTCCCAATCCACGGGCTGGCGGAAGCTCAGTCGTGGCGCTTCAGCCAGGCCGAGCAAGGTCCGAATGCTCGCGCGCCGAAGCACCAGAAGGGTGACGGAAGCGCTGAGCGGGACGGCCACCACGAACCATCGTAGGGCGAGCAGATATCTGCGAAGAAGGTCAGCCCGGCCGGAATCCTGGTTGTGGATCATCGTCGAATCCTCGAGAGCTCGCCGGGCCGGAGGGGCGGGTGGTGATGGGCGAACGCCTAATATCGCCATTGCCGATCCTCCTTGTCATCGACCGGACAAGGGGCCGGCCGAAGTCCTGCTTTCGGCCCGCCGAATCGGCTCTGGCGTGGATCTCACGGCCGCTCACGCGTTCGGGCCGCAGGCGAAGAGGCCGCCACACCGCGAGCGTCTGGGATGCGGCGAACGGCACGCGCCCGAAGTCGGATCACTCTCGCTCAAGAGCGCGTCCACCCTTGTTGCGAAGTGGGTTTTGCTTCGGGCGGTTGAGGGATCCAGGAGCGCGATGCCTTGGGTTGCTGCCTTGGCATCTATTTGGATCGCGCCGTTTCGTGTACCGCGGCGGCTCAGGCCTTGACCGCTGTCCGTTTCTGATCCAAAATACAGAATAAGAATTCGGGTTTTATGAAAATGCATACGAAATCGAATAGTTAGGGGCGAAGTTCTCAATTTCAACAACACGGGGATCGAAGGCCCAAAGACCGAGGAGAGACCATGCCGCGCGTCCAGCATTCGACTGACTGGCGCCTCGACCGGCGACGTTTCATCAAGCTTTCTGGACTCGCCGCGGCCGCGTCGACGACCGGGTGCCTTCCTCTTTTTCATCTTCGCGAAGAGGCTCCGACTTCGGGTATCGACGGGCCGCTCGGCGGACGAATGCCGACGAAGCTCGGAAGCTGGGAGGATCTCTATCGCCAGCGATGGA
This sequence comes from uncultured Spirochaetaceae bacterium, assembly GCA_964565565.1. Lineage (GTDB taxonomy): Bacteria > Myxococcota_A > UBA9160 > UBA9160 > UBA4427 > UBA4427. The sequence goes on along the minus strand of CAZMFM010000012.1, from coordinate 27,801 downwards.
CCTGGGATCGCATAGCGAAGGGAACGCATGGCTGGCTCAACTGCCGCAGCGCATGCAATTTCGATCTCTACGTCAAGGACGGCGTCGTTGTTCGTGAAGAGCAGACCGCGAACTATGTCGCGTCGGAGCCGGGTGTCCCCGATTTCAATCCGCGCGGCTGCCAGAAGGGTGCCTGTTATACCGAGGTCATGTACGGCCCGAGCCGGCTTTCTGTTCCGCTGAAGAGAGTCGGGGAACGCGGTGGCGGCCGGTGGAAGCAGATTTCCTGGGACGAAGCACTCCGCGAGATCGCCGAGAAGTTAGTCGAGATCGCCGAGAAGGATGGCACGGACAGCATCATCCATGATCTCGGACCCCACTTCGACCTGGGTCCCACGACGGCGGGCCGCACGCGCTTCTTCGCCATGTTGGGCGCCACGCTCTCGGACGATTGGGCGGAGATCGGCGACCTGAATCACGGAGCCACGCTCACGTTCGGCTTTCCCCATGTCGGCGGTGGTTCGGACGAGTGGTTCCTGTCGGACTATGTCGTCGTATGGATGATGAACCCGGCGGTGACCCAGATTCCCGACGCCCATTTTCTCTTCGAGGCAAAGTACAACGGTACCGAGTTGGTGGTAGTCGATCCCCAGTACAGCGCCACCGCCGTCCATGCAGACCAATGGATTCCGATCAAACCGGGCACGGATGCGGCGCTGGCTCTGGCCACGGCCAGACATATCTGGGAGAGCGGCCGAATCGATCTCGACTATGTGCGCGAACAAACCGACCTGCCGATCCTGGTGCGACTCGATTCGGGACGTTTTCTCAATCAGGCCGATCTGCGCGAGGGTGGGGAGGCGTCGATCGTCTTCGTCTGGGACGCCGCTTCGGGTCGCCCCATCGAGGCGCCTGGCGCTCCGGGAAATACGCGAAAACCGAGACTCGACATGGAAGGCCTCGAGGCGCCCATCGAGGGACGGTTCGCGGTGACGCTCGCGGACGGGACGGAGATCGCGGTCGTGCCGGTCGGCTCGCTTTTGCGGGAGCATCTGGAGCCGTGGACCTTCGAGGCGACCGCTGAGGTGACCGGGCTTGCGGTCGAACAGATCGAGCAATTTGCCGAGGGCTTCGCCCGCGCGAAGCGACCGATGGTGCTTTCTAGCTGGGGGTCGAATCGCTTCTTCCATTCCGACCAGATGAATCGCGCCAAGATTCTCTGTCTGTCGCTGAAGGGTGCGGTGGGTCGCAAGGGCGCTGGCTACCACTCGACGGGCTGGATCGAGACCGGTGGTCTCGGTATCGGAGACCGGACAGGGCTGCGTGGACGATTGGGGCTGATGTCGAAGCTGGATCTAGGCCGAGTCTTCGATCTCGCCGTGGATCAGGTGCTCGGCCGAATCAGTGCTCAGCGGATGACGTGGGAGCTGGTGGGTGAGATGGGCGAAGAGCTTGCGTGCGTGACCAACGCGGCAAGTCTCAACCTCGCCTATCAGGGGATCGCGAAAGATCTCGACCGGGAGCAATTCGGTCTCTACTCGCGTCCTTTGACGGAGTACGACAAGGAGGCCCGTGAGAAGAATTGGATGCCCGTCTACCCACGCAAGCAGGCCCGCGCCTGGGTCACCGGGGGCAACAACCTGCTCCGTCGTTCGAATCTTCCACAACGCACGCTCGAGCATCTCTGGCCAGAACTCGATCTGATTGTCGACGTCAATCCAAAGTTCACCTTCACGGGAATGCACGCCGACTATCTCTTGCCAGCAGCGGGGTATTACGAGAAGCGCGGGATCAAATACGCCGTCGCGTACATCCCCTATCTCCACTACTGCGATGCAGCCGTTCCGCCAATCGGGCAGTCAAAGGATGAGTGGGAGATCTTCTGGCGACTCGCGGAGGTCGTACAAGAGGTCGCACGGGAACGCGGCACCCCGATCCTGGATGGCTGCGGAAAGTTTCCGATCGATCTATCGACCATCGGGGATCGATTCTCGTTCCATGGGAAGTTCGGGCCCCTCGAGACCGACAAGGTCACGCAGCATATCCTCGATAGCGCCGACACCACGAAGGGAATGACGGTCGAGAGCCTTGAACGGACGGGCATTGAAAAATTCAAGAGCGCGGGTGGACCGGGTGGGCAAGCGCAGATCTTCAATGACGATTGGAAGGGCGAAGGTGTCCTGCGATCCTGCACTGAATACACCGAGCATAAATGGCCGTGGCCCACTCGGACGGGGCGACAGCAATTCTATATCGATCATCCATGGTTCATTGAAGCGGGTGAGGCGCTTCCGTCGCACATAGAGAGTCCGAAGGCGGGCGGTGATCTGCCATTTCAGCTCATCTCCTGCCACGCGCGCTGGAGCATCCACAGTGTCTGGCGTGACGACCCGATGATGTTGCGTCTTCAGCGGGGAGAGCCTGCGCTCTATCTGAATCCCAGGGATGCAGAGCGAATCGAAATCGAAGATGGAGACTGGGCCGAGATTTCGAATCGCATCGGCGAAGTCTTCATGCGGGTCAAGTACTCGAGCATGATTCGACCCGGTGTCGCCTACTACTTCCACGCATGGGAGCCACATCAATTTCCCAACCACGAGAGTTATAAGTTCGTGACGCCGGGTCTGATGAACCCGCTCCATTTTGCGGGCGGCGAGGGGCAGCTGCGCTGGCGTTTCGGTGTCTGGGAGCCCGGCACGCAGGTGCAGGATACGCGGGTCGCGATTCGCCCGGGCCACCCCGATGCGGTTCGCGAAGAAAAACCTCGGACGGAGACATAGACCATGGTGAGTCAGGAGTCAGCGAGTCGGCAGATCGCGATGGTGCTCGATCTCAATAAATGCATCGGATGCCAGACGTGTACGATCGCTTGCAAGAAGCTCTGGAACAAAGATACAGGTACGAACTACGCGTATTGGAACAACGTGGAGACGCTTCCTGGGACGGGCTATCCGCGTGATTGGACAAAGATCGGCGGCCGCACGGAGCAAGGGGAAGTCAAGGCGGGCCGTATTCCCAATCTTGATGATGAATATGGGCGCGCCTGGAACTTCAACCACGAAGAGGTCCGAAAAGGATCGGGTAAAGGTGAGGGCAAGCCATGGCTGCGCCCAGACAAGGCGCCGGCATGGGGAGCGAACTGGGACGAGGATCGCGGCGCTGGCGACTATCCACAGGATAACCACTACTTCTATCTGCCGAGGCTCTGCAACCACTGCACCCATCCCGCATGTCTCGATGCGTGTCCGCGCAGTGCGATCGAGAAGCGCCTCGAGGACGGAATCGTTCTCGTGGACCAGGACCGTTGTCATGGTTACCGGTTCTGTGTCGAGGCCTGCCCCTACAAAAAGGTCTATTTCGATACGGAACGACAGGTCACTACGAAGTGCATCTTCTGTCTTCCTCGAGTGGAGGAGGGCGTTGCGCCTGCCTGTGCGCGCCAGTGTCCGGGGCGCTTGCGCTTCGTCGGCTATCTGGACGATGAGAAGGGGCCGATCTGGAAGCTGGTCAATGGCTTCAAAGTCGCGCTGCCACTGCATCCAGAATTCGGGCTCGGGCCCAACGTTTTCTATGTCCCACCGATGAGTCCGCGGAAACTAGACGAGAAAGGGCGGCCGACGGGCGAGCCACGAATTCCAACCGACTATCTCGTTAGGCTGTTTGGAGAAGACGTTCGCGACTCGTTGGCGACACTCGAGGACGAGCGAGCAAAACGGCGTCGCGGCGAGACCAGCGAGCTGATGGATCTGCTGATCGCCTACGACTGGAACAAGAATTTTGCGCTCGGTCCGCGCGAGAGAGAGGTCCTCTGATGCGCAGCAAGATTTCTCTCATGGCTGCACCGACGGGACTCTCGCCCGGAGGATACGTTTCGAAGGCCTACGCGAACCGGATTGCCCCGCACACGCCGGTTGCCGATCTCGAAGTCGTGCGAACCAAGACCGGGGTATGGCGGATTCGGATTGTCTGGGATTGCTCGGACCCCAGCCGGAAAATCGCAGGCGACGTGGATCGCTTCGTCGATGCCGCGGCGATGTTGGCTCCGACCGTGACGGATGCGCCCTTCATGACGATGGGCGCGCCCGGCAAGGCCGTTGCCGGGGTGCTTTGGCGACCCGATCGAGAAGAGCTGATCGGTATTCGTGCGGAGGGGCTCGGCACGGTCGAAAGGCACAAGGCACCCCAGGGCTGGAGAGCGAAAGCCGAGTGGACGGCCGGACGCTGGCGACTCGAGTTCACATTGCCGGGCTGGTCCGCGCTCGATGCCCAGCGACAATTGGCCGTCGCCATCTGGCAAGGATCCGAGAGCGATCGCGCGGGTCTCAAGTCCGTTTCTCCGGGCTGGATCGAACTCGATTCATGACCGATGAGGCTCGGGCGCTGGCCTTGCAGTTCATCGCGTGGGCACGGGTGTGGAGTCCAACTGCGCCCCGCGAACTGCGCGTCGAGGCCTGGGCAGCGCTCGAATTGCCCAGTTCCTTCGCAGAGATCGAATCCGACTATTGGTCGGCTTTTCACGTCGGTGACCCGGTTCCCTCCATACCTCTCGTCTTCCACGCGGCGTTGGGGTTGGAGGGCGGGCACGCACGCGAGGAGTGGATGCGAATTCTCAGCTTCATCGGTCTGCGATGGGGCGAGGAATCTCTCCCCCCCGACCATTTGGCGCCGGCCTGCGAAGCGCTCGCCGCGGCGATCGATCGTGAGGACGATGTGATGGTGGATGAAATCTGCAAACGCTACATGCTGCCCTGGTGCGAGGCCGCCAGGAAGCGGTTGGGCCCACTGCCAGACCGAGCGATGCTCGATCTCGCCGAGCGTTTCGATGCGGATCTTAGAATGTTAGGCGGTCGGTGACGCCATGATCTCACTGTCCCACTGGCGAGATGACACGAGGTGGTCGGCCTCTGGAGAGGAAGTGTCGAATGACGCGTAGTCCCTGGATTTCGGATCTGCACTGGGTTCGGATCGGGCGCCAGACCCGGAGTCAAAAGACGCAGGAAGCCATTCTCGACTCCGCGGAAGCGCTCTTTTCCGAGAAAGGTGCCGACGCGAGTTCAATGGCCGATGTCGCTGCGGGAGCGGGTTGTTCCGTGGGGGCGGTCTATCACCATTTCCGGGACAAGAGGGCGCTGCTCTACGCGCTCTTCGGTCGCGTGAGTGAGGACTTTCGCGCGACCACCCAGGATGCGGTGGACCCCGCGCGTTGGGAGGGTGCATCGATCAGGGACATCCTGAAGGGCTATCTGGAATTTTCACTCGAACTGGGTCGCGCGCGGCCAGGGTTTCAGCGCGCTGGCCTCGAAGCGTCGCTGCGAGATGAAAAACTGCGAGCGAATCTCGAGGAGGCGCACGCGGAGCTGGAGCGTGGTCTGACTGAACTCCTACTCGCTCGCCGAGACGAGATGGGGCACCCGGACCCGGTCCTTGCAACAGCTTTCGTTCTCGATCAACTCGGTTCGATGCTCAGGACCAGGCTCGATAGCGTTATGCGGAGATCGCAGCTCGAAACCCGGTCCGATGAGGAATTCATGCGCGAGGTACTCGTGTCCGTCGGTGTCTATATGCAGATCTCGGCGCCGGTCGAAACGGAGAACAAGCCATGACAAGAAGCGAACGCGCTATCCGAAACAGGCCCGGAGCTTCCTTGCCATCGTCATCGGATGGGTAGGGGGACACCGTCGGGCATTTCGGCATTGACGTCTCGCAGGTAGCGAAGGAGCTTCCCTTCGAGTTCAGCCGCCTTGTCGGGCATCGCCGCAGCGAGGTCGTTCTGTTCGGAAAGATCGTCCTTCAAGTTGAAGAGCAACGACTGATGAGGCGACCCCGGACGCCTCCATCGAATCAGGAGTTTGTAGTCGCCCACGCGGATCGTTGATTGGGGGGCGACTTTGCGGAAGGGGCGGTGGAAGACGATTCCATCCAGGGCGCGGTGGACCTGCCCGTCGCCTCCACTTTCCAGTATGCCACGGAAGCTGCCACCATCGATCTCTGAGGGCAACGTCTTTCCGCCTCCGGCCAGGTCGTAGAGGGTCGGTAGGAGATCGTAGCCGGTGACGGGAACGTGGCTCACGGAATCAGGCCTAACGCCCGGTCCGGCAACCATGAACGGAACTCGGATGCCTCCTTCCCAGAGCGAGTGCTTGGCTCCGCTCAGAGGGCGATTGGGTGGTGAAAGCGATTGGTTGGCACCCGGGATCGGGTCTCGGCCGCCGTTGTCGCCCATGAGAATCAGATAGGTGTTGTCGGAGATTTCGAGGCGGTCGACGGCATCGAGGAGCTGGCCGACCCCACGGTCGAGATCGTCCAACATGCCCGCAAAACCGTGGGTGATGGCGCGGTCAGGTTTTCCTTTTCGACGGTATTTCTCAATCGACGCCCGCTCGGTCTGGACCTGGATGTGGGGGGCATAGTGACTGACCTGTATGTAGAAGGGAGCGCCCTCCTGAACCTGGCGCTCCATGAAGTCGATCGCACGGCGCGTCAGGGAGAAGATGAGCTTGGGGTCCTCTCTGACGACGGTTTGACTGCGCTGCGCAAAGGGGAAGGGCATGCCGCCGGTGGAGTTGGTGGTCACGCCGTCACTTTCATCAAAGCCGGCTTCGTCCGGAGTCGTTCCCATCTTTGCTCCAAACTTTCCGAAATGCGCGGAGCGGTAGTTGGCATCGGCCATCTTTAGGGCCTTGGGAATCGTCAGAACGCCCTGCCAATCGAATTCCGACGCAAATCGGGTGCCATGCTGGCGAGCCGGTGTCATGCCACAGAGAATGCTGCGACGGGTCGGTGTGCATAACGGGGCGGGAGAATAACCGCTGGCGAATCGCATGCCCCGCTCGGCCAGACGCTCCATGTTGGGCGTCTCGAGATAGCGGGAGGCGGACTGGGGGATGGAAGGGTCCATGGGCGTCGAGATCTCGCTCCATCCCTGATCGTCAGTGAGGATGAATATGAAGTTTGGAGCGGAGCTGGGAGGTACTTCTTCAGAGGGGCCGCAGTGTAGGGTGGCGAACGCCAAGAGCAGGAGAACGGCGGTCGTGCGGTGTGAGGGTTTCGGAGTCACGTTGTCGGTTTGCCGTCCAGATCGGCGTTTTCTTGAGGAACCCACTTTCACCAATTCGCTCCGACTAATCAAAGAAGTCTACGTCGATCGCGCGAAGGACAGCACGCTCGCCGAGCACACATCCACGACACCCACCACATCCATCGCCCTTCGTAATCTTGAGTCTGCGGTGTCGATGTTTAGCGGCCCTTACGGCGTTGATTCTACTCGTGCATCTCGTCCCGAATTGCAGGGTAGCTCAATGAATTTTGGTTCGTGGCTCTGCAAGGCCTAACGGCAGTGCTATCCGCCGTAGAACGTCTTCTCGCCGAGATCGCGGAGCGTCAAGGTCGCATCGTCGGGTCGGCCTTTCAGTTCTTTTGAGACTCCGCAATCGATGACCTCTCCAATGAAGAGCGAGTGGTCGCCGATCTCGACGGTCTCGACGAGTCTGCATTCGAGGACGGCATGTCCGTTCGACAGGACCGGTGCACCGGAGCTACCGCTCGAGAAGGGCTGCCCCGCGATCGTATTGCCCTCGCGTTCGGCGGGTTTGAAGAAAGAGAAAGCGATGCTGTCTTGTCCCTTGCCGAGAACATTCAGGGCGAAGGTCTTGGCTTCCTTGATGATCGAGTGCGCGCCGGAGTCGGCCTTGACCCCGACCGCCAAGAGCGGTGGCTCGAATGAGGCTTGTGTGACCCAGTTGACAGTCGAGGCGGCAATCTGCCCATCACTGCTTTCGGCTGTCAGGACATAAAGTCCGTAGGGGATCATGCGGAGTGCCTGCTTCTTTTCGTTTGCGTCCATTCTGGTCTCTCCACGGCGTCTGGCCGGTCAAGGGTTGGCGATCGGCAGCATCAGATTCTGCACTTCAAGTGCGCCGGGCTGGAATCACTGAAAAGCGAACGGTACAGCGACTCGTTGGACGAGGCTATTGCCCAAAAAAATCTCGTCTTGCGATCCAATCGCTTGCGGCATTCATGAAAGCAACACGGCGCAGCTTTTGAGTACAGCGCAGCTGCGGGACTGGTTCGTAGAGGACTTCGAATTGACCGACGCTCAGTCGAACGGCGAGCGGCTCTTCATCTGCCCTCTTCGGCTTGTGCTATGACGGTCAAGGTTGCGAGTTGGAGAGAGAAACGCGATGACCATCAGCCCCAACTATTCCCCCTTCATTACCTGCGCCGTGACGGGTTCCGGGCGGCTCTCGCGATCGCTTCTTCTACATCTGGCATCCTGCCGTCCGCGCTTCAAGATGAGATGACCTATCCCGAACGCCTACTTGTCGCTCACCCGTTGAATCCCGTCTATCTCATTCCGCTCGTTGAACTCGTCGGCGGGAAGAAAACCGCCGAAGGCGTGATCGCGCGAGCTTCGGACTTCCTCGAGTCGATGGGAATGGTTCCGCTTCGTGTGAGGAGAGAGATCGAGGGATTCATCGCGACCTAACCGCCAGCTTGACTCGGCCCACGGAGCCGGCCTCAATATCGAATCGCACCGACTATTCCAGGCCGACTGCAACCATCCGCTTTGCTTGGGAACCCCAGTCGCTCCGAGCGTGGGGACGATGACCCAGACGCGATCGGAGAGACAGGCCTCCTGTTTTTTGAGATCAAAATGGTCGACACGGCAGAGCGATTCATTTTTTTGAGAAGCAGTCCTTGAGTGTAGTAGTATTGGATCAACCTTGGTGATCAATTGGGAGGACAGTCAAATGCCAATCGAAACGAAGCGATCACGGGTCGGCCTCGTGGCGCTGATGGTTTTCTTCATGCTCGCTTCTAGCGCCCTTGGTGCCTTCAGCGCCTTCGCGGCCGATAAACCGAATATCCTCGTGATCTTCGGTGACGACATCGGTATGTGGAATATCAGCAGCTATCACCGCGGCATGATGGGTGGCAGTACCCCTAACATCGATCGCATCGCGAACGAAGGCGCGCTCTTTACGGACTACTATGCGCAGCAGAGCTGCACGGCTGGCCGCGCCGCCTTCATTCTGGGACAGCAACCCTACCGCACCGGCCTGTTGACCATCGGAATGCCGGGCGCCAAACAAGGGATCAGCGAAAAGGACCCTACGATCGCCGAGTTGCTCAAGAAACAAGGCTATATGACCGCCCAGAATGGCAAGAATCATCTCGGTGATCAGGACGAGCATCTTCCGACCAACCATGGCTTCGATGAATTTTTCGGGAATTTGTACCATCTCAATGCCGAGGAAGAGCCGGAGACCTATCACTACCCGAAGAATGCCGAGTTCCACAAAAAGTATGGCCCGCGTGGCGTGATCAAGTCGACCGCCGACGGCAAGATCGAAGATACGGGGCCCATGACTCGCAAGCGAATGGAGACCGCGGATACGGAATTCACCAACGCTTCGCTCGAGTTCATTGAACGTGCGCACAAGGCGGACAAGCCGTTCTTCGTCTGGCATAACGCGACTCGCATGCATGTCTGGACGCGGTTGGATGCGAAATGGGAGGGAAAGACCGGCTACGGGATCTACGCCGACGGTATGGCCGAGCACGACCACGATGTGGGGCGATTGCTGGACAAGCTCGACGAACTCGGCATCGCCGACAATACCATCGTCATTTATACGACGGACAACGGAGCGGAGAAGTTCACCTGGCCGGACGGGGGGACGATCCCGTTTCGCGGCGAGAAGGGGACGACCTGGGAGGGTGGCTTTCGCGTTCCCGCGCTCGTGCGTTGGCCGGGCGTCGTCAAGCCAGGCACGATCATCAACGACATTTTCTCGATGGAAGACTGGATGCCCACCCTGGTGGCCGCGGCCGGAGAGCCGGCGGTCAAGGAGAAACTCAAGAAGGGTTATCGGGCGAACGGAAGAACGTTCAAGGTCCATCTCGATGGCTATGATCAGCGAGACCTGCTCTCTGGAAAAGGGAAGGGAAAGCGTCACGAGATCTTCTACTTCGACGCGGGCGGACATTTGAACGCCCTGCGTTATGACGACTGGAAATTGAGCTTTACGATCCAGGAAGGTGCGATCAACACGGCCTATCGCAAGACGCCCAGCTGGCCGCTCGTCGTCAATTTGCGAATGGATCCGTTCGAAGTCTCTCCCGATTCGGCGATGTATATCCGCTGGATGGCTGACCAGATGTGGACCTTCGTGCCGGCACAGGCGATCGTGGGAGAATTCTTGATGACGTTCAAGGAATTTCCGCAGCGTATGCCGATTGCGTCGCTCAGCGTCGAAGATGTGCTGAAAAAGCTGACGACAAACCCGCACAACTAGCCTGGATTGTCCGCGCCCGCGTTTCGTTTCACACGGAACGCGGGCGGGTGCCAGTCGGCTTCCGCGAATCGGGGTTCGAGGCATCGCGGCACGGTGTTCATCCCGACTCTTCCCGGTCTGGTCCGACATGCGAACGGTCGATTACGCGATGTTTGAAGCGTGGCCGAGTGCTATCGATCTCGTAAGGCCGATCGACCCCGCGGTTCTTGCTGCAAACCAGGTCCCCACCGTGCGAACACGTGTCTTCGTGTTCGCTGGAGGTGGCCGTGCGGATTCAATTCGCGATTCGATTTCTGGTGTTCATCCTATGGGCTGCCCTGACCGGGGCATGCAGCGATGGAGGAGCGCGGCCAGGGGATGATTGCGGAAGCCCGGCGACGCCCATCCATGAGATTCAGGGCGACGGGCGATCGAGTCCGCTTCTGCTGCCGGATCCAGGAGCAGAAGAGCTTGTCGTCGAGGCGGTGGTCGTCGGAAGTTTTCCCGGTTTTCCACAGGGACTCGGTGGTTTCTTCATCCAGGAAGAGGACGACCAGGTCGACGGCGATCCGCGTACCTCCGAGGGCCTCTTCGTATTCGACCCCTCGTCTGAAATTCCGGTCGAGGTCGGCGATCGCGTACGTGTTTCTGGACGCGTGGCGGAATTTTTCGGCCTGACGGAATTGGTGGAGATCAGCGATCTGGTCGTCTGCTCACGACGGCAATCTGTCACCGCGGTCGAACTTCAACTTCCCCTGGACGACGAGGCTGATTGGGAGCGGTGGGAGGGGATGCGGGTCGTCGTCGACCAACAGCTCTTCGTTACCGGCCATCGAAAGATCGGCCGGTTCGGCGAGGTGGAACTCTCGTCAGGCGGGCGTCTCGAACAGCCGACACAGCTTGCCCGGCCCGGGGCGGCCGCTCTTGATTGGCAGGCCCAGAACTTGCGTCGACGCATTCTTCTCGATGATGGTCGCGACGAGTCACGGCCAGAGCCGACGCCCTATCTGATTCGAGACGATGGCGGCAGCTTGAGACTCGGGGACTCGACAAGCCAATTGGAAGGCGTCCTCGATTTTGCTTTCGGACGTTTCCGAATCCAGCCGACGCGTCCGGCCCATTTTCTTTCAGGCGACCAACGGCCGGAGCTTCCGCCAGGCGTGGAAGGGACCTTGCGGGTGGTGAGCTGGAATGTCGAGAACTACATGAACGGCGACGGTCGAGGCGGAGGCTTCCCGACTCGTGGGCCGAAGAGCTTTGACGAATTCGAGCGTCAGCGTGCGAAACTAACGGAGACGCTGCTGCGGATGGATCCCGATATCGCGGCGATCGTCGAAGTCGAGAGCGACGGAACCGGGCCCGAGAGTGCGATCGCTCAGCTCGTCGAGGATCTGAATGAACGGACGGTGGGTGCTCCCTTCGTGGTGGTACGGCCGGATATCACAGGAACAGGCCGACATCGCATCGCCGTCGCGATCGTGTACCGCCGAGATTCGTTGGCTCCGATCGGGCTTCCGACTGTCCTCGACAGCCAAACGGTTCCAGGCTTCGATGATCGACGCAATCGCCCGAGTCTGGCGCAGCGCTTTCAGGCGCTGGCAACCGGCGAAACGCTCACCATCGTCGTCAACCATTTCAAGTCGAAAGGGTCAGATTGTGATTCCTCCGGCGATCCGGACGAAGGAGATGGACAAGGAAATTGCAATCTGACGCGCACGCGAGCGGCCGTCGCCGTCGCGCAATGGCTCACCGAGAATTCTGCGAACGGACTGGGCGCGCCGGTTCTTCTCCTGGGGGATCTCAACGCCTATCCCCTCGAAGATCCCCTACGCGCGTTCGCGCTCGCGGGCTATGTCGATTTGCTTTCGCAATTCGAGGGGGCCAGCGAATACACCTTCGTCTTTAACGGTCAGGCCGGTCGCCTCGACTACGCACTGGCTGGGCAGGATCTCTTGCCCTTGGTCGGTGGTGTCGGCGTCTGGCACACCAACGCCGATGAACCTCCGGTCTTTGACTACCAATTGGAGAACGCGCCCGAGCACTATCGGCCGAATCCATTTCGAGCATCGGATCACGATCCCGTTCTCGTCGGGTTATTCCCAGACACCGACGCGGATGGGCTGACGGATTTTCGTGATCCCTGTCCGGATTCGGATCGGTCCGCAAAGGTCGTCCTTGGGGCCTGCGATTCCGGAATCCCCAATCGCCTGGGCGATGGGGGATGTTCGCTCTCCGATGAGTTGATTCGGCTGGTCGCGCTCGATCCGGAAGCCGCCGACCGGGAGGCCGTGGTCCAGGACTGGCTCGACCTGAAGGTCGGGGAGGGCAGTATCGAGCGCGTCGACCGAAGCGCGTTTCTCGCGTGCGTCTCGGGCGCTTCCGACGGTGGGTATTGAATGTTTCGGGTTAGTCAAGAAAGGAGCCTGATCGACTCGCGTGGATTCACGAACTCGAGCGATCTCATGCGCATTCTGGCGACCATGAGTGCGCATCGGCCGCCGCACTTCGCGGCGGGGCCGCCGACTCAGCGCAGATAGCGGTCTATGTATTCCACCGACGCGATCGTCTCGAACCGGGGCACGGCCTGGTGCCGACCTGGATTGGCATGCAATGTCTTCCTTGACGAACCGAGCGCGTCGAAGAGATCGAAGCAACTCTGTCGCGACACGAGTTCGTCGCTCCACTGAACCAGAAAGCGGACCGGACAGGTCACGCTCGGTGCGAGCTTCTGGAGATCCTTCGCGTTCGGCCCCTCGGTTCCCATCAGGCCGAGCAGTGCGACTTTGATTCGATCGTCCGTGGCTGTCACCGGGAGCCCCATCATCGTGCCCATGGAAAGTCCCCACCATCCGGTCGGCCGTGCGCCCATCTCGACTTCAATGAAATCGAGCGATGCGCGCCAGTCGCCGAGCATCGCGTCGGTGCCACCACCGTCATTCCACATCTTGATGAATGCGTCGACGCTTTGCGCGGCACGCCCGACGGCACGGTCCCCATGGCCGGGTCCATCTATGGCCATCGTGGCGATTCCCTTCGAAGCGAACATCAAAGCGACTTCGACGATGTAATCAGCCTTTTTGTGTGCGGTCCCGCCGTGGCCCAACAAGACCAGCCGCTCGCTCGGCATGTCGCTTGGAGTCCAGTACACGCCGGGTACCGAATGACCGCCGACCGTCAGCTCGAAACTGCGCTCTTCGATGCCATTTTTCTCTTAGCACTTGTCGTTCCAGCTCATGTGTTCCTCCTCTTCCTGCTCAAAGCGTAGGACACTGGCAGCCTGACTCGACCTGCGGAGTCGGCATGAACATCGAATGGCACCCACTATCCCAGGTCCGACTACAGCAATCCGCCTTGCTCAGGAGTCCCACTCGCCCCGGGCGTGGGGAAGCTCCGCTTGGATGTACTCCCACGCGAGTCCAGGAATGACCTCGTCCAGTACGCGGAATGTCGCCGTAACGGCCCTGCTTGCATCATCGATGGAATCAACACCGCGCTCCAGCGATTGTTGAAGGGCACCGAAGGTCTCGCCTACGAGTTCTTCTGTCCGAGCCTCGAAGGCGTCCTTGTGCTCGCGCACGAGAGCGATGAACTCGGCACTGAGTCGCGCCCGGATTCCTTCGGCCACGCCTTCCAACACGGTCTCATCCCAGAGCGCGGATCCTCTTTCGGGATAGTCGCCTCCCCAGCCGCTGACGGTGCCTAACATACGCTTGGTGGTTCGCTCCACATCGCTGCTGAGAAAGTTCATCTCGATCTCGCGCTTGCGCCGCTCGGTCGAGCGTTCGATCTCGGCTTCGGTCGCCGAGGGCCGGTGGCGGGTGGGATCCGGCCAGCTGATTTCCTCTCGTTGCAGTAGCGCTCTCAAACGAGCGACGGCCAATGGACCCGTCTCCTGCTGGAGCCTCTCCGAGATGGCGTAGCGCGCGCGGGGTATCAATTCGTGAGAGCCCTTGCCCGGACGCCAGAGACCAGCCAGTTCGCCGAGTTGGGAGGAAAGTTCCTCCATCTCCGTGACGTCGATGCCCGTTCCCAGCCGCGTGTGCATTTTCCCGATGTCCTCCCGGATCTCGCGGTGGGAGACTTCCCGCCGGCTCTCCCGATCAGCGGCAGCCGCTCGAGGTGCTTGGACCGCGCCCGTCGACACATTTCTGCGCAAGCGTTCCTCGATCTTCTCCTCCAATCGGCGCACCGCGTCGTCGAAATCGACCTGAAGCGCCTCCACTTGTCTATCGCCTTCCAACTTGTCCTCTCGCCCTGCTGGGGATTTGAACAGATGTGAAAGCGAGTCGAGAAGGCCGTGGTTCGTTGTCATTTCAATTTCCCGTCCTTCTGCTGAGTGTTGGGGTGTAGCGTGATGCATCGCGCCCGGAATGGGATGATTGCACTGCCCACCGCTCACATATTCTAGACGTTCTGAATGCGATGGCTTTTGTCTGATATGAAGGGTTGCTCGACCGGATCGCTCCCGTCGCCAAGTGGGAGTAGGGGCTTCGAAAGGGCCAATAGAGTTGGATAGAGGGGCTGCCGCTCGTCACGTGCGTTGCTTCCTTGCCGAAAGTCGTTCTTGTGGTTCTACGGACGTGCGCACCGGTCGCGCCGGGAAGCCCGTGTCATTGCATCGTGATGGCCTTCTGGAACGCGGGGCGCTTTTCGATGCGTCCGATGTAGCCCTTGAGGTTGGTTAGTTCGTCGGAGACCTGGCCGAGCCGATTTGCCATGAAGAGCGCGTGGCCTAGCATGATGTCGGCGGCAGAGAAATTGCCGACGAGGTACTCACGCCCCGCGAGCGCGTCGTCCACGGGCGCGACCGAACGGCTGAGCAGGCGCTGCGCCTGGGCAAGCGCTTTGGGGTCGCGCCGATCCGGCGGCAGCAACACCGAATGCACCATGATCGTATTGATCGGCGGCATCACCATGCCCTCGCAATAGTGAAACCACTGGAGGTACTCGGGAAACTCCGCGGATTCGACTGCGGGCTTGAGGCCACCGTCTCCGTAGCGCGCCATTACGTACTCGATGATGGCACCCGACTCCCAGAGCGTGAGACCGCCATCCTCGAGCACCGGGATCCGGCCGAGCGGATGGCGGGCGCGGTGCGCGTCGGATTTCAGGTCCTTCGGATGGAACGCCATCTTGTTGATTTCATAGTCCATGCCGAGTTCTTCGAAGAGCCACACGATGCGGCCGGCGCGAGAATTCGGGGCGAAGTGCAGTTTCAACATTGACTGTCTCCTGTGGCCAATCGGATCGGCCGGGGCGTCGAGCGCAACGACTCGGGTCGGGTCGAGGGATGGCGCTTGTAGCCTTTGGCTTAGTCGCTCGGGCTACGAGGACTTCTTTTCCATGCCCTTCCTGGACAATTTCAAGACGAGTCTTCTCGGCAAGAACGGGATGATCCAGCCCAGCATGAAATTCAACGAAGGCTCGTTGATCTTGATCAGGTCGCCGTTCAACATGGCCTCATAGCCGCAGGCCGCCACCGATTCGGCCGACGCGCCGGGTTTCTCGAAAAGCGCGGCCCCCTCGAGTTCGCCGGCCTTGACAAAGCCCGTGTCGACGGCGCCCGGGCAGAGCGCAGTGGACGTGACGCCCGAACTGGCTACCTCCTCGGCGAGCGCCTGCGAAAACGATATGACGAAGGACTTCGTCGCGTAGTAGACGGCTTGCAACGGCCCCGGCATCATGCCCGCGGTCGAAGCGACATGCAGGATCTTCCCGGAGTTTCGGCGAACCATCCCAGCCAGGTATAGATGGGTCAGGTCGACGAGTGCGCCCATGTTGACCTGCATCATGGCTTGATCTTTCGCGAGCTCACGTTCATGGAATTTTCCGTGGCCGCCGAACCCCGCATTGTTGATCAGGACATCGATCTGGATGCCTGCGTCTTCTGTTGCCGCGAAAATCTTCTCCGCCGCCTTCGGTTCTGCAAGGTCAGCGGCGATTACGGTCGCCTTGATATCGTACTTTTCCTCGAGTTCCTTTTTCAGCGTGTTGAGTGCTTCTTCGCGGCGAGCGACGAGTACCAGGTCTCCGCCACGCGCCGCATGAAGGCGGGCAAACTCCAGGCCGATGCCGCTCGATGCACCCGTGATCAGGGCCGTATTTCCCATCATATTCTCCTTCGCGATTCGATTCGCATTGAGCCTTGCGACTGGAAACCAACGTCGCTTGTCCGCTTCGATTGCGTCCAGGCCGGTCATCGAGCCGCTACCGGCAAACGGTGCCGTACGTTCAGGGTCGAGGTTCGAGAGCGCACCCGTAACGCGCCAAAGGGGTTCCCAACATCCGTGCGCTTCGAGTCGGGTGCGGACGGCCTCTTGATGCGATTCGGAGAGCGCTTCGAAGTGGCGTCGCAACTCTTCGAGACACCACACCCGGTAGCGGGCGGTCCGGATCTTCCGGTAGGGGGCGCCTTCGATGTCGACATCGAAGTGACTTTGTCGCTGCTTCCATGCTTCGGCGTTGGCGCAGAGGTAGGGCAGGTAGGCCTGGCCGATCCTGTCGAGGATCGGTCCCCAATCGTCGGGAACGTGATCGAGGAGTTCCCCTCCGGTCTGGCTGATGCGTGCGTTCCAGACCCGAGCGGTCCATTCGTAGACGGCGGGCGCGGTCTCCCGCATGATGCGAGCGCTTTCTGGATCCTGGGCAAAGTGCCTGAAAGCGGGACCGAAGAAACCGAAGTCCGCCAGACTCGGTCGAGTCCCTAACAGATAGGGGCGCGTCTCGAAAATCGCACTGAGATGCTTCAGGGTATCGAGGTAGATCTTTTCGACGTGATTCCAGGTGGCCAGCGACACGCCATCGCCTCGCGTGAAGAGCCCTCGCTGGCGCGTGATCACGAGATGCCGCTTGATGAATTCCGGGATCTTGATGGCGCGGGTGATTTCGTCGACGAGCACGCGGCTCATGTGTTCGGCACTGATCGAATAGTCCCATCGGTAATGCATCGCAGGACGCCAGAGCCACTCGTCCGCATAATCCTCGAGCAACCGGCTGAAGAATGCGAGCACGGGATCGCGCGGGATCAGGCCAGCGTCCGGATAGCGCTCGTCGAGCCAGTTAATGATCGGCGTGGTGTCTGTCAGCCAGCGATTGTCCGCGAGCAGCAGACCGGGTACTTGCGCCACCCCGGTCGCGCGCGCCAGATCGCCCGTCGGCGCCTTCGCGATCCGTTGGTAGGGCAACTCCATGTATCGGATCACGGCTTCGAGCTTGCCGGTGAAGTAGGAGGGTTCGGGACCGTAGAGGGTGAGCGGAAGGATCGGGTCGTTCTCGATTCCGACCAGGTCGGTTACACGCTCTCCTTGCGATGTCTCGTGCGTTTGTGCGGGCGGTGCATCCGAGCCTCGCATCATGGTCGTTGCGCTCCGGTCTTTCGTCATCGCCTCATGTCTCTCTCCGCACGGATCGGCCCGTCACTGGGCAGATTCTCGGGTGTCGGGTCAATAACGTCCAATGGTATTTTTTCATGATTTCATAAGTTCAGGTAATATTTGGTCATGATCGATCTGAGACACCTCCGACACCTTCTGGCCGTGGCCTCGCATCCGACCGTTCAGGCTGCCGCCGATGCAATCCACCTGTCTCAACCGGCGCTCACCAAGAGCATTGCCCGCTTCGAGGAGGAACTCGACACGAAGCTCTTCAATCGGCGCGGACGAAAGCTCGTGTTGACCGAGTTGGGTGAACGGCTCGTCGAACGGAGCGAAGACCTGATGCGCCACGTTCGCGAGTTGGAAGAGGAAGTCACGCTATGGAAGGACCTGGGGATGGGCGACGTGGCGATCGGCGTCGATCCTGAGGCTGAATTGAGTCTGCTGCCCAAAGTGCTCGAGGTATTCGTGCCCCTCTATCCGCGGGTCCAGGTCTCTGTCCGATCCGGCCAACACGAAACGTTGTTGCCAGCACTGTTACAGGGAGATCTTCATTTCGTGGTCGCTGATGCCGAACTCGCGCTAGAGCGTGACGATCTCGAAGTAGTCAAGCTTGCTGCCGATCCGCTTGCCGCGGCGGTGCGGCCGGGCCATCCGCTCTCCCGAAAGCGCAAGCCACTTCCAGC
Organism: uncultured Spirochaetaceae bacterium; assembly: GCA_964565565.1. Taxonomy (GTDB): domain Bacteria; phylum Myxococcota_A; class UBA9160; order UBA9160; family UBA4427; genus UBA4427. The sequence continues at coordinate 9,486 of CAZMFM010000012.1, read as the reverse complement.
CGACATCGAAGCGCATCCGATAGCGGGTGCGTCCACCGCGCCGCGGTTCGAGCGCTGGTCCGCGGAGAGTGCCCGTCGCGCGGGAAGGGAGAAACCACTGGCCGCATCCCTGGTTTGTGACAATTACGAGGTTCTGGTGCGCTTGGCCGAGTGCAGCGACACGATCGTCTTCGGCCCGCGAAGCCTGCTCGTTGAGTACGAGCAAGCGGGGCGGCTCAAGGTGATGTCATGGCCGCTGGAAGGTCCGGAGTCTGCCCCCAGTCTGATTCGCTCGAAGGGACGGCACCTTTCTCCCGCGGCCGACCGACTGATGGCGCTTTTTGGAAGCTGAGGATTGAAAGTTGAGGGCCAGTCGGAGATGACGTGATCTCCGGCATAGCGTCCAGGCACCCGTGCCCGCCATGTCACCACAGTCGCCGTTCACTAGTATCGATTGTGTAGACCTCCTTCACATCCGGAGTTATTAGTGAGCTTGAGGCTAGGACTTTTCAATCTACTCCTGAGGCTCTCGTCCCACTACGGATTGAGCGAGTTGCATCGATTGGCTCCCAAATTTCCATATCCAGCGGCGCTCGATGTTTGTTTGGATGCCTGTCGCTGGATGGTCGAAGACCAGGGCAGTGTGCGATTCCATGAGAAATTCAAATCCGAAACTCCGGTGGAACTGTCTGTTTTTGATGACACTCCCCACCGTCACCAGATATTTGGATTCCTACCTGAGGCTGCGATCGCCCGCGAGAAGCTTCAGTCGTTTCTTGCAGCCCAGACGTAGAGACTGGCCCACGATGACATCGCTGAGTCGATCTTCTCGATCACTCGCCGGTGAAGACGGGCTTTCGCTTCTCGAGGAAGGCGCGCATGCCCTCGCGCTGATCCTTCGTGCCCATCGTTCGCATCACGGCGCGACGTTCCGCGGCGATACCCTCGGTCAAGGGTGCTTCGCCCGCCCCGCCCCGTCCCGACTACAGCGCGCAGCACGCCGGCCACCGCGTGGGGCGGCGCGGCCGCGAGTTCATCGGCGAGCGCGTGCGCGCCTCACACTGCCGGTTGAAGGTCGGAGCGACGGTGCTTGATCTCCAAATGCGAGAACGTCGGTGACGTTCCCGGGTTCGTCCATCGTGCGGTGAGCTCGCTCGATGGGAAGTACTGAACGAAGCGACTATCTCTTTGTGATCGGTCGGCGAGGGCCTTCTCGAGCATGAGCGAGTTGTATTGATCGGCGAGTCCTTCGAGGGTGTTGGCATTGACGATCACGTCCTGCCCCCAGGTTTTCGCCCAGCGCGCAACGCCTGGGATCCTGCTGTGGCGAGGCTCGAGGCACTCGACGGCGATCGCGTTTTCACTACTCGTCCAGATTCCTGTGTTGGTATTGAGTACGAGTGATTGGTTTCCGGTGACGTGGCCGGGCGTTTCGATGATCGCGACGCCCGGGCCGAGGAGCACGTCCCCATCGATGGCCGCGATCGAATCGGGTGGTAGTGCACGGAATGTTTCGGGCTGATACCAGCGTCGCTGTGTAGGGTGGAGTGAGGCCAGCTCGCTGAGCTCGCGACGTTGGGCGATGAGTTTCGCATTCGGAAAGATGGGCTTGACGGGACCGTCCGGGTTCAAGTCGGGCTGACTTTCGGTTGTGCCGAGCCAGCGGCGGACATCCTGGGTATGGAGGTGATCGAAGACCAGGTAGTCGACTTCGCGTGGATGGATGCCGAGGGTTGCGAGGTGGGTGACGACATCCAGATGTTTCACGGTGAGGCGGGACGTGATGGCATTCGGTAAGCGACTTGCGAGGTCGGCGAAGTAGGGAGTATTCGCACCAAGATCGATATCGCTTGGTTCAAATAACAAGGTTCTCGGCGTGCCATCACTCTCGGACCAGCGAATGACCAACATGCGATTCGTGATCGCAAGGAAGGGAGCGGGGCTCGAAGCGGCTCGCCAAAGGCCGAATCGGGTCGGGTAGGGAAGCGTCATGAGATCGACGGTATCGATGCTCTCCGGAACACCCGTGGAGACGAACTCCTTGCGAAAGCTCTCGGCGGCCCCTGGGATGCGTCCAAGAGCTTCGCCCGGCCCGATTTCTGGATCGCGAATGGACAGAAGCGATTGGATCGGAAGGCCGACACCTCTTCCGACTTCGCCGACCTTTAGGCTTCGCTTTTCAACACTCATCCCGAGAGATTCGCGAGGTCCTTCAAGAGGCCCCCCTGTCCAATCTGGGTGATCAGACTGGCTGTATCGAAATAGATGCGTTCGTTGACGATGCGATCGCCTTCAAAGTAGAAGAGTGCACAGACCGGAACGCGAAATGATTTTCCGGTAGGTTCGCGGCCGTAGAATGGACCATCGTTGGTGCCTAGCAGGTCGAACTCGGCAATCACGGCATCTGAGGCGAAATGAAGACGTACGTTCTCGTGATGTTGGTCGGGGAAGGCGGTTCGCGTGGTGGTGTAGTACTCCATGACTTCTTCGCGCCCGTCGAATACCTGTTTAGTGGCCATGATCTCGTAGTGGGGATGATCAAAGGTGTCGAGGGTCGTTTCGAATTGCTGCAAGGCTTCGGATTCGAAATGTTCCTTGACCACGCTTTCGCGCTTTTGTCGAAGGGCTTCATCCATGGTTTTCTCCTGTCTCTGGGGGACTCGAATTGAGTCTTGGGGTGAAATGGCTGAGCGGTTCAGGCCAACGGTTTCGGGGCTTGTGGGATCGTCTTCCAGAATCCGGGATCATGACCGAAGCAGATCCGGGCTCCCATCGCTTCGAGACTGCGAAAGAGCGCGAAAGCACGGAGTGCCGCCTCGCGATCATGCAGGATTCCGGGCAGATGATCGTTGTCTAGAGCATGTCTCAAATAACAGGCGTCTCCGCACAGGACGAAGTCGCCGGAATCAGTTCGAACGCGGAGCGATTGATGGCCCGGCGTATGCCCATACGTGGGTAGCGCGACGACTGAGCCATCCCCGAATACATCGTGTTCGCCGCGCACCAGGCGAACGGTCTGGCCTGTCTCGAAATCGACTTTTCGGTAGGCCACGTCGTCATCGGGCTTTCCGCAAGCGTGGTTCCACTCGGGCTCCTGAACCAATATGTCCGCGTTCGGCAAGAGCGCGTTCCCGCCGGCGTGGTCGTAGTGAAGATGGGAATTCACAATCAGGTCCACGTCCTCTGGAGCGACATCGACGGATTCCAAGCGCGCCGAAATCTCCTCGCCGGGAGCGAAAAAGAATTTGTTGAAGCGCATTCCGGCACTGGTGATGTAGGACTCGGGATCGGTTTGCGTTGCCACGTTGAGTCCGCTGTCGAAGACGATGCGGCCCTTGGGATGCACGATGAGATAACTCGGTATGGGGACCGTGATCTTGCCCTTGGCACCCTCGAGCAGGAAGCCATGGGGAATCTCGAGGCGGCCGCATTCAAATGCATAGAGTTTTATCGACATCGTTCTACCAGGTTCGTCATAGGGATTCTCAAGCGGCCGTTCGCGCGAGCTACGCGACCATTCGGCCGCCGTCGACGGGCAACACCACGCCGGTTATGAAGGACGCGTCTTCCGAGGCGAGAAAGAATACGGCCGAAGCGATGTCCTGCCCGGTCGCGACGCGACCCATCGGGACGGATGCGATGAGTCGATCGCGAACGGCATCGTCCGGGTCCTCGCCGACAAGGAAGTCCAACATGTCAGTCTGTGCGATCGACGGAGCGACTGCGTTGACACGGACGGTTGGCGCGAGCTCCGCCGCCATGCTGTATGTGAGGTTGACGATCGCGCCCTTGCTCGCGTTGTACGCCGCGGCAAAGGGTCTTGGACGAAGGCCCGCGTTGGATGCGATGTGAACGATCGAGCCGCCGGTTTCACGCAGGTAGGGAAGGGCGTGACGCGTCATGTTAAGCGTTCCCTCGACGTTGACCGCGAGCACCTTCGTGATCATCGCCGGCTCGATGTCCTGAAAGGCGGCGGGTTTGTGGATGATCCCTGCGTTGTTCACCAGGGTGTCGATTCCACCCAACGCGGCGGCACTGGTCTCAATCGCTGTTTCGACCGAGGCGTCGTCCGAGATGTCGACGGGTACTGCGATCGCCTTCCCGCCGAACGCCAAAACTTCTTCCGCAGTCTTCTTCGCGCTGGCTTCGTCGAGGTCCAGAACGGCCACCGCGATGCCCGCGTCTGCAAAACGCAATGCGATCGCCTTGCCGAGGCCGCGCCCGGCGCCGGTGACTACGGCGACCTTTGATCCCTCGCTCAAATGGGTCGATTTCGTCATCTAAGGGCTCTCCAGCTAGAAACTTGCTTGTTGTTCGACAAGTATCGTGTACAATTTTGGAATGGCTGTCAACCCTCAAGCTCGAATCGACTCGGAAGCGGGTGCGGCTCCTCGCAAGACCCAAGCAGAACGGCGGGCTGACGCGGAAGCCAATTTGCTTCAAGCGGCCGCACGTTTGATTGCGGAGCGGGGTTTGTCGCGGGTCTCGCTGGCCCTGATCGGTGAGGAGGCCGGCTATAGCCGCGGGCTGGTGAACCATCACTTCGGTTCGAAAGCTGTTTTGATCGATCGGCTGGTCGCACTCGTTCAGACGGAGTTCTCCGCCGTCGCCCAGCCGGCCAATTCTGGGGAGTCAGCTTCGGCTGATTCGGTCGAGCCGGCGATCGAGCGGATCATCGCATTGACGACTGCATTCTTCGGAATGCTCAGGAATTTGTCGCCGATCCATCGCGCTTTTCTAGTGTTGTGGGCCGACGCCGTAGTGAGTCCATCTGAAATTCGCTCGGCGATGGCCGCCTCCGATCGCGTTTTCCGTGACGCAATCGCGGATGTCATCACGACGGGGATCGAGAACGGAATCATTCAGGCGAACGTATCGCCAGCCGGATTTGCGGCGGCCCTGGTGGGGGAGCTTCGCGGGGTCGCGCTTCAGATGTTGATCGACCCGACGGGCGTGGATCTCGAGGACGTCGAACTGGAGATGCGGCGGGCACTCTTTCTTACCCTCGCAATCTGATCCAAGCGTTGGCGCTTCGCTTACCCGCACCTGTTCAACCGGCTACTAGGCCAAGATTGCTCGCAGTCGTTCGATTTCGATTTTCAAGATCGACTCCGCTCCCTCGACGAAGTCGCGGACGATTTCCGCGGCGGGCTCACAGCTCTTGATCGCGCCGACCCCTTGTCCAGCATACTGCGCCATTGCCGCCACCTGGCCGGTTGCAGAGGCTACGGGTGTGAAGGCACTGAAGCGGGGGACCTCAATTTGTCGACCTCGGACGTCAATTTTCGCCACCACGCCATCGTCCAGCGCTTCGGCGGCACAGATTGATTGTTCGAGAACGCGATGTGGCGCGTCCCATCCGACAGAAAATCGATTCGTATAGACGGCCTCCTCGCCATCGGCCTGGGTCAGGGCCTTGATGTAATCAGGGTGGAAATCCGATTCCTGTGAAGCGACGAAGCGAGTCCCCATTCGCACCGCGGATGCCCCAGCGGACAAAGCCGCTGCGAATGCTCGAGGCGTCGCGATTCCACCCGCAGCAACGATCGGACAGGAAACCGAGTCGAGCACGTCGGCCATCATCGTCAACAAACCCCGCATGCCGCGGACATGTCCGCCCGCTTCGACTCCCTGGACAATAATGAAGTCACACCCGGCATCTCGGGCGGCCAATGCCTCGGCCACGGAGCCGACTTGCCAAGCGACAACGGCGCCATGCGATCTGGCCAACCGAACGAGTCTCAAGTCCGGCTCGCCGTAGAAGAACTCGATGACGCGGGCATGCTGTGCTGCCAGCTCAATCGCAGCATCGTCGCCGAGAAAGGGCATGAGGAAATTGACCCCGACTGCTCCAGGCCCAATCGAGGCGCCTTCGAGCAGGTTCGCCCGAAGTTGTTCGAGACTCAACGGTGCCGCACTCAACATGCCCAGGCCGCCGGCGCGGGCTACCGCAATCGCTAGTCGTGAGGAGTCGGATCCCATGGCGGCAGACTGAATGGGCACGGGGCAACCGACCAGCTCCGTAAAAGGTGTTGCGAGTGCCATCACTTACTTCCAATCCGGGTCGCCCATTCCGAGCGCCCACATTTTTCTAGGGTTGAGAACTGACCGGCC
>CAZMFM010000012.1:0-3293 GCA_964565565.1 uncultured Spirochaetaceae bacterium | reverse complement strand
CAGTCGAAGCGAAGAGGTGAAGGACGAGCCCGATCTCGAGACAGTGAAGCGGGCAGAGCTCGATGTTTATCGACGGGCGCTCGCGGATGCCGCGACGGACGGCGAACTACAGATGGACCCCGACGTGCGGACCGCGGTGCATCGCTTCTGGGCTGCGGCTCATGGTGTAGTGTCGCTCCATCTGGGAGGCTAGCTCGTGATGTGCCGTTCGCTCGATCGCCTCGCTCCGATACTCATCTCCGCCCTGATGGCGGGGCTCCGACAACAGAAGGAAGAGTCATGATCGAGGGAAACACGTCCAGGCTGCCCGAGCCCGGAGAGATCGTCGTGCGGCGCATTCCTTTCGAATTTCCAGACGATATCGACCCGCACTGGAAGAGCACCGAACCAGAACTTAGCCACATGATCAACGGCGCCTCACTCACGATGCCCTATCTCGAGCCATTCTTGATTGATTCCGTTCGCGAAGCGCTGAGCCGAATCGATGACCCGGAGATTCGTGAGAAGGCGAAGGGCTTTATGGCCCAGGAAGGCCAACACTACCGGCAGCATCGACGCTACAACGAGCTCTTGAAATCAAAGGGCTACCGGGAGCTTTCTGAGATCGAGGATGCGATGCAGGCCAGCTACGATCGAATGCGGCAGAAGCGCTCGCTCGGATTCCGGATGGCCTACACCGCGGGGTTCGAAACCATGACACTCGGAGTGACGTCATGGTTGGTGAACGAACGGCGTGATCTGTTTCGCGATGCCGATTCCCGTGTGGCTTCATTCATCCTCTGGCACATGGTCGAAGAAACAGAGCACAAGCGCGTCGCATTCGACGTTTACCAGGCGGCTTGTCCAGGATTCTGGACGCGCTTGCTAGGCGTCTTCGCGGGCTCGCTCCACGTGATGTGGTACTCGCGACGGGGCTACGTCCTGATGCTGAAAAGTGATGGGCTCTGGTACGACTGGCGATCCAGACTTCGGCTCTGGAAGCGCGCGACGCAGTTTCTCGCTCATACGCTTCCGTATCTCTACCGGAGCGCGCTTCCCGGCCATGACCCGGCCCTTGAGCCCGATCCGGATTGGGTTCGTGACTGGATCGAAGGCTTTGCGCGAAGCACGCAGACCGATTCGGTTCCACTCATCGATACGACGAGCGACGATATGCCGCCACCATACGTGGAACCTGCCTGACATCGTTTTGAATGACATCGTTCTGAACCAGGAGAAAGAGACGAATCCAATGACCGAAAGACTACGGGTATTGCTCATCCTGAACGGCGCAGGGCTCTGGATCACCGCCATCCTTGTTGGCTGGATGTACATGTTCATGTTGCTCGGCGAGATCGTTCTCTTCCCGATCATTCCTTCCATCGACGTAGCGATTCCGGGGGAAGCGGGCGGGTGGAACATGGCGCATCTCGAGGGCATCACGAACGGCTTGTTGTTGATGGGGCTGGCCGCTGTGGCGCCGCTGCTTTCTCTCAGCGACGGCCAAAATCGCCTGCTCTTCTGGACCTCGGTCGTAACGGGCTGGGGCTTCACGCTTCCCGCATGGGCGAATGCATTCGCAGGCACTCGCGGGCTGGCATTCGACGGCGGCCCCTTCGCCGGGGGCGTCGTCAACAGCATCATCTATCTGACCGGTTGGCCCGCCGTGATCTCCGTTCATATTGTCTTTGGACTGCTGCTTTGGGGTGCGATCCAGAGACTGCGGTCGCTGGATCGAGAATCGTTCACTTGACACATCCGTCCAAGAATTTCCGTGCGGTCGCCAATATCCTTGAGCGCCTGGTCCCGCTGCTGCTCGCCCGTCAATGGCTCGTCCGACCGCGACGCTCACTTGGCCACTCGGGTTGGCTTCGAATTCGGTGATTCGTGAGGCACCCTGTGTGATAGGGTGGCCAGGCTGGAGTGAGTCGAATGCATCGCGCGATGAGCGCGGGCGCAATGGAGGTTTGTGGTGAATCGTTTGAGTCTCGTTTGTTGGATGATTTTTCTGGTGGCGTTGCCGAGTCTGGCACTTGCTCATGATGAGGATGAAGATGCGGAATGCGCGAGGGCTGCGATATCAATCGAGGCCGGCGACGCAGACGACGAGGATCTTTCGGAATTCATCGACGAATGCGTTCGACTCAACCAGGTTCAGGTTCTGGGCACGCACAACAGCTATCACATCGAGCCAGCGCCGAGCTTTGATTTCATCCTGCAGTCGTCACCGCCTCCGGGGCCAACCCTCTCTCTGGTCTGGGACTACACCCATCTCCCCCTCGCCGAGCAATTCAGCAACCAGGGAATTCGGCAAGTAGAGATCGATGTCTTTCTCGATCCCAATGGTGGGCTCTACGCCAATCCGATTGGGCAACTCCTGGTCGCCTTGAGTGGGCTTCCCGCGGATCCCGACCCCGATCCTTTGGGCAAGAGGCTGGAACCGGGATTTCAGGTCCTTCACGTTCAGGATCTCGGATTTCGTAGCACCTGCCTAACATTGCCTGACTGCCTGCGAGCGGTTCAACAATGGTCATGGTCTCGACCACATCATCTGCCGATTATGGTCTTGCTCGAACTCAAGGACGATACGATCCCGAATGCCCCAGGTCTGCCTCCCTTCGTCGTTCCTCCAGTCTATGCGGCCGACGACCTGGACGACCTGGATTCTCTGATTCGCTCGATTTTTTCGCCGGATCAGCTCATCACGCCGGATGACGTACGCGGCGATCGAGACACCCTTGAGCAAGCAGTACTCGAAAATGGATGGCCAACGCTCGAGGAAGCCAAGGGGCGAGTCCTGTTCGCGCTGGATAACGGTGGTCAGATCCGGGACCTCTACGTTGCCGGGCATCCTTCGCTTGCCGGGCGCGTGTTGTTCGCAGATTCGGAGCCCGGGCAACCGGAAGCGGCCTTCATGAAGCGCAACGATCCGGTGGGTCAATTCGTAGAAATCGCTGATCTGGTCGCGAGAGGCTACATCGTGCGTACACGAGCGGATTCCGACACGATCGAGGCACGCTTCGGCGTGACGAGTCGCCGCGATCTCGCACTCTCGAGTGGGGCACAATTTGTGAGCACGGACTATCCGGTCCCCGATCCAGATTTCGGTACTGGCTATTTCGTGGAGATCCCAGACGGCTCTCCGGCTCGCTGCAACCCTGTCAACGCACCGCAGGCTTGCCAAAACGATCTGCTCGAAGACATCGACGACGACGATGATGACCACGACGATGACGATGACGACGACCACGACGACCACGACGATGACGACGATGACGACGATGACGACGATGATGACGACGACACGGACGAAG
>CAZMFM010000011.1:0-68632 GCA_964565565.1 uncultured Spirochaetaceae bacterium | reverse complement strand
CAACCACCAAGTTGCGACCCCCCCAGGCTACAGGAGGAACCTCACATCCCCGTTGCAGCCAAATTGCACTTCTCATTGGCATTCGTCAACCAGAAAAAGCACAAAATGTTGGGATAGCATCAACCGTCGACCACAACCCCTAGTGCCTGGAGCGTCCCGACGCAGAAATGTGACTAGACGAATCAGCCGCAAATCCTCGAATCTGAAGGGGAATCAGTTTAGTGCCAAACGGCGTTTGCAAGCTCTTGTTTTGACTGAGGTTTTTCACTCTCAGGGATCTTTTCCTGGATCCCGAGGGGCACCACCCTTCCAGTCGGCCGGATGACCGTTTTGAGGGTGCTCGAGGGCACATCGCTCGGATGGATCAGTCGCCGTCCGGCAGCCCCGTAAAGCGGATACCCAGTCCATCAGGGCATTTGTGGCGGATATTCAGACCGATGATCAAGGCGGTCATCTCCTCGACGATCCGCGCATTCGAGAGCGGCCCTCCATCGAGACCACGAAGCCCCTCCACCAGTGGACAGAGATCCATCACTTTCTGTCGAGCCGCTTTCGGACCGGAGACCACCACATCGCATTCGACGGGTTCCGCCAGATGCTGGAGCCGATGCGAGGAGACATTCTGGAAGGCCGAGACCACGTCGACGCCCTTCGGTACCAGGGACTTCACGAGTTCGGCCGCCGAACCCTGCCAGATTCCAACTGTGCGAACGGGACTGTCGCCGACGGCCGTGGCCAGGGGAACCGTCATCGAGACGACGATCTGTCCTTCCCTCAAAGATTCCTTGATGCCTTTGACCGTGCTCGCCGTGTGCTCGAAGGGAACCGAGAGAATCACGATCTCGGCGCCGGCGGCGGCCTCTTCGTTGCCCAGCCCTTCGACATCGGCCCCGGAGATCTGCTCGCGAACGTTCTCCGCCGCTTCCACGGCGCGTTCCCGCTTACGCGACCCGATCAGTACGCGTCGCCCAGAACGGCAGAAGCGCAGCGCCAAGCCAAGGCCCTGATCCCCCGTCCCACCCAGGATTGCAATCGTCTCTTTTGATTCAGTCATGGCCGCGGACGCTAGCAGGCCCCCTCTACCACCGTAGGGGTTTCAACGAAGAGAGCCCCGGTCGTGCAAAACGTTGACCGGCGCACGCCGGGAGGTCCCGGCCAGCCCAAGCCCGATCAAGAGAGCCGACGTCGGTTCCGGAACCGGCGTCGATGCTTTCGAGTCATACCGCGGCCCAACCTTGAAATTCTTGAACGCAAAAATTGCATCGCTGGTGACGTCGCAGCTGTCCGAGCTTCCCCCGCAATAGGATACGCCGTTCACGATCGCGGCATCGCCAGTGAGGAACACCATATTGATCGCGGACAACAGATCGGGATCGAGGATTTCGAACGTCACCGCGATCGCGAGTTCGGGCCCGATCGCGTTCGATGGGAAGAATTCGAGTCCGAAGGGCCTCGCAATATGACTCAAACCGATAAGCGTGTCTGCGGGACTCGTTACCCGCGGCTCCGGGTCGCGGATCGGCTCCAGGCTGAAAAAAGCGTCGAAGGGCGACATGGGGACGGACGTCTCGAAGATCGGAAATGAAAAGCCCCCGACGAAGCGAAGGGCGCTCGGGTCGAAAACGATCGATGTGAAGAGCGACAAGATGTCCGCAGCGCCGGGCTTCTCGACGGTGTAGCCGAGCGTAAACTGATCTCCGGCAGAGCCTCCAAGGAGACTCCGACCATTGACCTCCGCCGTCGTACTCTCGACATTGAGCACGCTGGGCGTCACGCGAATCACGAGAGCGTCAGCCACGCCGGCCCCCGCCCCAATCAGCCCGAAGGTCCAGAGCAGCAAGATCACCAGGTTGGCCGTGCTCAAACGTGTCAATCGCTGCATTTTCTTCATCGAGTTTCCCCTTGCAAGGCCCGTCCCGGGGCTCACAGTTGAAGTGGTTGGCTCGAGCGCCTTCCCACCACCAAGCAGCAGTTCCCGATCGCCGTTGAACGCGCCCCGGACGGCACTGCACATTGATCAGGTGGGGAGCAGTCGTCGTTTGTGGCAAGAAATGCGCAATTCCACCGCAAATTCGTTGCCGTCGAGGCAGCGCCCCCGGACTCGCCTCGACTCGGGACTGCCCGGCACATCCCCGGAGCCTCTATAGTTTTGTCATGCGTACCGAAACGCCCTCAGGCTCCGCTTACGTTCCGAGCAAGATCGAGCAGCGGGACGCCCGCACCCTCGCGATCCTCTGGTCCGATGGGGTGGAGAGTCTCTTCGATGTGCGCGCACTTCGGCTTGCCTGCGGCTGCGCGAATTGCGTCGACGAATGGAGCGGCGAGGCTTTGCTCGTCTCGGACGGCGTGCCTGAGGATGTCGCGCCGATCGGAATCGAATCGGTCGGACGTTATGCGATCCAGATCAATTGGAGCGATGGCCACAACACTGGCATCTATCCCTTCGAACGACTGAGAAAACTCGCCGACAGCCGCGGACTCGACGGCTCGACGGCGATCTGAAAGCCGCAGCAAATAGAACGGATCGGTCGAATCGATCTATTCGAGCTCGATTCCAGTCGAATGGCAGCCGATTCGCTTCGAACGTGTCTCCACTTTTCGGCTATAATTTGAGGTTCTCCCTACCCCTCTCTTCGACGCCTTGGTGATCGTCATCATCGCGCTCCTGCAGAGTGTCCGGCTTCGCAACGCGATCCAAGACGATCGAAGTCAGCGAGTCCCAGGTCCCCGAAACCATGTCATCGACACCGCCAACACCAACGCAGAAATCAGGCTCCGACTCGAAGCGACCTGCGGCAACCCGTCTAGCCGCCACGATCCTCTTGCTCCGGGATGGTCAGGATCTGCTCGAAGTCTTCATGGTCGAACGACATCACCAGATCGACTTCGCGACGGGCGCGTTGGTCTTTCCGGGGGGCAAGGTCGAGGAGACCGATGCCGCGGAGGAACTCGCCGCCTATTGCCGGGGCAGCGAGACGAATCCCAACGACCAGGACACCCTGCGTGTCGCCGCGATTCGCGAAACCTTCGAAGAATGTGGCGTGCTGCTCGCACGGCCGCGGGGCGAAGAGGTGCTAGTCGATGGGGCTCGCCTGGCAGCGATCGCCAGCGAGCACCAAGACGCGTTGCAAAAGGGCGAGCGCACGATGCTCGAAGTCGTTCGCGCCGAGGACCTCGAACTGGCCTTCGATCTGCTCGTCCCCTTCGCGCACTGGATCACGCCCGAGTTCATGCCAAAGCGCTTCGACACCCATTTCTTCCTGGTCGCAGCACCCGCCGATCAACTCGCCGTCCACGATGGCTACGAGTCCGTCGATTCCCTTTGGACGACCATCCCGCACGCCCTTGAACTCGAGAAGTCGGGCCAGCGCACGATCATTTTTCCGACCCTCGAGAACATCAAGAAGCTCGGCCGGAGTCGATCGGTCGAAGAGGCGCTCGACGCCGCTCGGCGGGATACGATCGTCACGGTCCTGCCGACGATCTCGAAGGATCCGGACGGAACGATCATGATGGAACTCCCCGAGGACGCGGGATACGACACGGTGCGCGCACCCATGGGCGCGTTAGGCGCTGTCAAACCGAAGGGTTGAGGCGCAACAGACGACTCGGCGAGTGACCAACTGGGGCGCCGAGTCCCAAAAGTCGGCACGGACCAAGCGTTGCCCCACGCAGGGGTCCCCGCGAGGCGTTCTTCAGATCGCGCGCGCTCCGCTGGAAATTCCTCGAACGCGACCGGATTCCTCTGGCCATCGACCCCGGCATCGAATCCTCGCGCTATGTTCCCGCCGCCTCGATTTCAACGAGCGCTTGTCGGACGTAATCCACAAGCTTTCGTGACACAAATGGACATTTTCACACCGGACGCAGCCGGACCCGCCTGCACCCCGGCCAGCCCCAACCCAGCTTCAGGAGACCCCGACGATGACTGCCACCCAGGACGACGCCCGACTCATTCTCGCTGCCGGCTCACAACTCTTGGCGGATGCCGTAGCCGCTGCGAAGGAAATGACCTCCGGCGGCAAGAAGATCGATGACCATCAGGTGATCACTGAGCGCGTTGCCTATGCGGCGACCGAAGCCGTCGCAGCCCACGAAGTCCTGGCCGAACTCGACAATTGGGCAGCTGACGGCAAGCTGACACCGATGCGCGAGAAGACCGCAATCGCGGCCGTCGGCGAATTGATGACGAATCTGCGAGAGCGTTTGTCGTCCGCCGCCGACGATCTGGGTATCGGGGACGAAGCGGTCGAGTCGGCTTTCGGCGTGGACGTGCGCGCCGCGCTTCGTCGCACGACCTCCGAGGCGAGCCTGCGCGAGATCGGTGTATCCGTGGCCGAGACGAAGGGCACGAACGACTGGGTGCTCGACGAAATGCACGAACAAGTGCGTGATCAAGTGCGCGAATTCGCGTTGCAGGAGATCATGCCCCACGCCGAACATATCCATCGCACCGACGCGATGATCCCCGAGGCGTTCATCGAGAAGATGTCCGAACTCGGCTTCTTCGGACTTTCGGTTCCAGAAGAATACGGAGGCGTCGAGATGGGCAACCTCGCCATGATCCTGACCACCGAAGAACTTTCCCGCGCGTCCCTGGCCGGCGCCGGTTCACTCATCACCCGACCCGAAATCCTCGCCAAAGCGCTTCTAGGCGGCGGAACGGAAGAGCAGAAGAAGCATTGGCTCCCGAAGCTCGCCTCGGGCGAGATCATGGCCGGCATCTCGGTCACCGAGCCCGATATCGGCTCCGACGTCTCGGGGGTTCGCTGTCGAGCGACCCGTGGCACGGTCGATGGCGTCGACGGTTGGTTGATCGACGGACCAAAGGCCTGGTGCACGTTTGCCGGCCGCGCAAACGTCCTGGCAGTGCTGCTGCGCACGGATCCCGACATGTCGAAGGGTGCCAAGGGCCTGTCTCTTTTCATCGTTCCCAAGGAAGCCTCCCGCGAACACACCTTCGAATGCAAGCAGCCGGGCGGTGGCCGCCTGGTCGGAAAGGCCGACGCGACCCCCGGCTACCGCGGGATGCATTCCTATACGATCAACTTCGAAAACTACTTCGTACCCGCCGATCATCTAGTAGGCGGCGAGAAGGGTGAGGGTCGCGGGTTCTATCTGCAGATGGCCGGCTTCGGCGCGGGCCGACTGCAAACCAGCGGACGCGGCTGCGGTTTGGCGCAGGCCGCCCTCGAAGAGACCGCGAAATACGTCGTCGATCGCAAGCAATTCGATCAGCCGATTTCGGAATTCCAACTGACCCAATACACGCTGGGCAAGATGGCCGCACAGATCGCCGGCGCCCGAGCGATCACCTACGCCGCCGCCCGCGCCTTCGACATCGACGAACGTGCCGCCGCACCGCTCGCTGCCCAGGCCAAATTGCTCGCCTGTGATGTCGCCGTCACGACGACCCAGCTCGGGCAGCTGATGCATGGCGGTTGGGGCTATGCCGAAGAGTATCCGATCAGCCGCTACGTCGTCGATGCCACAGTCTTGCCGATCTTCGAGGGCGTGAAGCCGATTCTCGAATTGAAGGTGATCGGTCGGGCCCTGCTCGCGAGTTAGGCGACGAGGACTCCGCTATTCGTCAGCCGTTGATCATTTCGGCGAGGTAGCGCTCTTTTCCGATCTCCTTGACCAGGCTCAGTTGGGCCTCGTGCCAGTCGACGGATTCTTCCTCGTCTTTGAGGATGGTCTCGAGCAGCTCGCGCGTGCCGTTGTCCGCCTTCTTGGTCGCCGTAGCAATCGCTTCGTTGAGTCGAGTGACGGCATCCAATTCCAGCGCAAGATCCAGTTCATGCTGTTCGATCGGATTTTCGCCGACTCGAACCGGATTCATTTTTTGCATCTTGGGAATGCCGTCGAGAAAGAGAATTCGCTCGATCACGACTTCGGCATGTTTCATCTCTTCTATGGACTCTTCGCGCTTTTTGCTGGACAGGCGATCGTATCCCCAATCCGCGCACATCTTGTGATGGATGAAATATTGATTGATCGCCGCCAACTCTGCCGCCAGGACCTCATTGAGTCCCTCGATGACTTCTGCATTGCCCTTCATGATTCTCTCCTCCTTCTAACAACACTTTGTAAGCCTGCCCACACGCCGCAGCTCGAAGCGTCCGGGTTCCTGCAACGCCTGGCAAGTCCAATAGTTGGTCCCGGCCAGACTATTGCCCGGCGAAAAACTCAGTGAGCACCGAGATCATCGGCACCACGTCCGCCGACGCCGCCATCTCCCGACAGGAATGCATCGAAAGCATCGGGGTTCCAACATCGACCGTGCGAATCCCGACCCGGGCCGCACTGATCGGCCCGATCGTCGAGCCGCAACCGAGGTCGCTTCGCGTCACGAAATCCTGGGGCGTCACGCCGACGCGCTCACAAAGCGCCGCAAAGAATCCCGCACTCTCGGCATCCGTCGCATAGGACTGGTTCGCATTCGTCTTGATCACCGGACCGCCACCGAGTCGCGGACGATGTCCCGGTTCGTGTCGATCGGCATAGTTGGGATGCACCGCATGCGCCATGTCCGCAGACACCAACCACGAACGTGCCGCCGCCCGCGCAGACGCCTGTTCCTTGTCCTCACCCGACGCCTCGGCGACCGCAACCGCAATGCGTTCGAGCAGATCACTCAGAAAGGTCCCACCGGCACCGGTTGAGCTGCGACTACCCACTTCCTCATGGTCGTAGAGAACGACCACGCGGGTCGAATCGGCGACCCCCGACGAGCCTGCAGCGATCAGCGCGGACAACCCCGCATGACTCGAAGCAAGATTGTCGAGCCGTGCAGCATGGATGAATTCGCCGTCCGCTCCCGAGAGCGCGGCGGGCTGAACGTCGTAGGCCATCAAGTCATAGGCAAGAATGTCAGCGGCTTCTGGCGCCGCCCCGCCCTTCGCCGACATCTCTCTCCCAAGCTCACCCGCCAATAGGCTTGCCAGGGTCGAGTCCTCGTTTGAAGCGGTCAAGCCGAGGACGGGGACGAGATGCTTCTGGGCGTTGAGTTTCAAGCCTTCCTGACTGAGTTCGCGATAGAGATGGATCGCAAGACTCGGCACGCGCAACAATGGGCGTGCGAAATCGACCAACTCCGTCCGCGTACCCCGACCGTCGCGAAGCGTGACCCGACCGGCCAGCGAGAGATCGCGATCGAGCCAGGTATGCAGCAAAACACCGCCATAAGTTTCGACGGCGAGCTGATGGAGGCCGTGCGCGCGAACGTCGGGCTTCGGCTTCACACGTAGGTTGGGCGAGTCGGTATGGGCGCCCACGATTCGAAATCCCACCTCGGCCGGCGTCCGCGCGCCCACCTCGAAGGCGGCCAGGCTACCGCCGCCACGCACGACGTAACATCGATCTCCAGAGCGAAGTGTCCAGAGATCCGACTCCTCGATACGCCGATAGCCGCCGGCTTCGAGCCGGGCCGCCGCACTCGCAACGGCGTGATAAGGCGTCGGGGAGCGATCGATGAATTCAAGCAGGTCGGCGACGGGCTCTTCATGGGGACTGAGCATAGCCGGCACATCGCTGGGCGTGATGCCTGACGGCGGGGGCTCCTAGGAGCCTGACCCAAGACTCGTCGCGACGCCCGATCGCCGATGCATCACCGCTGGCGGCGTTGCGAAACCTTGCTGTAGCCAGCTACAGCTGCGGCTCCGCGCCTTGCCAACGGCGCGCCTCGACGCTCGGGCTTCCCACGAGAGTCTTGGGTCAGGCTCCTAGTAACGGAACTCGACGGACACCGCACGGCGGGCCTTTGCTCGCAGACGCAGACGCACCACCATATCTGTCTGCCCGATCGTGACCGGCCGTTCTGTCCGGAAGAGGTCTCGGCTGTGCTTGCGAAAGGGATTCCTGGGTTCGAGATCCGGATTGTTGCCCAACGCAACCGCAGCCGCGATCAACTCATCCGTGGTTCTCGTCCGCGACAAGCCGAAGCGGCGTGCCCGAAGCGTGAGCAGTGCTTCGAGGACCGGGACTGCTGCCTCCGAGCGTTCAACGACAATCGGCGCGTCGGGAAGCGGTTCGGCCGGCACGACCTGGTCCGGAACTTCCGTGGCGATCCCAGCGGGAATGTCCGTGGACAGGGCGAGCAGCGCCATGGCCGCGGGCGGTGCGATGCCATCAAGGTCGATGGAGCGAGGCGTCTGTGCCAGGACCGCGGGCGCGGCGAGCAGGAGCAAGGAGGTCGTGGCCAGGAAGCTGATCAACGCGAGCCTGGGTCGCTTCGCTGACAAATCTTCCCTGGGGGCCCAGAGGGCGATCTGCCCGGGAAACCCGCTACTGGCCTCAACGGCCCTTACGATCTCGACCTCGCGTCGCATGATGCGACCTCCGCCCCTCCATGTGCGGTGATTATACCATATATCAATTCCTTCTTCGCAAAGGTCGTGCCGAGTGCCCTTTTGTCAATCTCTCGCTCTAGATGCTCTCAGTTCGAGATGAGGTTGACCGATCGGGATGGACCGACGCGATTTGTCGTATCCGACCTACCCGGGTTGAGCGATTGGGAAGAATACCTCCTCCCTTCGGGACACCCCACGTTGGCCGAGGGTTCAGAGATCAGCCCCCTGAAGGTCGAGATCCTCGGCCTGTGCTGCCTGGCCGCCTCTGCGAGAGCCACTCGGAGGCCTTCCGAGCCATCCGGGCCAGGCTCTCCTCGTCGATGTGTACGGCGATCTCGTCCGGCGAGAACCAACGGACTTCCTTCGACTCGGCTTCCTGGCAGGAGATCGGTTGCTGATCCGAGACTTCGAGCAAGAAGCGAATATCGTGGTGCTGGTGAAGGGGCTCTTCACCGCGTGCCGGAATGTCGTGCACGTCGAGATCGAGGATCTCGCATTGCCCAGCGAGCGGAAGGGGCTCGAAATCCTGCATGCCCGATTCCTCTTCCGCCTCGCGTCGTGCCGAGGCAAGCACGTCGGTCTCGCCATCCGCATGGCCACCCAGCTGCAGCCAGCGCCCGAGCTTTCGGTGGTTCGTCAGGAGTGCGGCACCGTTTTCCCGCGAAACGATCCAGGCCGACGAGGTGATATGACCGGGAAAACAATCGCGATGAAAACATCCCTCGACCTCGACAATCAATCGTCTAATCCGTTCGGTCGTGGCGACCTCGTCGGGATGACGTTCCTGATAGCGATCCAGAAGTTCGAGAAGGTCCGCGCGATCCATCAAGCAAAGCTAGCAGCGACCGCGCTGCGCACGACCAGGATGTGAAAGACGGACGCGTCGCGACGAGAGGAATTCCTCCGCATCCTGCTAGAACGCCAGGCCAAATCCAGCCGAGAAATTGAAGCCTTCATCTGAAAAGCCGAAATCAGCCCGAAAGAGCGCGGCCCGCTCCATGGTCACCCGCGCGCTCACGCCATAACTCTGCCTGACCGTCTCGGAGAAAAAATCCAGCCCATTCGCAGCCACAGCGCCCACTTCATAGAAGACCGCTGCCCCGATTCGCTCGACGCGAATGTGTCGCCAGACCGTAAAACCGCGCGGGATGACCCAGAAGCGATACTCGGCGGCGGCCGTCCAGAACGCATCGTCGCGCCAACGCCCGGCGATATACCCGCGCATCAGGTGCGAGCCACCGAGTGTGGGCCGAACAAAGAATGGCAGGTCGCCCGAACTCATCCGGGTCTCGAAATGCAGGGCAAAGGAATCCGTCGGCGGATGTTCTTCGGTTTCACTCCCGCCATCATGAAAGATGGGCCAGACTGGAAAAATCTGGTCCGCCGTGATCGTGTAGATCGCCCCGACCTTGCGTTTGGATTGGGCCAACGCCGCATCGACGCGTGCAGCGATAGCGGTCCCGCGATAGGCGTTTCGCTGGCTGTCCCGAGTGTCCCAACGAATGCCCGCGCGCAGCCAACCCAATCCCACACCGTCGGCCTCGCGGAAAAGTTCCGGAAAGCCGCCATCGATCGGAGGCTCGTCCGTCGAGGGAACCCCGCCGGCACGCCCGCGCGCCAACCAATGGGCTTCGCCGAGCAGCCCGAGATCGAGGACGACATCCTCGAACACGCCCTCTAGCGACTTGGACAACCCAAGATCGAGGAAAGCCACCTCATCCGTAAAGCTCGTCTCATCGCGTTCTTTCGTCCCAGGACCGATGCCGTAGAAGCGACGCGTCAGGGTCTTTCGGTAGCCCCCGCCCGCTCGCACGAAGCTCCGCTCCTCCTGAAGCACACCACCACCCGGCACATCCATATGCTTCAACCAACGACGCCAGCGAAGCACATAGCTTTGCTGGCCTTCCGTCGTATAGGAGAAGAAGCCACCGAGGAATTCTCGACGACGCTGCTTTCGAAAGTCGATATCGGTCAGCGCCAGACCCAACCCGGTTCCGACATCAGAGTTCGCGAAGACCAGGGGAACGATGAAACTCGAGACGAGAAATCGATCCAGGAAACTGCCGGGCTTGATTCGCCCTTCTGGAATATATCGCCAGCGCTCGGGCCGACTCACATAGGCCGATTTATCGACCTTCGGGATGCGCCCGTCGGCGTCCATTCCACGATAGGGATCGTAGACGGACTCCATTTCCGGGGCCGCGAGATCGGGCGTCTTTTCCTGCGACGCCGCAGGCACGGGTCGCATACCGCCGAATAGCAACACGGCGCATAGCAAGGCGATTGCGAATCCGGAACCCCGACGCATCTCAGTCGGCCACCGGCGTCCTCATCGTGACGAACTCCTCGGCCGAGGTCGGGTGAATCGGGATCGTCGCGTCGAAGTCGGCCTTCGTCGCCCCCGCCTTGATCGCCACCGCGAATCCCTGCACGATCTCCCCGGCATCCGGACCGATCATATGAAGCCCGATCACGCGATCGCTCTTGCGGTCAACGAGTAGCTTCATCATCACCCGCTCCCGTCCACCGGTCAGTGTTTCCTTGAGCGCGCGAAACGTCGAGCGGTAGACATCGATTTCGTCGTATTGTTCGCGTGCCTGCTCTTCCGTCAGTCCCACCGTACCGACGGGCGGTTGACTAAAGACGGCCGCCGGAACGCATTCGTGGTCCGGCGATCGTGGATTGTCGTTGAAGAGCGTCTCCGACAGGCAGACCCCCTCGTGAATCGCGACCGGCGTAAGATTGAGACGATCCGTCACGTCCCCGATCGCCCAGATGCTCTGCACATTCGTACGCGAGTATTCATCCACCACGATCGCGCCGCTGCCCGCCAATTCGACGCCGACGTCCTCGAGGCCCAGATTCGCGGTCAACGGGTGACGGCCCGTCGCAAAAAGGATCAAACCCGCATCGAGCGTCGAGCCATCGGTCAACGTCGCGCGAATGCCCGTTTCAGTCTTTTCGATGGCGGTCGCATTCGTTTCGAACCGGAGATCGATGCCGCGACCACGGATTTCCTCCGCAAGATGATTCCGCACGTCGCCATCGAAGCCACGAAGAAAGAGAGGCCCCCGATAGAGTTGGGTGACTTCAACGCCCAGGCCATGGAGGATGCAGGCAAACTCGACCGCGATGTAACCGCCGCCGACGATGATCGCCTTCTCCGGCAACTCTTCGAGATAGAACATCTCGTTCGAAGTGAGTGCCCATTCCGACCCCGGAATCTCGGGCACTGTCGGCCAACCCCCGGTCGCGACGAGAATATTTTCGGTGCTGAAACGCTTGCCAGCGACCTCGACCGTGTGTGCATCGACGATCGTCGCGCGACCCTCGACGTGCCGCACACCCGAGCCGCTGAGCAACCCGTCGTAGATCCCGTTCAATCGTTCGATTTCGCGTGTCTTGTTGTCGCGCAGCGTCGGCCAGTCAAAACTCTTGGCAGGCACAGTCCAACCGAAGCCCGAGGTTGCACTCTCGATTTCGTCGCGAAAATGCGAGGCATAGACGAAGAGCTTCTTGGGTATGCAGCCGACGTTGACGCAGGTTCCACCGAGATAGCGCTCCTCGGCGATGGCCACGCGCGCGCCGCGATCACTCGAAAATCGCGCAGCGCGAACGCCCCCCGAGCCGGCACCGATCACAAAAAGATCAAAATCCCGATCTGCCACGTATTCCTCCTCGATCACGCCACCAGAAAGCCGGACGATAGCCCTACTTGCCCGTCACAGGCGCAGATTCGACTTCCAGCGCAAGGTGCTATCTCATTTGGTTCTCATTCCCATCTCGATTCCTCTATTTCATTATTTCACTATTTCATTCCTTCGAACGATCACAGCCCACCAGATTTCACCGGACACAGCCAGTCGACGACAGAGCGCGCCCTGGCCAGACTCCGCAGGAGAGACAGCATGTCCAAAGAGGTCGAAGGAAATGATCGATCCAAAAAGAGCCCGCGCCGGGATTCGACCGACGGCTCCGGCAGCGGCGACAATGCCGTCAATGCCGTCAATGCCGTCAATGCCGACCCCGCCATCCCAAGGCGTGTCCCAGCCCTGGTCCTGTCCGGCTTTCTCGGCTCCGGAAAGACGACGGTCGTACAACGCTTGCTCGAAGACGCCAAGCGGCGCGGAATCCGGATCGCGCTGATTTCGAACGAACTCGGGGAACTCGGGATCGATCGCGCCTTGCTCGGTGGCGGCGATCAGCTCTACGTCGAACTCGAAGGCGGCTGCGTTTGCTGTGAGCTCAGCGATGATCTGCTCGACACCCTCGAGCAACTACACAGAGAGGTCGACCCGGACCGCTTCGTGATCGAGACCTCGGGCGTCGCCCTGCCCTACGACACCCAGTTGAATTTCTGGCGCGAACCGGCCTGTGATTTCATCGGAGACGATATGGCCGTCGTTGTCGTGAACGCTGACCAGCTTCGCGAAGGCCGCGACCTCGAAGGCACCTTCGAGGATCAGGTCCAGTCTGCGGATCTGTTGATCCTGAACAAGATCGACCTCGTTCCCGAGGAGGAACGTGCAGACGTCGAAAAGCTTCTTCGGGAAATCGAGCCCGAAGCGCCGTGTGTTCACGCCATCCGCGGCGACCTCGACCTCGACCTGCTCTTCCCCCCGGACGTGGGAGAACTCGATCGCCGCGGCCCCGCGCCCGCGTCGCGGCCTCACAGTCACGAGCATTTCGAGACCAGCGAATGGAAAGTTCCGGCCGGAACCCCCTGCGCTGAGATCGAAGAAAAGTTGACCAACGAAGGGCTCTTGCGAGCGAAGGGCTTCGCCAAAACCGACGAGGGAGTCCGGCTCGTGCAGGTCGTGGGGCGGCGAATCGAAATCACAGAACCGCCGATCGAACCGCCCGAGGAAATCCTGGGGCGCATCGTCCTGATTCGGCGCGTCTGACGAGGGCTTGGCTTCGACCTAACGCTTCGCCTTTTTCTTCTTGGCAACCGCCTTGCGCGAAACCGGCCCGCCGCCCCCCGAACGCGCCTCTTCCGCGATGCGTTTTTTGGAAGCCGACCAGCCGCATATCGGACAGGTCGACAGGTCGTGTCCGCGGGCCTGACAATATTCACGACCGAAGTAGATCATCGACAAATGAACGCGCGCCCAGGCCTCGCGCGGAAAGACCGCTTTGAGATCACGTTCCGTCTTTTCGACGTTCTTGCCGTCGGAAAGACCCCAACGCGCCGCCAGGCGATGGATATGGGTGTCGACGGGCAAGGCGGGAATCCCAAAGGCCTGAATGAGCACGACACTCGCCGTCTTGTGCCCGACCCCGGGCAAGGCTTCGAGTGCTGCCATGTCCGGGGGAACGAGGCCGTCGTGTTCTCGAACCAGGATTTCCGACATGGCTCGCAGATTCTTCGCCTTGCCGGGCGCTAGACCACACGAGCGGATCTGCTCGAGAATTTCTTCCACCGAACATTTTGCCATTGCCGCCGGCGTTCGCGCCATGGCAAAGAGTCCCGGGGTCACGAGATTGACCCGCTCATCCGTCGTTTGCGCCGATAGGGCCACCGCGACGAGCAGGCCAAAGGGATCTTCATGGTCCAGGGGAATCGGTGGCCGAGGATAGAGATCGTCGAGGATCTCGAGGATTCGCTCCGCCTTCTCCGCTCGCTTCACTTGAATCTCTCCACATCGAACGACGATCCGACCACCCGACCCATCGCGACCAGCATACCCGAGACCGCTTCCATCGGCGGCCGGAGCGACTAGTCTCTGGTCGACGCTCGCCCATTCACCCCCGGCGATTCGATCGCCACGAGATCGCGACCGCAACAATACCCGCCACGGGACCGCCACAAGGATCGACTTGACCTCTCTCGAACCGACGATGCAATCAAGTCTGGCCTGGACCGGTGGCAAGCTACGAATCGCCGGCGCGACGGATGTCGGTCGCGTGCGACGCGTCAATCAAGACGCCTACGGCTACTACCGTGACGAGGATCGTGACGAAGTGTTGCTGGTCGTAGCCGACGGGCTCGGTGGCCATCAAGGCGGAGAGGTGGCCAGCGCGATGGCCGTCGAAGCCCTTGCATCGAAAATTCGAGAGGGAGGAGACGATCCGGGGCTACGGCTGAAGACCGCCATCGAAGCGGCGAACCGGCAAATCCTCGAAGCCGCTCGCGAAGACCGCGCCCTCGACGGAATGGGAACGACCATTGTCTGCCTCCTGTTGGCCAAGAATCGCCCTTCGGTCGTGGCCCACGTCGGAGACAGTCGCCTCTACCAGCTTCGCGATGAAGCTTTCACGGCGATCACCGAAGACCACTCGCTCGTCGCAACGCTCCTGCGCGAAGGCGTGCTCAGCAAGGAAGAGGCCAGCCAGGATCCTCGTCGCAATCAAATCCTTCGCGCCCTCGGCGTGCACGATGAAGTCGAAGTCGAAGTGGCTGAAATTCACCCGACCGGCGGCGACCGCTACCTGCTCTGTTCCGACGGCTTGCACGGTCTGATCGACGACGCGGAAGCGAAACGTCTGATGGTCACCGAAGACGACCCCCGTAGCGCGGCAAGCGAATTGATCGCGGCGGCCAACTCCGCCGGTGGCCACGACAACATCACATGCTTGATCGCCAGCCTACCGGAAGCGACGCTCTTTCCAACTCTTCGCGCCGGGACCGCCCGCCTGGTCGCGACGACGAGGTCGCTCTTCCGCAGAAATCCTGACGAATGACAACGACACGTCGAAAACTGATCGAGTGGGTTCCAGAGGGCGGGCTATTCGACCCGGAAGCCATCCTCGATCGCTTCACCCGCTGGTGCGCCGACGCGGATCTCACGCTCTACGATGCCCAGGAAGAAGCGTTGCTCGAGCTCATGACCAACCGCCATGTGGTGCTGAGCACGCCCACGGGTTCCGGAAAATCCCTCGTCGCGCTCGGCCTCCATTTCAAGGCGTTATGCGAGGGCAAACGATCCTTCTACACCGCTCCGATCAAGGCGCTGACTAGCGAGAAGTTTTTCGCGCTCTGTGAAGAATTCGGCCCTGAGAATGTCGGTATGTTGACCGGCGACGCAGCCATCAATTGGGCCGCTCCGATCGTCTGCTGCACCGCCGAGATTCTGGCCAACATGGCGCTCCGACAAGGCCTTGAGACAGATGCCCCCTACGTCGTGATGGATGAGTTCCATTATTTCGCTGATCGCGATCGCGGCTGGGCCTGGCAGGTTCCACTCCTGGTCCTCGAAAAGACCCGCTTCCTATTGATGTCCGCCACCCTCGGAAATACCGCGGTCATCGAAGAGCGCATCCAGAAGCGCACGGGCCGCGAAGTCGCCCACGTCCACAGCGATGATCGACCCGTTCCCCTCGACTTCAGCTATCGGGAAACACCCGTCGTGGAAACCGTCGAGTCACTCCTCGCCGCCGGCCAAGCTCCCATCTACATGGTCCACTTCACGCAACGCGACGCCGCGGAGCAAGCGCAGGGCCTGACCAGTGGACAAATGACCAGCAAAGAAGAGAAACGTGCGCTGAGCGAAGCCATCGGTGGCTTTCGTTTCGATTCCCCCTACGGCAAAGACATCCAACGCTTCTTGAAATTCGGAATCGGCTTGCACCACGCCGGCATCCTTCCGAAATACCGCCTGCTCGTCGAGCAACTCGCCCAGCGCGGCTTGCTCAAGGTGATCTGCGGAACGGACACCCTAGGTGTGGGCGTCAACATTCCGATTCGAACCGTGCTCTTCACCAAGCTCTCTAAATTCGACGGCGAGAAAGTAGGCCTGCTCTCCGTTCGAAACTTCAAGCAGATCGCCGGCCGCGCGGGCCGCCGCGGATTCGACGTCGAAGGCAGTGTCGTTTGCCAGGCACCCGAGCACGTGATCGAAAACAAACGTGCCAGCGCGCGGGCAGCCGCAACCGGACGCAAGAAAGAGAAGAAGAAAAAGCCACCGCCACGCGGCTTTGTCGCCTGGTCCGCGGAGACCTTCGAGCAACTACGCGAAAAGCCCGCTGAGACACTTCGATCTCAGTTCAGCATGAGCCACGCCACGCTCGTCTCGCTCCTGCAACGCGGAGAAGACCAGGCGCTTCCGGGCTCCGGCTACCGCGAATTGATCGAACTCACCAACGAGAGCTTCGAAACGAAGAGCCGAAAGAAGAGACTGCGCCGAGAAGCCGCAGTGCTATTCCGGTCCCTTCGACAGGCCGGGGTCGTGCAAGTCGAAAGGGCCGGACCGGGTGGCCCTGCCCGGGCACGCGTTGACGAAGACCTTCAGCGGGATTTTGGTCTTCACCACACGCTCTCACTCTACCTGGTCGATGCGGTCACGGCGCTGGATCCCGACGCGGCGGACTATGCACTCGACGTGCTCTCGATCGTCGAAGCCATCCTCGAAAATCCCCGCGCGCTGCTCCTGGCTCAGGTCCATCAGCGAAAATCCGAGCTGATCGCCGAACTGAAAGCGGAGCGGGTGCCCTACGAAGAGCGCATGACGAAACTCGAAGGCGTGACCTGGGACAAGCCGAACGCGGATTTCCTCTACGCCACCTACGACCTCTTCGCAGCCCATCACCCGTGGGTCGGAAGCGACTCCGTCCGGCCCAAATCGATCGCGCGAGAGATCTGGGAAGGCTTCCTCTCCTTCGACGACTACGTTAGGCGCTACGGCATCGCACGCCTCGAAGGCGTCCTGCTGCGCTATCTCAATCAGGTCCACTCGACCCTCTCGCGCAATCTTCCTGAATCCGCGCGCAGCGACGAGATTGAAGAAGTGATCGCTTTCTTCCGCGCCATGCTGGCTCGCGTCGACTCGAGCCTGATCGAGGAATGGGAGAATCTCGTCGCGCCGAAGAAACGGCCGGCTGCACCCGACAACGAGGCAATACCGGATCGCGCGCCCCGGCGACTCGATCGGAAGCGCTTCGAGGCCCGCGTGCGCGCGGAAATGCATCAGTTACTGCATGCGCTGTCCAGAAGGGACTTCGATGAAGCCTCTGGCTGTGTTGCGGAAGGTAGCTGGGACGCCGGTCGATTCGAGTCTGAATTCTCCGCGGTCTTCGCTGCCCAGGGTGAAGTCCGCTACGACCCCGATGCACGTCGAGGGCATTGGACTCGGCTCGATGCACGGAGCGAGTTGGCTTTCGATGTCGTTCAGACCCTGATCGATGAAGAGGGTGAAGGCGGGTTCCAGATCGAGGCGGAGGTTGTTCTCGACGATTCCCGCCTACCGGCGGGTCCCATGCTACGGATCCTTGGCCTGCGCGAATAGACCACTGCGCTGGCAACTCTTGGTGATAGATCGCTTAGGCGATCAAGGCCGCCTGATGAAGTCGGCTCTGACCTTGATCGTCATCCCTGCCATCGGGCGCCTCTCCAAAAACAACCAGGTCCTCCCCGTCGATCCCGTCGAAGCGAACATCGAAGCCGAGATTCGTCGGCAAGCAAGCCAATCGCGCGAGCAGCGAGCCGAGCAATGCCTTCAGGGCGGGACTGACATCCCCGAGTCCTCGCAGACGAACGCTGAAGGAGGTCCGTCCTCCGTCGTAACTCCAGTCGGCATCTCGCACGACGAGTCCACTGGCCTGGGTCACGACGAAGCCCGGTGAATCAACCAATGCTCGACCAGCACGAACAAGGTTCTCGATCGCACTCTCCGAGTGCCAGCCGAGAACGATTTCATCTGCCCATTCGACCATGCCCGTCTCGCCACCAATCTGATCGGCCGCCAATCCGACCAGTCCTTCGACATCCTCGACAGGGACCCAATCGCCAAAGGCCAGCGAGTGATCGATCAACGCTCGGCCGTCGCTCGACAAGGCGCGATCGAGATCTTCCTCACTGATCTTCCCGTCGAGATTCCAATCGCGAATTCGCTCCGCGATCGGCTGAACGATCAAGCCACTGAGATGGATCGACTGCATGGTTCGTCTCCGCACGCGTTCTGGGTTCGGGCAATGCAGGCCCGCTGATCTGAAATCGGCCGCGGCCGACCGGGACTTGAGTCAGACAGGTTCTCGACCTAATTCGAGCCCGTCGCGCTCGGTAGCTCGACCACCACGCTCGTACCACGACCAGGAACCGACGAAACCCGGATATCGCCGTCGTGCCCCTTGATGATGTGGTACGAGATAGCGAGGCCGAGGCCCGTCCCCTTGCCCACCGGCTTCGTCGTGAAGAAGGGATCAAAGATCCGATCGAGCACCTCGGGCGTGATGCCACTTCCGTCGTCTTCGATATGAAGCAAGGCTCGGTCACCGAAGGCTGCGACCCCAATCACGAGGTGACCAATCTCAGCTCGCTTTTCTTCGAGCGCCTGAATTGAATTGACTAGCAGATTGGTCACGACCCGTTCGATCTCCTCCGAGCGACATTCGATTCGTACATCGACATCCAGGCTCTCCTCGACCTCCAACCAGGGCGGGGCATGGACACTCGCGATCCGAAGCGAGCGTGAGACGATATCGGCGAAGGAGACTTCAACGAAGTCGGCACGTGCCATCTCGGATGAGTAGCCACCGACCTCGCGGACGATCGTCGAGATTCGGTCGACGCCTTCCGTGCATTCCCCGATCAATTCGAATCCTTCGCCGATGGCCTCCTTGCACGGCTCTTCGAGGTTGGCGAGCTCGGAGATATACTCGACAGTCTCCCAGTCGATCGAAAGCCCGTCCAGTTCGTTCCGTGCCTGAGCGACCGGCTCATTGATCGAACGCGCGATCGATTTGGCCAGGTCGCCTACCGCGGCGAGACGCACGGAACCCACGATGCGTCTTTGCAAGGCGAGGATCTCTCGTCGATCTCTCAACAAGAACGCTTGTCCGGCAAAGCGGCCCGGGCCGAGAAAATGGACCGGCGCTGAAACCACGACGGGGATGATCTCTCCGGACCGGGTTCGAAGCTCCATGAAGGCCGAAGACTCAGACGGACCCTCACGATCCGGGAAGCCAAGGATCCAATCTGAGATCGGCCGCCCGATCGCGGATGCCTTGGTGCCACCGACCATTCGCAGGAAGGCGCGATTGGCATCGCGCAGAACGCTGTCGCCGCCGACTAACACGACACCATCTTTGAGAGTATCAAGAATCTCGCGAGCGAAGGCTTGCGAGGAGATGAGTGAATAGCCGTATTGCCGCAAGGTCCAAGCCGCCGCGAGACCAACCAGGGCGACGAGCGTCGTCGTGATTCCCACAGCGGCCAGCCCAAAAAGTGGCAAAACGATCGCGGTCGCCGTACCCGCGACGAGGGAACCCGCGAGCCCGAAAAAGACGATTCGGGCCAACTGAAGCTGACCGCCGCTATCGCGCAGTATCATGACGCTACGCCAGCAGATCATTGTCCCAACAACGGGGGCCACGAGCAGGAAATAGGCGGGCACCATCCCGAAACCGAAAACCGGTTGCCAAGCGAATTCCTCCTGCACGATTGCGGCGATGACGAAATCGCTGGTCATGGCCGAGGGCAGGATAAGCGCAATCGCGGCATAGAGTGGCCAGATCATCTTTGTGACAGGATGATCTTCCATCGAAGAAAGCGTCACCGAAGCGTGCATGCAGAGCACGCCGAGAGGCATCCAACCAACCGCCATCCAGCGATAGATCCAAATGGCGATCTCCGGATTCGTTTCCTGGTAGAGCATGAACTCGAAGAACGCCCACCACGCATTGCAAAACAGGAACGTGGCGATCAATCGATTCGACTTCAGGCCGTGGTCGCGCGCCAGGATTCCCGCCCCCAGCGCCACGGATAGCGCTGCGCTGAAGAGTTTGACGAGAAGGAAGGGGATCATGCGCTCGGCTCCTCCTCGAGAGGAAGCTGCAACTCGATCGACAGGGACTCTGGCCCCGACGGTCGAAAAGTGCAGGACGCGCCAAGCTCATGAATGAGCTCGGTCGCGATTACGATCCTGAACTCAGAGTTCGAGGCATGAAGATCGCCGCCCGCGATCGAATCAAAGCGACGACTCATCGCCGTCGCGTCTTCGCGAAGCGGCGCCGCGCACAGCCCGATTCGAAGATGCTTACGATCGGATTCGACGACCCCATCGATCGACCCGCCCTGATCGAGGCTCTCGACGAGAACCAGCAGGAGCGCCAACAAGACTTGCTTGAGTTCCTGGCCCGATTCGATCCAATCGCTGCATTCGGACTCACGAACGCGGAGCGCGACTTCGTCCCCTCTCTGCAACCTCGCCAAGCGCATCGCACCTTCGAGCAGCACGACGGGATCACTTCCGCCTTGGCTGCGACCGCCTACATGCGCAAATTCACGAACATCACTCACGACCTGCGCAACGCGTTCGACGCCCGCAAGCGCGACTTCGATCCGTGCCCCTACGCCTTCCATGATCGAGAGCTCGCTTTCGCAATGCGGTTTCTGCGAAACGCACTGGCGGATTTCCTGCAGTCGTTGCGAGAGAAGGTTGAGGTCCGATCGGATGAAGGCGATCGGGTTGTTGACTTCGTGAGCGATTCCCGCGGCCAATTCCCCGATCGCCGCGAGCCGCCCCGAAGTCAAGAGGCGGCGTCTGAGCGCGTCGATCTCACGCATGTCCCGAAAGACGACGACCGCGCCGATCGCTTTGCGATCCCGCCCGACTGCTTTCGACGACGACAACGAAACGGGAAGCAACGCACCATCGACGCGGACAAGACCCGTTTCCCGATCCTCGATCCCTTTCGAGATCTCCTCGAGGGAGGGATCGACCCAGTCCGGCAAAAAGGCACCGATCAGATTTGCGCTCGCGCGTCCGCTCATCTCCTCGAAGCGAAGATTCGAAGCCAGGATGGAGCCGTCGAGGCCGACCAGGGCGACACCATCGTGAAGTTCAGCGAGCATCGAGCGGGCCATGCCTTCGGGCGTCACAGCCAGGTCATTCGTTTCGTGGAGAGTGAATAGCCAGACCGCGGCCGAAACGCTGGCTACGGAAATTGCACCCAAGCGCGGAGCCGGAATCTCGAGCAAGGGCAAGACATACTCAGTCGTAACCGCCGCCAGGAGCGAGACCACGACCGCAAAGGTCATCGCGTTCGCTCGACGTGCATCGGGCCGGAGTTGTCGAATCGGACTTTCGAGACGCGAAACTTCGTAGACGGCCAGCAAGGGCAGGATGGTTCCGATGGGCACGATGAGCACGGAGACCGCGCCATAGCGACCGAGCCAGCCTCCCCAAGGCGCTGCGACCACCTCCCCGATCGTTCCCGGCGTAAGCGCCGCCGACACACCCAGCACCAGGCCCAAAGCGAATCCCAAACGCGCCAGACCGAGGAGACGGTTGCCGATCTGCGGAAAAACATGCCCGAGAAGCCAGGTCACGCTCGGCCCCAGAAGCAGGGCCGGCAGATGCATCCACTGCATCCAGATGCGAGCCGAATCGGGATCCGTCGTGAGAAAGGTCATCAGGTCGAGCAGGGCCCAGACACCCGTGCAGACGAAGATCGCGGACATCGACGTGGTCGCTCGTCGGTCTGAATCCCACGCGATACAGACCGCTCCGAAGGCGGCCGACACCATGATCGCGACGGCGGGAATGAGAATAATGAAATCCATGAGTCCTCGGAGTGCAACTCCGGCCTTCTCTTCGTCCAGGTAAGGGAGGCGCTTGACGAAGCCTTGGCGCCCTGCGCAAGGACTGCGCAGGGGCTGCCCACACGAGCGGATCCAGGCGGTGCTCACTGCCCAAGCACTGTGCAAATGCTGGCGCCAGTCCGAGCAGATCCAACCGCCAACCGATCAGATCGACTGTCGGCGAGCCATCTTTTTCGGCCTAAGTATCTGCAATTGAATGGATACTCCATCCATTCCGGATCTGGCACGACCATTGCATTTATCCGTTGCCAGAAGACTCAACCGGCCGCACGACTGCGGAGAGATCATGCAAGCCGGTCATTCAAGAAAGCTCTCCCCTCGCTTTTTCCTTCGCCAAATGGAGACCAACATGCTTCGCAGTTCCCTCTCATTGCCGGGCTCATCGCCGGGCTACGTCGCGCCCGATCGATCTACGCGGACCTCCGTGGGACCGATAGCCGGCCGCGCAGGTGTCGGCGCCGTATTGCTCGCCGCCGTCCTCGCACCGACCACCGCGATGGCCGATGACGCCTCACTGGCCCTCTTCACCGCCAACAATGTCTGGATGATGCTCTCGGCAGCACTCGTCTTCGTGATGCATCTCGGTTTCGCCATGGTCGAATCGGGACTCACACGGGCCAAGAACACGACTAACATCCTGTTCAAGAACACCTTCATCATTTGTTGCGGCATCCTCACGTACTTCCTGGTGGGCTTCAATCTCATGTACCCGGGCGAGTTCAATC
Organism: uncultured Spirochaetaceae bacterium; assembly: GCA_964565565.1. Taxonomy (GTDB): domain Bacteria; phylum Myxococcota_A; class UBA9160; order UBA9160; family UBA4427; genus UBA4427. Next base: position 46,016 of record CAZMFM010000011.1, on the reverse strand, counting down.
TCATCACGTCCGGCGTACTGGGCTTTGCTGGTGTCGGATTGAGTGCAGGGTTCGCTGAAGGCGCAAACACCGCGGGTTATGCCGACGGCGGTTACACCTACTGGACCGACTTTCTCTTTCAAGCCATGTTTGCTGCGACCGCGGCAACGATCGTGTCCGGCGCAGTCGCAGAGCGGATCAAGCTCAAGTCCTTCATGATCTTCTCGGCGCTCTTCGTCGCCTTCGTCTACCCCATTGCGGGTTCATGGAAATGGGGCGCTGGCTTCCTGGATAGCGCCGGGTTCTATGATTTCGCTGGTTCGACGCTGGTCCATTCCGTCGGTGGTTGGGGAGCGCTGATCGGAACACTGGTCCTCGGTGCCCGCCTCGGGAAATATGGCAAGGACGGTTCAGTCCACCCGATTCCCGGTAGCTCGATGCCATTGACGACCATTGGCGTTTTCCTCCTATGGCTCGGCTGGTTCGGATTCAACGGCGGCTCGGTCCTCTCGGCCGACCCGGCGGCAACGTCCTTCGTCCTGGTCACCACCTGTCTGGCCGCGGCGGCCGGCGGCATTGGCGCGATGATCGCTTATACCTTCATCAGCTCGAAGCCCGACCTCTCGATGGCCTTGAACGGCATTCTCGCCGGACTCGTCGGGATCACGGCAGGCGCGGACGTCATCAACCCGTCGAGCGCAATCGCGGTCGGCTTGATCGCCGGCTTCCTGGTCGTCGGTTCGGTGATCTTCTTCGACAAGATTCGCGTCGACGATCCGGTCGGCGCGATCTCGGTCCACCTCACCTGCGGTATCTGGGGCACCTTGGCGGTCGGCATCTTCTCGACCAACCCCGAGCACACGCTCCTCATCCAGGCCTACGGAGTCCTTTGCTACGGCGTGTTCACGGTAGCCTGCGCCGCCGCGATCTTCTTGACGCTCAAGGCGACAATCGGATTGCGCGTCTCGCCGGAAGAAGAACTCGAAGGACTGGACCTTGGAGAGCACGGCATGCACGCCTACGACCTCTCGGGTTCACCGGGCTTCATGGAGGATTCGGGAGGCGGCGCATTCGCCGAGGCCGGCCTCTCCGAAGCGCGGCTGGCCAGAACCGAAAGCTGAAGCGCCAACCAGGCGAAGCGCCAGAATCTGGCGCTTCGCTCACGACCTAAACTCGGAGTCATCGGAGAACCAACCATGAAGAAAATCGAAGCAATCATCAAACCCTTCAAACTAGACGAAGCGAAGGAGGGGCTCTCAAAGGCTGGAATTCAGGGGCTGACCGTGAGCGAGGTCAAGGGATTCGGTCGCCAGAAGGGACATACCGAGCTCTACCGAGGCGCGGAATATGTCGTCGACTTCCTTCCCAAGTTGAAGCTCGAGATCGTCGTCTCCGACGATCAGGCAGAGAAAGTCGTCCTCGCCCTGCAGGAAGCCTGTCAAACGGGCAAGATCGGAGACGGAAAGATCTTCGTACTGCCCGTCGAAGACGCGATTCGAATCCGGACGGGCGAACACGGAGACGAGGCCGTCACGGCGAACTAACAACCTCGCCGTGTCGTGAGAGGCGTTGGTCGACCGATGCGGCGGTTCGACAGAAGGCCGGTGTTCCGAAAGGACACCGGCCTTCACCTTTTCCCACCCTCTGCGAGACGATCGACGAAGGACATTCACGGTGTTTGACGGTTGTTGACGAACCAGGTCGGAGGTCGGACAAGGACCGCAAAGGTCGACCGCAACCAACCCCGTCGCAAAAAATCAGGGGATGAGCACGATCTTTCCAACCGTCTCACGCGCCGACAAGGCCTCGAGCGCCGCCCCAGCCTCCTCGAGCGGATAGCGAGCCGACACCAGGGGCTCGATGCCCCCCGCGCTGGCCATCGAGAAGAGTCCCTCGAAACATTCATCGATCCGCTCGGGCTCGCGCTCCGGGTAGGCGCTCCAATGAAGACCGACGAGCGAAATATTCTTGAGCAGCACACGATTGAGTTTGATTTCAGGGATCGCCCCGCTCGCGAAGCCAATCACGAGGAGGCGGCCGTTCCAGGCGATGCATTTGAGTGAGCGGTCGGTAGTGTCTCCACCGACGGAGTCGTAGATCACGTCGGCGCCGCGACCGTCGGTTTCGGCCAACACGCGCGGCACGAAATCCTCGCTTTGGTAGTCGATCAAGACGTCCGCACCTGCACGCCGAGCGACCTCGAGCTTGCGCTCACCCCCCGCCGTCGCGATCACGCGAGCCCCGAGCGCCTTGCCGATCTGCACTGCCGCCAGCCCAACACCCCCCGCCGCTGCATGAACGAGCAGGGTCTCCCCCCGAGCGACCGGCGCGCGCCAGACCAGCCCCGCATAAGAAGTGGGGTAGACGGTCGACAGCGCGGCCCCCGCCTCGAAGGAGAAGGCCTCGGGAAGCCGATACGCGGCGGATTCCGGGACGACGACCTCCTCTGCGTACCCACCGACACCGCAGCGTGCCAGCACGCGGTCACCGACCGCGAGGGGCCCACGAACGGCGGCGCCCAACTCGGTTACGACTCCGGCCACTTCGCTCCCCGGCACGAAGGGAAGCGCCGGCTTGACCTGGTACTCGCCCTTCAGCATCAAGATGTCCGCAAAATTGCAACCGGCGGCGTGGATGGCGATGCGAATCCCATCGTCCGACAGTTCGGGCACATCTCGTTCAGCGACACGAAGCCCACTGGGCTCCATCATTTCTTCTACCACGACCGCTCTCATACGATTTCCCCTCGACGCGCTTGGTTGCCGGGTGTGAGGGCGCCGGCGGGCACACTCTGTGGCTCGCCCCAAACCGAAACGCCAACATTCCGTAGCAAACCCGGTAGCCAACTTCGTCTCGCTCTCGATAGACTGAGCAGAAGGAGGAAACCAATCCCAATGCTGAGTCGCAACGAAGACGAGGGAAATCCCACGGTCGTCCCATCCCCACTCGGTCGCCGCGGCAGGCTTCGACGGGCCCTGCTTGGCCTTTCGGTGGCGCTATGCATTCTCGGTTTAGCCGGGTGCGCGGGGGATTCGACTCCGATCCCCAGCGAGGCCCAATCCTGGGACGTCGCTCGCGATCAGGTCCTTGTCTCAACACCGGCGACCCCCCTCTTCTACCGGATCGACGGCGGTCCCGGCGCCACCCTCCTGCTCCTGGGCACGGTCCACCTTGGCCCGGAAGAGGGCTGGGTCTTTTCCGAAGCGCTGCGCGACGGCCTCGAGCACGCGGACTCGTTCGTGCTCGAACTCGATCTCCGTAAGATCAGGGAAGAATCCGTCGCAAGCCGTCTGGCCGAACTCGTAGTCATCGAATCACCCAAGACATTGCTCGATCTGGTGAGCCCCGAAACCGCCAAGGTCATCGCTGAAAATGACACGTTGCTGACAGAGCTAGGCCTACCCGCCAACGCACGAAAACGTCTCAAACCGTGGTACATCGCGATGGGTCTGGTCGAATCGACGACCCAACGCGCGGGACTGACGACGAAGGCCTCCGCCGAAAGCATCATTGAAGCGGCCATCGGATCAAAACCGGTCCTGGGACTCGAAACCTTCGAAGAACAACTCGCCCTGCTGAACGGAATCGACCCGACCTTGCAAGACATGATGCTGCGGGACACGCTGAGTCGGCTGGACGAAGCCGTCGCGGACACACGCGACCTCACCCTCGCCTGGCATCGCGGAGACGTCGCCTACTTCGAAAAACTCGCTCGCGAGGGCGTCGACGAAATGCCGGAGTTCGACAGATTCTACGAGATCATATTAGGCGACCGGAATCGCCGCTGGATGCCGAAGCTGCGATCCCTGCTCGATGACCCTGAGCGAAAGGGCGAATTCGCTTTCGTGGGTGTCGGCGCTCTCCACCTCGTGCTCGAGGATGGACTCCTCGAGCTCTTTCGCCAATCGGGCTATCGCGTCTCGGCCATCGATCACGGCAAGAAGATCGAAGTCCGTTCGCAATGAAGGAGAGGCCAGCGGTCGACCCCAGCGCCTTGCTCTCCGCAAGCGCCCAGATCTTTGGAAACGTCGAGATCGGGTCCGAATCGTCCATTTGGCCCAATGTCGTGATGCGCGCAGAGAGCCATCATATCCGCATCGGCCGCTATACGAATATCCAGGATTTCGTCATGATCCATATCGGGTATTCGAACGCGACGGAGATCGGTGACTTCTGTTCGATCACCCATCACGCAACCGTTCACGGCTGCAAGATCGAAGACGATTGTCTGATCGGGATCAACGCGGTCGTGATGGACGGTGCCGAAATCGGAAGAGGATCGATCGTCGCCGGCGCAGCCATGATCCGAGAGGACACGGTCTTTGCGCCGGGCGCCATCATCGCGGGCGTCCCTGCAAAACAAATCGGTGAACGCGACTGTGCGAGGGCCAATCGAAAGAACGCCTGGATCTATCATTGGAACGCACAGGCCTATAAGCGCGGTGGACATCGCGCATGGACCGGAGAACAATACGAAAGCTGGCTGGAAGAACTCGACCGAAAGCTCGAAACGGACGCCGACCTGATTGGTCTACGCCCCGTCGGTTCCGCCCGCCCTGTCCACGGCCCGGATCCCACGGAAGAGTAGATCGACGCCCTGGTGGATCGAGTCTCGGCAGGCATCGTCCGAGACCATGCCATTAGCCCAGGGTATGCGCGCGCCATTCGTAAGGTGAAAGAGCAGGCGGGCCGCCTCGAGGACATCGACATCCTTGGCGAGGTCCTTCTTCATGCGACCTCGCTGCAGGATCTCCATCAAGAGACCGATCGTCCGGTCATAGAGTTTGAGGACTCGCTTGGCGACTCGGGCTTCGGTTTTCGTTGTCGCACGAACGGCGATCGTCGTCAGATCTCGATCCCTCACGAGCAGCTCATGTTGCACGTCGAAAAAGTCTCGCAGCCGATCGGCGGTTGGGCGATTGCGATCGTCGACCGCGCGAAATCGCGTCCAGGCCTCTTCCTGCATGTCCGAGAGCTCCTCGATCAACAACTCTTCCTTGCTCTGGACGTGTCGATAGATCGAACTAGCGCCCATTCCCGCGCGCTCCGCAATCGCCCGAAGCGTCGCGCCGTCGAAGCCCCGTTCGCGAAAGAGCGTGTTGGCGGCTTCGCGAATGCGTGCGCGACTCCGACGCCCCCGCGCGAGACGACCATCGTCGGCCCGTAAGGGCGCGCGCGGTGGTCGAGCCAATCCGCCGCCTACGAGCGAAGCGCCTGGCGCTTCGTCTGCAGCGTGGGACGACGATGATGATGACGACGACGACAAAGTGGAGGATGCGGACGACGACGTGGAGAACCCCGAAGACGGCGGTGTGCTCATGATGAGACCCTGCTCGGTTGAGCCGATCGGCTCAATCTGTAGTGGGGGGTGACGTGGTGGACGCGGTGCGACGACTCACAATTCGCGAACAGAATCGCATAGATCCTCGTTTATGCCAGAGAATCCTCGGCCCAGACACCAACAATGAATGCCGTCGAGGGTCTGCTCCGCGCGAACAGTGAAGCCCCGGCTGAGATAGAAGCGAACGCTCGCCTCGCTATCGGATTCCAGATAGAGGGGATAGGGGTCGCCGTCGACCAGGCGAATCAATTCGTCGATCAGTCGACCTCCGAATCCGCGGCCCTGAAACTCGGGAATCACCCCAAGGACCGCGAGGTACCAATGCTCTTGAATGGGGCGATATTCACCCAAAAGAGAAGACACATCGCTCCAGCGATCCATCGCACGCCCGCCCTGTTCGAGGTAGCAGGCGATCTGTCGATACAGCTTGGGGACAACGACGGGAAAAAGGCCCGGTGGTGCGGCCACAAAGCCACCGACGACCCTTCCCTGGTCACGGATCACACGCGTCGCCGTCTGCCCGGCGGTATCGAGCACCAGCGCCCGCAGACCGGCCCGGTTGGCGCGAACCCGTCGCCTGGGGCGCGGTCCGTGGATCGCCATATTCATGGGATTGTCCCGAAAGGCCAGGGACAACACGTCGAGCAAGGCGCGACGCGCTCCCCGATCGGGGTCTTCGACCAATTCGTCTATCATCGACCGCGCATACTACCGGGATCGATCCCGCTACGCGTCTCGGGCCGGGCCCGATCGAAAAAAGTCGGCCTGGGAATTCCCACCCCGGCCAGCCTTGAGGGATCGAAGCATTACGCCGATACAACAGGAGTTGCTCGGCGATTGTTTCCGGGAAACGACGCAGCCGACGCGAACCCCGACCACGGAAATCAGGAGAGAGACGATTGAAGGACGAAGATCGCATCACCTGCCGCCTTCGCTTTCATCACGAAGGACGCGATCGCGTCTTCACGATCGGCCTCCGTCCGGTCGTCATCGGCCGCGCCCCCGACTGCGACCTCTTGTTGCAACACGAGAGCATTTCGCGCCAGCATGCCCGCATCGCCCACGACGATGAGGGCTGGGTGCTGCGCGACCTCGGCAGCAAGAATGGATCGAGGGTCAACACTTTTCACGTCACCGACCAGGTCCTTCGCCACGGCGACCGAATCGACCTCGGCACGATTCGCATCTACGTCGAGATCGGACCCGAGTCCAAGGCCTCTCGGGCGCGGGTGGTCTTCGATGAGAAACCGGCGCCTAACGGACATACCGAAGTCCTCGAACTGCAGGGCCTCGACGATCTATTGCAGGCGGCCGGCGATCTCCGCAGCAAGGCGGTCGACCTGTCGGAAGAAGGCGTGCTGGCGAGCCTGGGCGCCGAACAACCGGTCCGCCTGGAGGGCACAGGCGAACTGCTGCGCCTCGTCAGCGAATCTGCCGAAAGCCTCCTCTCCTCCACAACGCTTGCCGAAACTCTCGACCGCATCCTCTCGCTCGTCTTCGCAAACCTCCCGGTCGAACGCGGTGTGATCTGCCTCTACGACGCCTCGTCGGACTCGATCGAACCGATGGCCATGCGCAATAGAGAAGGCGTGCCCGACGCACCGATCACGATCAGCTCGAAAATCGCTGGCCTCGCCATCGACGAGAAAAAGGCTGTGTTAGTCAAGGACACCGCACTCGACGGCCGCCTCGGCGGAGCAGAGAGCGTAATCATGATGAATATCCACTCCGCCATGTGCGCACCCCTTTTGCGGGACGGAAACGTCAGCGGCTACATCTACGTCGATCGCCAATCGGCGACCCATCCCTTCGAGCTGTCACAGCTTCAGGCTTTGTCGATTCTCGCCCTGCTCGCCGCCATCGCCGTCGAACAAGCTGCGCTGCGTGAAGACATCCGACGTGAGCAAGAACGACGCGTGCGCCTTTCCCGTTATAGCTCGCCGGCCGTCGTCGAAAAGATTCTCGAGGCACCCGGCGCTGGAATGGGCGCGATGGTGGCCGACGAAAGTGAAGTCTCGATCCTCTTTGCGGATCTCACCGGCTTTACGACCATGGCCGAACGGCTGCCAGCGGGCGAAGTCATCTTGATCTTGAACCAGATCTTCGAGCGCCTAACGGGGGCCGTTTTCGAGATGGAGGGAACCCTCGACAAATTCAGGGGAGACGGAATGATGGCGTTCTTCGGTGCGCCACTTCCCATGCCCGATCACGCAGAGCGCGCCGTCGAAGCGGCCTTGCGCATGCAAGAAGCCCTGACCGCACTCAATGCCGCCCGCGAAGGCTTCCGCGCCATCCACATGCGCATCGGCGTAAACTCGGGCAGCGTCGTCGTCGGCGACATCGGCTCCCCCCAGCGCAAGGACTACACGGTGATCGGCGACGTCGTCAACATCGCCAGCCGCCTCGAGTCCTCGGTCGCCAAACCGGGCGAGGTCGTGATCGGCGAAGCCACCTGGCTTCAGGCCAAGAATGCCTTCCACTGCGAGGCGCTCGAAGAAGTCCGGCTAAAGGGTCGACAGAAGACCGTGCAGCCGTACCGGGTCGAGGGCCGGTTGCGGGACGGGACGACGGCGACCAGCGCGCTCTAGCCGCCGGCCCGGAATCATCACCTCGCGCCGATCTTCATCCTCCATTTCACGCCCTCCGTCACGTTCGCCTTCACGTCCGCGCGACCGCAGCATCCCGAGTGCGTATAGTAGAGCGTTCATTCTTCTGGCGGACGCCGGGTTCGCCCTGCCCGCACCCTCGATCCCCCGCACCGAAAGCCAGCCATCATGACCACGAACGCTGAAATCGCAGAACGAGGCGCGAGTGTCCTCGTCGGAAATTACGCCCCACAACCGATCGCGCTCGTTCGTGGTGAAGGATGTTGGCTCTACGACGCGGAAGACAAGCGCTATCTCGACTTCATGGGCGGGATCGCAACCGCTGCACTCGGCCATGCGAATCCCAAACTCCGCGCCGCACTCGAGGCCCAGGCCGCGAAGCTCTGGCACGTATCGAATCTGTACACGACGGAGCCGCAGGTCGCTCTAGCGGAACGGCTCACCGCCCACTCTTTCGCGGAGGCGATCTATTTCTGCAATTCCGGCGCCGAGGCGAATGAGGCTGCGCTCAAACTGGCCCGCAAGCACCATCGCGACCGGGGCGACGATCGCTTCGAGATCATTGCCTTCGAAGGCGCCTTTCACGGCCGAACACTCTTCACGGTTTCCGCGACCGGCACGCCGGCCTATTGGAAGGGCTTCGAGCCCCTCGTACCCGGCATCCATCACGCGCCGTGGTGCGACGAGGCCGCTGTGCGCGCGCTGCTCTCGAAAAAGACCGCCGCCATCTTGATCGAACCGATGCAGGGCGAAGGCGGACTACGGACCCCGGAGCCCGGCTTCCTCGCGAGGCTACGTGAACTCGCCGATGAGAACGGCTGTCTGCTGATCTTTGATGAGGTGCAGGTCGGGATGGGACGAACGGGGACGCTTTTCGCCCATGAACAGGAAAATGTCACACCCGACGTGATGACCCTGGCCAAGGCGTTAGGCGGCGGAATTCCAATCGGCGCAATGTGCACGACGCGAGAGCTCTCCAAGGCGCTTGTTCCCGGTACCCATGCCTCGACGTTTGGCGGGAACCCGCTGGCATGTGCGGTCGCGAGTGTAGTCGTCGATGAACTCCTCGAAGGCGGCGTACTCGATCACGCAAAGGCGATGGGCGAGCGACTGCGCGACGGGCTCGAATCAATCGCCACGGAAGTCGGCCCCGGCAAGATCAGGGAAACACGCGGCCGCGGATTGCTTCGAGGCCTTGCGCTCGTGGACACCCCCGCGAAGACCATCGAGGCCTGTCGCGAGCGGGGACTGCTTGTGATCTCGGCGGGCGACAACGTCCTACGACTGGCTCCGCCATTGATCATTTCACCCAAAGAGATCGATCATGGTCTCGCCATTCTTCGCGACGTGATTCTCGAGGCCGACTAACACAGTCATTTCACGAAGCCAATCGAAACATTCTCGCGAAGCGCATAGATCAACTAATTTCCACTTGGCCAACATCTGATATTTCTATTCTATTTCAGATGCTTGACGTGGCTTCTGCCGGTTCGGAGCTCAGCGCCCCTTCCACTGTGGAGGCCGCTTCTCGGCAAAGGCCAACGGCCCCTCGATGAAATCTTCGCTCTTGAAGAGTTCACCGATAGCCGGATATCGCTCTGCCATGGCGTCCTCGATCAGCCCGTGGCGCAGGCCCGCGAGCGCCGCCTGCTTGGTGGCGCGAACCGAGAGCGGCGCACATTCCACGATCTGATCGGCCCACCGGCGGGCCGTGGCCATCAACGCCTCGGGCGTCGTCACTTCGTTCACGAAACCCAGGCGCTCGCCCTCTTCCGCACTGACACGCCGTCCCGTGAGCATCATGCCCATCGCGCGCTTCAGGCCAATCTGTCGCGGCAGACGATGGAGGCCACCCGCGAGTGCAGCCAGGCCGACCCTTGGCTCGGGCAACGCAAAGAGCGCGTTGTCCGAAGCGATGATCAAATCGCAGGCCAGGGCGATCTCGAATCCGCCACCCATCGCCACGCCATTGACCGCTGCGATCACGGGCTTCGAGCAGTCGTAGCGTGCAGTCAAGCCGGCAAATCCGGTCTCCGGTCCGGTATGCAATTCACCGCCGGATTCCTGTGCCTGGTATTTCAGATCATTGCCGGCGGAAAAGGCTCGGTCCCCAGCGCCGGTAATGATCGCCACCCAAAGATCGGGATTTGCCGCAAAGTCGTCAAAGACCGAGGCCAGCTCGTTATTGGCCATCCAATGCAGCGCATTCATTCGCTTGGGTCGATTGATCGTCACGGTCAGGATCCGGCCATCCGCCTCGGCCGTGCAGAATTCGAGTGTCTTCTCTTCGCCCATCGTCATGCTCCCTTGCTGAGAAAGTTCGTTCGAGACCAACGCCGAGACACGTTCGTCCGGCGTTCATTCATCCGAGACAGATCCAGACCTTCGAGTCAGCTCCACGGGCAACGATCGACGGCCTAACGTCCGCGACGCTTCCGAACCGCCTCCGCGAGCATCTCGAAGAGTGGCTCGGTTCGTTCCCAACTCATGCACTTGTCCGTGATGCTCTGTCCGTAGATGAGGCCGGCTCGACCCTGGGACTGGGAATGCTTCTGATTCCCATCCTTCAAGAAACTCTCCATCATCAACCCGAAGATCGCGCCGTTTCCGTCGGCAATCTGATTTGCGAGCGATTCCGCGACAGCCGGTTGCTTCTCGTGGTCCTTACCACTGTTCGCGTGACTGCAATCCACCATGATCCGCTTCGGCAGGCCCGCGGCGTCGAGTTGTTCTTCGACCCGACGAATGGAATCCGGATCATAGTTGGGACCGCTCGATCCTCCTCGAAGGATGACATGGCAATAGGGATTGCCCTTGGTCGAGACGATGCCGGCGACGCCGTGTTTCGTAACCGAGAGGAAATGATGTTCACCGGCCGCAGCACCGATTCCATCGATCGCCATCTGAACCGTGCCATAGGTGCCGTTCTTGAAGCCGACCGGCATAGACAGCCCCGAGGCGAGTTCCCTATGGACCTGGCTCTCCGTTGTTCGCGCGCCGATGGCACCCCAGCTGATCAGGTCGGCATAGAATTGGGGCGTGATCGGGTCGAGGAATTCGCTTGCCGTCGGCAGACCGAGACTCGTCACGTCGCGAAGAAAACGGCGCGCCGCATAGAGCCCTTCGCGAATCGAAAAGCTTCCATCGAGATGGGGATCGTTGATCAAACCCTTCCATCCGACGGTCGTGCGCGGCTTCTCGAAATAGACCCGCATCACGAGGCAGAGATCGTCCTGGAAGCGCTCGCGAAGCGGGGCCAGACGCTCGGCGTATTCGAGGGCAGCCTTCGGATCGTGGATCGAACAGGGGCCCACGATCAAGACGAGTCGATCATCCTCCGCAACGAGGATCTTCTCAATCTCCGTGCGGGCCCCGGCAACGGTCTGGTTCTGGAATTCGCTGAGCGGCAGATCCTCCATCAGGATGCCCGGCGCCATCAGCGGTCGGATATTCTGGATCCGAACGTCATCGATCTCTTGAATCACCACCTCAACCTCGCCTCGCTTCCAGCTCGTCGCACGAACGGAGTTGTATAGGGATGCTGGTCGGGACAGACAACCCCGAAAAGCCAGCTAAGCCCGCGAGATCATGGGATATTCTCGTATCGAGTCACCGGTTTTCCTAACGCTCGCCGGCCTCCTCCGCCGCGCGGTAGGCCGACCAGATATTGAGGGCATGGAGTAGAAAGCCGGGCAGTACAATCGCCCAATAGGCAAAGCCCGTGGCCAGAAACCAGACGGCACCCGCGACCAGCCGACCGGCATAGACATGGCCCAGTCCCGGAACCACGACTGCCAGCACCGCGGCAATCCCCCCGCTCGGCACCCGACGTACACGCACCTCACTCGGCCCTTGCCTCAAATCGAATTCGTCATTCCATTCCATGCGCTTTGCGCCTCCACTCTTCGTGCTCTCTGGTTCCCGCTGATCCGCCTGTCCATTCGAACTCGATTCAGGCTCCAATCTATAAAGCAACTCCCGTGCCGGCGGCGAGACCAGCCGAGACACACCTGAGACGCACCAGGGCCGCCCTCCTCGCCGTCCCGTGACAAAAGTGTCGCCTCGATCCGACACGCCCAGCCCTCACTGCAGGATTCTGGCTGCATCGCGACGGCGGGTCGGAACTCGCCACGACGGGCGCCACATCACGTATCGTCGCTGCCCGGAGGAGTCCCGAATGTTCGAAGCCCTGAAATCATCGGTCAATCTCGGCGGCTTGCGCTTGCGCAATCGCATGGCCATGTCGGCGATGGGTGTGGAAATCGCCGAGGAAGACGGCCATGCCGGAGAGCCGATCATCGCCTACTACGAAGAGCGCGCGCGGGGTGGAATCGGATTGATCGTGACCGAAGTCTGCGCCGTCGCCTATCCCCGTGGCGCGACCGCCCTTCGACAACTGGCCTTGTCCAGCGACGACTACCTCCCCGGTTTACGAGAACTAACAGAGCGAGTCCACCAGCAGGGCGCAAAGATCGCGCTCCAGCTCGTTCACCATGGCAAGGTCTCCCGTGTCGACATGCGAGCGGGCCGCCCACTGCTCGTCCCGTCGGTCCCGCGCTTCGCAGGCGCGATGGACCTCACCAACGATCTCTCCGCCGAAGAAATTGGCTGGCTGATGAAGGCGGTCGCCGGACCGCAACCAAGCTTCAAGGAGGCCGACCGCTCGGATATCGCATGGATCATCGAATCCTTTGCCAGCGCCGCCGACCGCGCCCGCCAGGCCGGTTTCGACGCCATCGAAATTCACGGCGCACACGGCTACCTGCTCTCGGAATTTCTCTCCCCCGCCTGGAATTTTCGCGAAGACGAATACGGCGGAAGTCCTGAAAACCGGGCCCGCTTGCTCTGTGAAGTGATTCGCGAAATCAAGAGCCGGGTCGGTCCGGATTTTCCAGTTTGGCCTCGCCTCGATTGGCGGGAATTCCGAACGCCCGGTGGCATCACACTCGAGGATGCCAAGAAAACGGCGAAGCTCGCGGCCGAGGCCGGTGCCGAGGCCATTCATGTTTCCGCGTACGCCGATCCGACGTCCGGAGTCGCCTTCACCGACGCGCCCCTGGTCCACAAAGAAGCCGGCTACGTCGAGGCTGCCGCCGCGATCAAGGCTTGCGTCGACGTCCCCGTACTCGCGGTGGGACGAATCGAACCGGGGCTGGGCGACCGATTGATTCGCGAAGGAAAGATCGATGTCGTCGCGATGGCGCGAAAGCTGCTCGCCGATCCCGAGCTACCCGAGAAGATCGAAGCCAATCGCGCAGCGGACATCCGCCCCTGCATCTATTGTTATACCTGCGTTGCGCAGCCCTTCTTCGACCGGGCGGTGCGCTGTGCCGTCAATCCGATCCTGGGGCACGAAGCGACACTCGCTTCGGCCGAACGTGAACGCGCCGCCGAGTCGAAGCGAGTCCTGATCGTGGGTGCAGGACCGAGTGGACTCGAAGCCGCACGCCTCGCCGCCCTGCGCGGGCACGAAGTGATCGTCTGCGACAAATCGAATCAATTGGGCGGCACGTTGCGCTTCGCAGCCCTCGTCTACGAACCCAACGAGCGACTCCTCGATTGGCTCGAGCGTCAGGTCCGCGCCCTCGGCGTAGACCTGCGACTCGGCGTCGAAGTCACGGCCGATCTGATTCGTGAAATTGCGCCAGACCAGGTTCTCGTCGCGACCGGTGCCAGGCGAAGCACGCCCGAGATTGCTGGCGTCAACCGGGACCACGTCTTCGATGGCGACGATTTGCGGGATCTCTTGACGGGACAAGGAGACTCCTCGGCGACGAAGAAGCTGTCGCTGGCCGGACGCCTCGTCGTTCGCGCAGGCCGGGCGACCGGCATCACGGGTTCTCCTAGCCAACTGCGCCAGGCCTCGAAGCTATTCATGCCGATTGGGCCAAAGGTCGTGATTCTCGGCGGGGGATTGGTCGGCCTCGAACTCGCAGAATTCCTCCTCGAGCGCGGCCGACAGGTCACCGTCCTCGAAGCCGGCCCGAAATTCGGACTCGAGATGGCGCATCCACGTCGCTGGCGCGTGTTGCACGAGCTTCGCGAGGGCCGGGCACGACTCGTGGCAAGCGCAACCGTCCATGCGATCGAAGAAAAGGAAGTCGTCTATGGGGTCGTCTCGCCGGAGGCGGAGGCGGAGTCGGAAACGCTTCGCGCCCCCGCCGACACGGTCCTGATCGCGACCGGGCTCGAGCCGAATGGCGAAGTGACGAAATCACTTCGCGCGGCCGGCGTGCCGATTCGAGAAATTGGCGACGTCGGAGGCCCCGGCTATCTCGAAGGTGCTATGCACGACGGCTTCCGGGCCGCGTTCGAACTCTAGCCAGGTGCGGGAGGACTCCGGACCGAGAGGGGTCGTGGATTTCCGGTTCAATCGAGGTGCAGAAACGCCGCTGGGGCAAGCCCCAGCAAGCTTCTGCAAAGAAAAGCGGGCCAAAGAGACGCGAGCCCGGCGACGGCACGGGTTCTTCCACTTCGTGCTGCTAGGACCCGAGATCCCCGAATCCGCGACCGACGCGAATTGGTCACAACTCCCCTGACAAGGGCGATCCGCGAAGCCGATCGCCTGTTGAAAAATTCCCTTGTCTAATCCCTGATTGCCTACGGAGGACGAAATTCCTTACGTCTGGCATCCCTCATCTAGACATTACGAGTGATTACTCTTAGAATAAATGAATGGAATATAATGTCGAGCGCTTTGCCGCTGCGAGTGGGGTCAAGATCGACACGATCCGGTTCTACCAGGGCAGCGGGTTGATCCCCGCACCCGCTCGCCGTGGCAGGAATGCCATCTACGGCGCCCACCACCTTTCACGAATCCGCCAGATTCGTTCGCTCCTGGGCCAAGGCTTCACGCTCGCCCAGATAGGTCGGCTTCCGGCACCCGAGGAGGTTGCGAATCCGAACCAAGTCGTGGAAGCCTCACCCTCTCCCAACGCCCTGCTCGATTCGCTCGTAAGCGCTCTTGCCGAGGAGCGCACCGGCGAGCATCGGTTGACGCGCTCCGAATTGGCGGCCGAAGCCGGTGTACCCGTCCATCTCGTGGACGCCGCCCAACAAGCCGGGGTCTTGGAGCCCGTCGAACGCGACGGAGAAGAGTTCTTTTCTTCCGCAGACCTGGAAATGCTCACGAGTGGAATGGCCGTTCTCGGGGCAGGACTCCCGCTCTCCGAATTCTTGAGCCTCGCCGCCACCCACGACCAGAACATTCGCGCCATTAGCGAAACAGGGATCGATCTATTTGACGATCACGTCCGCAAAGTGGCCAAAGACGGCGACGATCCCGAGGTCATCGCCCAGGCGTTCAGAGACCTCCTTCCGCGGCTGACCCGACTCGTGGCCATGCATTTTCAGCGCACCCTGGTCAACCGAGCGATGGAACGACTGCGCGCCAAGGGCGAAGGGCCCGCCCTCGAACGCGCCCTGGCCGCGGTCGAGGCCACTCACCTGGAGGGCGAATGGCGCCGCTAATCCTTCCGCAGGGAGATGAAAAACGCATAGCCGTTCGCAACATGTTCGATCGCATCGCACCCCGGTACGACCTGCTGAATCGACTCGTCAGCTTGGGACTCGACCAGGGTTGGCGTCGGCAAGCCCTCGATCGGGTGGCGGTCGGCCAGGGAGATTTGCTGCTGGATCTGGCCTGCGGGACCGGAGACCTGTGCGAGTTGGCGCGCGCGCGAGGGGCCACAGTGATTGGCCTCGACTTCGCGCGGGAGATGCTCCGCGGCGCCTCGGCCCGGGGAATCGACGCCGCTTTCACGAACGGGGATGCCGGCCGGCTGCCGATTCGCGATGCCAGCATCGACGTGGTCACGTGCGGCTTCGCACTTCGAAACTTCGTCTCTCTGCCGGAGGTCTTTGCGGAGATTGCGCGGGTTCTGAAACCCGGCGGGCGGATGGCCGTGATCGAAGTTGATCGCCCCGCTTCGGCTCCCGTCCGCATCGCACACTCACTCTACTTCGATCGGTTCGTCCCCGCGTTAGGTGGACTTCTTTCGGACTACGAGGCCTACCGGTACCTGCCCGAATCCACCGCCTATCTCCCGTCGCCCGTGGAGATCTTCTCGATGCTCGACAAGGTGGGGATGCGACAACTCGAGAAGCGGCGCCTGCTTCTCGGCGCAGCGCAGATCTTGACTGGAGCAAAAGGTTGAAGATCTCGTTCGAAACCATTCGCGCCTCCTCCGAGCAGGTTCGAGAGGCCATCGATGCCTGCCGGGCAGACGCGCTGAGATGTGGTCGAACGAAATGGCTCGCGGTGCGTTGGCGATGTTCCACTCGGGATCTGCTGGCGGATTTCATCGAAGCCTCGGATGAGGACGCCTTCTACTGGGAAGAGCCCAGCCGGGGGATCGCGATTCTCGGATTGGGACGCTGCACCGTCGTGGCCAGCCACGGCCCAAAACGCTTTACCGAAGCTTCGGCGGCGAGTAGCGAACTCTTCGGCGACCTCGTGGTATTGGATCTACCAGGCTCGCACCGCGCGACGACGACGGTCGCAGACTGCCGAGGACCACTCCTGATGGGCGGCTTTAGCTTCTCCGACCGAGAGATCGAGCCGGGTAGCGAGTGGGAAGCATTTGGTTCCGGGCGCATGGTGCTACCCGCGCTCTCGATCGTGATGCGCAGTGGCGAACTCGATGTGGCGCGAACCATCCGGGTGAATCCCGAAAGCGACTCGAACACAATACTCAACGATCTCTGTTCCCCATGGCCCGTGTCGCGGGGACTGTCTGCCAAGGTCACCAAGGTCACGCCGGAATCGATCGCCGCAAAGCCCAGGCGCTCGACAGAGGGTCCGGAAATCCGCGTACGCGCCGATCGCGAACACGGGCGGTACGTGGCGCAGGTCGAAAGCGCACTCGATGCGATCGAAGCCGGAAAGTTCGAGAAGGTGGTCATCGCCCGCTCCGTGCGGGTCGACGCGGACCGTCCCTTCGATTTGGCCACGTTCCTTCGGAGCCTACGCACCCTCTACCCGTCATGTGCGTTGGTCGCCGTTCACGAGCGCGGCGATCTATTCGTTTCCGCCTCCCCGGAGCGCCTCGTTGCCCTTGATGGAGATCGAGTGTCGGCCGCGGCGATCGCCGGGTCTGCACCGCGTGGCCGGCGCCCGGAAGAAGAAGAGCGATACGGTCGTGCATTGCTTTCGAGCGACAAGGAACGGCTAGAGCACGAGGTCGTCAAACGCGCGATCTGCGCCGCCTTGGCAGAACCCTGTGGCCGGCTTGACGGGCCAAACGAACCCCGGCTACTCAAATTGGAGGGCATCCAGCACCTCGAATCGCCGCTGCACGGACGCCTGCGGCCCGGGCGGCCCGAGCCTAAAAGTGTTCTCGACCTGGTTGGCCGCCTGCATCCGACACCAGCCGTCGGAGGTGCACCGAGCGCCGTCGCAGTGGACTGGCTCGATCACTTCGAGCTTCTGGACCGTGGCTGGTATGCGGGCCCCATCGGCTATCTCGACGCCAAGGGAGACGGAGAATTTCGCGTTGCGCTTCGGTCGGCCTTGATTCGCGGCGCCAGCGCGCGCTTGTTCGCGGGTGCCGGAATCGTCGCAGCCTCCGACCCTCAAGCCGAACTCGCGGAGACCCGCCTCAAGCTTCGCGCCCTGCTTGCGCCACTCACGGAGATCTAGTTGGCTAGCCGTGACGTCTCGCCCACAAAATCGAATCGCGCGATCGGTGCATCGAATGCGACTTATGCGTTCGCGATGTCGTTCTTCGACGAGCTCGCCCGCTGCCGAGTCCGGCACGTATGCATCTCGCCCGGATCGCGCTCGACGCCACTAGCTGTAGCAGCCGGCCTAACGCAGAGTTTGCAAGTCTGGTCTCATCTAGACGAGCGCGCATCGGGCTTCTTCGCGCTCGGGCTCGCAAAGGCAACGCGTCAACCTGTGGCACTCGTTTGCACCAGCGGCACCGCACTCGCAAATTATGCTCCCGCAGTCCTCGAAGCGCACTACGCCGGCGTTCCGCTGCTCGTTCTGAGCGCCGACCGTCCGCCGGAGTTGCGAGACTGGGGAGCGGGACAAACAATCGACCAGATCAAGATTTTCGGCGCCCAGATTCGTTTCTTTGCCGAGCTTCCTGTTCCTGAAACCGGGCCGGCGATGCTCCGGTATGTCCGTACCCTCGCGTGCCGTGCCGTTGGCGAGAGTCGAGGTCCCGATCCCGGCCCGGTGCACCTCAACTGGCCTTTGCGCGAACCCCTCGAACCGATGCCCAACGACCGGGCCGACGAGCACGCGATCGGCGGCCGGTTTGCGGAATCGGCCAGGGAAAATGGCCGCCCCTATGTGGCCCTGGAAACTCAGCCTCGCCTCGCGTCCTCAGCCCAGATCGAAGACCTCGCGCTGCGCTTCCAATCGATCGAGCGCGGGGTCATCGCATGTGGCGCGATGGACGAACCCGAGTTCGCGCGATCGATTGCACGACTGGCCACTCGGCTTGGCTGGCCGGTGCTCGCCGAACCGATCTCGGGCCTTCGACGAGGGCCCCATGTCGGTGACGCGTCCATCTTGGCGGGTTCGGATCTATTTCTTCGCCAACCCGAGTTCAAAGCTTCCCAGCGACCGGACGCCGTTTTGCGTTTTGGTGGGACGCCGACCAGCAAAGCCTTCCGCATGTGGCTGGAAGCTTCTCCACCCGACGAGTTGGTGCTGGTCGTCCCGCGGTCGAATTGGGATGAACCGTCTCACCTCACTTCGATTCGCGTCTGCGCCGACGCCGTAGACCTTTGCAATCGCCTTTCCGAGGCCATCGAAACTGGCTCGAGATCTAGAGGCCAGACCGACTGGCTCGCGAGCTTTCTGCGCGCCGAGGCTGCAACACAAGCAACACTCGACCGAGAGCTCGCGAAGACATCGCGCCTCTTCGAACCGCGGGCGACGCGGGTCCTGTGCGATGCAATACCCGAAGGTTCGATCCTTTACGTATCCAATAGCATGCCGGTAAGAGACCTGGACGCATTCATGCCGGCAGTCGATTCCGCGATCAGGGTTCTCGGCAACCGCGGAACAAACGGCATCGACGGCATGGTTTCGAGCACGCTCGGTGCGGCGGCCGCACAGCAAGGTCACGTTTTCCTGCTGACTGGAGACCTCGCGTTCCTTTATGACATCGGCGGGCTGCTCGCTGCTCGCCGCTACCCGCTTCGCGCCACCATCGTCGTCTTCAATAACGACGGCGGTGGAATTTTCTCGTTGCTTCCGGTTGCGCAACACGGTGAGTCGATCCGCTTCGAAGAATTGTTCGCAACACCCCACGCCGCCGATCTCGCGGCGGTCGCACCACTATATGGAGTTCATCATCACACTGTCGAAGGCTATGCGGACTATGAAGAGGCACTCCTGAAATCGGTCGATTTTCCCGGTGTCACAGTGATCGAGGTCCCGATCGACCGCCTGGCAAACGTCGAGCACTTCAAGGAATTGATCTACAAAGTCGGAGAAGCGGTCGAGAACGGGATGATGAGCCTATGAAGCGCGAGTTCTCGAGTTTCGTCGACGCCATGGGCGTGCGACTCCACGCCCGAATCGCCTCGTGTACGGACTCGAGCGCGCCACCGGTGGTCATCCTCCACGGCTTCACGGGTTCAACCGAGAGTATGCGTGATGTCGCAACTGAGTTGTCCTCGACACGTGACTGCGTCTCGGTCGATTTGATCGGCCACGGTCGCAGTGACGCTCCGCGCGCGATTGAAGCCTATGCGATGGATCGATGTGTTGCGCAGCTCGCGTGCGTAATCGATTCGCTGGGTCTCGAGAGACCGCATCTAGTTGGCTACTCGATGGGCGGACGTGCGGCACTCGCGTTTTGCTCCAGCCATCCTGAACGGGCTCGCTCGGCGCTTCTCATCGGTGCCAGCGCGGGATTGATCGATCCCGAAGCCCGCAAGGCTCGGATCCGCGCCGATGAGACGCTCGCCAACGAAATCTTGACGAAGGGGCTCGATTCCTTTGTCGATGCCTGGATGGCCAAGCCGATCTTCGCCAGCCAGCATCGCCTGGGCGCCGAGACACTCGCCCGCCACCGGGCACAACGAATGCGCAACCGCCCACACGCGCTGGCCTCGAGTCTGCGGGCCATGGGAACGGGCGCGATGACACCCCTCGAACTCGCCGGATTGAAAGTACCGACGTGCTTCATCGCGGGGGATGAGGATGAGAAGTTCTGCTCGATCGCACGCGCCTTTGGCGATCGGCTCCCAGGGGCACACTTCGAGCGCATCCCCAACAGCGGGCATGCGGCTCATCTTGAGAACCCAGAACAATTTGGCCGGGTTGCGCGCGCGTTCTTCGCGCGTGTCGATGCCGAAACCGATCAACCACCGGAAGTCAGTCCGGGATGCGACACGGAAGGAAGCGAAAAAAGATGAGTTCAGAAAATTGGAAGGTCGTTCACGAATACGAGGACATCCGCTTCGAGAAACTCGACGAGGGGATCGCGAAGATCACGATCAATCGCCCCCATGTTCGCAATGCGTTCAGGCCCGAGACGACCAAGGAGTTGATCGACGCCTTTCAGCGCGTTCGCGAGGACCCCAAGGTCGGTTGCATCCTGTTCACGGGCGCGGGAGACAAAGCATTCTGTTCGGGCGGGGACCAGAGCGTTCGCGGACACGCGGGCTACGTCGGCGCGGACGACGGCGTGGCTCGACTCAACGTTCTGGACTTGCAACGCCTGATCCGCACCATGCCGAAGCCAGTGATCGCACTCGTCGCAGGGTATGCGATCGGCGGAGGACACGTGCTCCACGTTATCTGCGATCTCACCATCGCCGCGGAGAACGCTCGTTTCGGTCAGACCGGTGCCAAAGTCGGAAGTTTCGATGCGGGGTTCGGATCTTCGTATCTTGCACGCATCGTCGGCCAGAAAAAGGCGCGGGAGATCTGGTTCACCTGTCGTCAATACGATGCAAAGCAGGCCCTGGATATGGGGCTCGTCAACGAAGTCGTACCACTCGAAGAGCTTGAGAACGCGGGTCTTACGATGGCCCGTGAGATCGTCAGCATGAGCCCGACGGCGATCCGTTGTCTCAAGAGCGCGTTCAACGCGGACTGCGATGGTCAAGCGGGAATCCAGGAGCTCGCCGGCAACGCGACCATGCTCTTCTACATGAACGAAGAGGCGCAGGAGGGTCGCAACGCCTTCATGGAGAAACGGGCACCGGACTTCTCGCGCTTCCCCTGGCGACCTTAGGCGCAGAGCGAGCGATGAACGATTCGACAATCGAGCACTTGCCCCCGCGCAGGGTCGTGGGTGGCTTCGATCGCCGCGCCTGGTTGATGGCCGCGCGGCCGCGCACCCTGGCCGTCGCGGTCGGGCCCGTCGCGGTGGGTACCGCGGTCGCGGCCGCAGAAGGGAGCGCGAGGCTCCTTCCCGCGCTGGCGGCGCTGGTCGGCGCCGTGTTGCTTCAGTTGGGATCGAATTTTGCCAACGACGTCTACGATTTCGAAAAGGGGGCGGACACCGATGCTCGCCTCGGTCCCGCCAGGGCAACGCAACTCGGCCTCCTCACGCCGGCACAGATGCGCGCGGGAATGGTCGCGGTCTTTGCTGCAGCGGCCCTGGTCGGCCTCTACCTCACCAGCGTCGCCGGATGGCCGGTGGTGGCGTTCGGCGCCCTCTCGATCCTCGCCGCCATCACCTATACCGGCGGCCCCTGGCCCTTCGGCTACCACGGCCTCGGCGATCCGATGGTCTTTCTCTTCTTTGGGGTAATCGCCGTTTCGGGAGCGGCATTCGTGCAGACCCTCGCGCTTTCGAGTCTGGCGCTACTGGCTTCTATTCCCGTCGGCGCGCTGGCGACGGCGACACTCGTCGTCAACAACGTGCGCGATCGCGAGACGGACATCACAGCGGGAAAGCGTACGCTGGCCGTTCGTCTCGGGGCGAAAGGTGGACGACTCGAGTACGTGGCACTCGTCGGCTTGGCCTATTGCATGCCTGCCATTCTCACCTTCGTATTCGACTCATCCGTCTGGATCTGGCTCCCGATCGCTACGCTCCCTCGTGCCTGCGGACTGGTCGCGCAGGTCTACAAGCACAGCGATGGTCCGACCCTGAACAGGGCGCTCGGAGCCACCGCTCAGCTGGGGCTCGCCTACTCTTTGCTGCTCGCCGCGGGTCTTTGGTTGTGAGCGCCGAATGAAGCTCGATCACGCGCGGCTGTTACCGGTCCGCCTCGTATTTCGCGAACCGTTTCGCAACGCACGGGGATCAATGCGCGAGCGAAAAGGAACTTTGATCCGACTGCGATCGAGTTCTGGGCTCGTCGGCTGGGGGGAAGCGTCCCGCTTCCCGGGGTTCGGCGACGAGCAGCGAGCGGTCTCGGAGGCGGCACTCCGGGGTTTGGCCGAAGCGATTGTCGGCCGTGAAGTCGAGGACCTCGGCTTGCTCGCCGAGTCGCTCAGCGAGGCCGGTCGGGTCGCACCCTGCGCGCACGCCGCGGTCGAGACCGCATTGCTCGACCTCGCTGCGCAGGAGCACGGCACTTCGATGGCCGCGTATCTAGCTCGCGATGGTTCGCTGTCCGGAGCCTCGATCCCTCGCGAGATTTCCTGTAACGCGCTGGTCACCGGCGACTCCGCGCCCGAAATCGAGAGAACGGTTCGAAGAGTTCACGATTCGGGATTCGGCGTCTGGAAACTCAAAGTCGGTTCTCTCGGGCTCGAAGCCGATGTCGCGCGGGTTGCCGCGTTGCGATCGATTGTCGGCCGCGCTGCCAAGATCAGGTTGGACGCGAACCAAGCGTATTCCGAGGCGCAGGCCTATGCCGCGCTCGAGCGGTTCACACACCACGACATCGAATACATCGAGGAACCCCTCGCGCATTCCACGCCGACCCGATCGGCAGAACTGCGGCGCAGATCTTCGATCCCGATCGCAGCGGACGAATCGGTATTGAGCGAGGAGGACGCGCGAGTGCTCGTCGATGCCGGATCCGCCGATGTGATCGTGATCAAGCCGAGCGCTGCGGGCGGACCGCTTTCTGCAATGCGCATCGCCGGTCGCGCCCGGCGGGCGGGGCTTCGGGTGGTCGTCACGTCGCTCCTCGAAACCGTCGTCGGGGTCTCGGCTGCGCTTCACACGGCGGCGGCGATCGCCGCGCACGGCCCGATCGAAGCCTGCGGTCTGGCGACGAACGACTGCTTCGAGCGGAACGTCGCCCCCTATGATCGCGTGAATCAAGGCGTGCTCCGCGTTTCTTCCGCGCCGGGCCTCGGTCTCGAAATCGATCCCGCGGCGCTCGGCGCGGTCCTCGACGGTCCTGGCGAGGAGTGGCCGCGATGACCTCGCGTGTCGACCGAAGCGAAGATTTCGTACCGTGGAGCGTGCCCTGGCTCCCGCTTCGGGCAGAGATCTCCCCTACCACGACCGCACTCGTGTGGAACGAAAGCTCTTTCAGCTACGCGGCTTTGTGGAAGCGAGTCGAGAGGGCGTTGGTCGCGATCTCAAGTGCCGGCGTCGCTCCCCGGGATGTCGTTGCAGTACGGCTTCCCAATGGTCTTCCCGTCGTCGAATGGGTCCACGCCAGCTTTTCGGGAGGGTTCGTTCTTCATCTGATCAATACTCGCCTGAGCACACCGGAAATCGAATTCCAACTACGCGACAGTGGCGCTTCGTTCTTCATTCATCCAAGCGACGACGAACGAGCCGACGCGGTTGAGCTCGAGAACGGCGCGAGGCGACTTCGCATCGACGGTCCTTCGCTCGCAGACGCGACCGACGAAGAGGCGTTCGGTCTCAATCCCATTCCCGATGCGAATCCACGGATCACACGATCAACCTTCGAGCTGAGCGCGCCGCGATTCATTCTCTACACCTCGGGCACGACGGGCAAACCCAAGGGGGTCGTGCTCAGCGGTGCCAACCTGCTAGCGAGTGCGAAAGCGGGGCGGGCTCTATTGGGCGGAGGAGCAGGAGATCGCTGGTTGTTATGCATGCCGATCTTTCATGTGGGCGGCCTTTCGGTTCTCTTGCGAAGCGTACTCTGGGGCGGAGCGGTCATACTGCACGAATCATTCTCCCCCGAAGCCGTCAATCGGGATCTCGACGGGCAATCTGTGACCGGTATCTCTCTCGTGCCCGCCATGCTGAAGCGTGTCCTCGATACGCGTACTCGCACACGGGCGCCTGCCTCGCTTCGCTGTGTGCTGCTCGGAGGTGCCCCCGTTCCGGCCCCATTGATCGAAGTGGCGCGACGAGCCGGATTCCCAGTGGCGCCCACCTACGGATTGACCGAAGCCGCTTCCCAGGTCGCCACGCGCTCGCCAAACGACGCTCGTGGCCAAGGTCTGGTCCTGCTACCGGGAACCCTGGTCGAGATCCGTGACGAGCGAGACGGCTCTGTACCTCCAGATCAACCCGGAGAAATCTGCGTCCGCGGGCCCACCATCACAGCGGGCTATTGGAACAGGCCGACCGAGAGCGCAACAGCACTCCGTGGAGGCTGGCTCCACACCGGCGACATCGGCTCTCTCGATCTCGACGGACGGCTCGAGGTCTACGATCGCCGCAGTGATCTCATCGTCTCGGGCGGGGAGAACGTGTATCCCGCCGAGGTCGAGGCCGCGCTACTCGAACACGACCACATCGCCGAGGTCGGCGTAGCCGGTCAGGCTGACGAGCAATTCGGAGAGCGACCGGTGGCGTATCTGGTTCGCGCGCGCCTGGATGTACCCACCGTCGACTCATTAACCCTCGACGCCCACTGTCTCGAGCGGCTCGCGAGCTTCAAGTGTCCGATCAAATTTCACTGGGTCGAAGCGCTCCCCCGCACGGCGAGCGGAAAATTGATCCGCCGAAAACTCGGCCGCGATCGAGGTGACGCTGCCGAGTAATTTTCGCGAGGAGTTCGCCGCGAGTTTTCTGGATGCCACTGCATTCTGGCGTGGCGTCTATTTCCCCCAACGACTGTGATCTAGGCTACCGGTCTGACTGGTGAGAGATTTCCTTGCGCACGCCTCTTGGCGGCTCGCGAGAGCAAGTGCTTGTGATCTTTCACGAATCATCGAACTTTGGCCGCCGCACGAGCGGAGCTGGAGTCTCAACTTTGCCTAGGAGATGCAACCGATGCGGCGGCGCCTGGATCCTTCCTTCACTCTTCCCCGATCGGCCATGCTGGAACAAGCTCGCTCGCTGCGCCGCGCACTTTGGGTCGTCTCCGCTCTCTCTTTCGCTTGTACTGCCTTCCTGGGCTGCGCGACCGTCGAACCCTTCGCGGGCTCCGAGCCCGCGCCATCCGACTCCCTCTACCGAGCCGAACGCCAATTGACTTTCGCCGGGCGCCGCAGCGGCGAGGGCTATTTCGATTCGAATGGCGAGAACATCGTCTTCCAGAGCGAGCGCGATCCAAAGAACCCTTTCTATCAAATCTACCGGATGAATCTCGAAACCGGAGCGACGACGCGCGTCTCTCTTGGCCACGGCAAGACGACTTGCGGTTGGATCGATCCCGACGGCGCCGTGCTCTACGCCTCGACCCACCTCGACCCCGACGCCCAGTCCAAACAAGAGATCGAGTTCGAAGCGCGGGCTGCGGGAAAGCGTCCTCGTTATGCCTGGAACTACGATCCGAACTACGACCTCTTTCTAAAACGGGAAGACCAGTCGCTCGAACAACTGACGACGGCGTTCGGTTACGACGCCGAGGCTTCCGTATCACCGAATGGACGCTTCATCGCCTTCTCCTCGAATCGCCACGCCTTCGAGGAAGCGCTGGCCCCCGAGGCCCGCGAGGAGCTCGCCGAGAATCCCAGCTATTTCATCGATCTCTACCTGCTCGATCGCGAGTCAGGCGAGACGCGTCGTCTCACGTCGGCCCCCGGATACGATGGAGGCCCCTTTTTCAGCCCTGACGGTGAGCGCATCGTCTGGCGGCGTTTTTCAGTGGAAGGCGACCGCGCCGAGATTCATACGATCGCCCTAGACGGAACGGACGAGCGAATCCTGACACGGCTGGGTGCAATGTCCTGGGCTCCCTTCTATCACCCATCCGGCGACTACATCATCTTCACGACCAACCTCCATGGTTTCGACAATTTCGAGCTCTATCTCGTCGATGCCGAAGGCCTGTCCGAGCCCGTTCGCGTCACGACGCGCAAAGGCTTCGACGGCCTCCCGGTCTTTTCGCCGAACGGGAAGCGGCTTCTGTGGACGAGCAATCAGACGGTCGACGACAAGAGCCAGCTCTTCTTCGCCGATTGGAACGATGCGGCCGCAAGGAGGCGCCTCAGCCTTTCCGTGGACCGTCCGCGACCTGAACAAAAGGGTCCGCTTGCGCTGCCTGCCACGCAACACGATTCAATTTCAGCCACTGATCTCGAGTCACACGTTCAGGCGCTCACCGACCATCGTACGGCTGGCCGGCGCACGGGGACACCCGGCGAAGTGCTGGCCAGCGAATACCTCGCACGCTTCATGGCCTCGATCGGACTCAAAGCGGCGGGCGACGACGGCCGTTATCTCCACGCATTCGATTTCACCTCCGGACTCGCCATCGGCAAGAACAACTCGCTGCGAGTGAGCGGCGTGCCCGGCTTTGACAGCGGCGATGATGATCACGCCGGGGGCGGCGGCAAGACCCACGACAAAGGTGATGCGGAGCGCCTTGAAGTCGACCGCGATTGGCGCCCGCTGGCCTTTTCCCGCTCGGGAGAGGTGCCCGCGAGCGCGATCGTTTTTGCGGGCTACGGGTTGATCGCACCCGCACCCGCACCCGCACCCGCACCCGCACCCGCACCCGCACCCGCGCCGGCGTCGAGCACTCCGACCCAGAACCCGCACGCGCACGCGGACGGCTTCGACGCCTATGCGGATCTCGATGTCACGGACCGCTGGGTGATGATCTTTCGTGGTCTGCCGAATTCCCTCGAAGGCCCGGACCGACAGCATCTGCAACGTTATGCGAGCCTCCGCTACAAGGCGATGGTCGCCCGCGATCGGGGTGCGCGGGGCGTCCTCTTTGTAAGCGGACCGCTCGGACGATTTCGAAATCCACTTGTTCCCCTTCGCTTCGATGCCTCGCTGGCGGGAACGCGTATCGCTGTCTTGTCGATCAGTGACGAATTGGCCATGCGGCTGCTCTTTGGCGAGAACGACGACCTCGAGGCGCTCCAGCGCTTGGCGGCAAGTCCCTTCGAAACACCATCGAGGGAAGCCGATCCGTCCACGCCCCCCGATTCCTTTCACCCCTTCGAAATCGATGGTGTGCGCCTCGCCGCGCGCGTCGACCTCGAAACCCTCGAAGCCATCGGCCACAACGTGCTCGGACGTCTCCAGGTCGGACGCGAGCCCAGCCGCCAAACGATTCTACTCGGCGCACACTACGACCATCTCGGCCATGGACAGGGGTCGTCGTCGCTGGCTTCCGGCAATGAGGTCGGCGACATCCATCCGGGGGCCGACGACAATGCTTCGGGTGTGGCCGTGCTACTCGAGATCGCAGAAGACCTCGCCCATCGACAAAAAATGGGCATCGCCCTCGGAGATCGCGACTTCGTATTCGCCGCCTGGTCTGGCGAGGAACTCGGCCTGCTGGGCTCTGCCCGTTGGGTCGCGGACCACGTCGATCCCCATGCAAACGATCCCGCCCATGGAGCGGGTCGGGCCGATGGGGTCGTCGCCTATCTCAACTTCGATATGGTCGGCCGCCTGCGAGACAATCTTGTCATCCAGGGTCTCGGATCGAGCCCCGCCTGGCCGGCCCTGCTCGAAAGCGCGGCAGTCCCCCTCGCGCTTTCGATCGTCCCGCAAAACGACAGCTACCTGCCAACCGATGCGACGAGTTTCTACACCGCGGGTATCCCGATCCTCTCCGCGTTTACGGGCGTCCATTCCGAATACCACACGCCACGAGACACGATCGACCTGCTGAATTTCGAAGGCGCAGCCGAAATCGCAAAGCTCGGCGGGCGCATCGCCCAGGCCCTTTCGCGACGCGTCGATCCGCCCGCCTACCACGCCCAGGCATCCCCCTCGACGGACCAGACGAGATCCAGCTTTCGGGTTTTTCTCGGGACCGTTCCCGACTACGCGCAAAGTGGTGTGACCGGCGTGCGTCTGACCGGGGTCGCGCGTGAAGGACCGGCGGACAAGGCGGGCCTGCGTGGCGGGGACATCATCGTCGAGGTCGATGAACGCCCGATCGACAATCTCTACGACTACACCTACGCCCTCGAAGCGCTTCGCGTAGGAGAACCCGCCAGGATCGTCGTAGAACGCGAAGGCAAGCGGATCGAACTCGAAATCGTCCCCGGCTCGAGAGATTGACTAGACTCGACCCGTCCACTCCTGCGACGCTTCTGAACGAGTCTCCATGCAAAGCGAAATTTCAGCGCGATTTCATGCCCTGGCCGAGCTGCCCGAAAGCCAACTGGGACTAGCGGAGGGCGCGCTCGTGCTTGCGGCCGAAGCGCGGCCGGATCTCGATATCGATCTCAGCCTCTCGGCCCTCGATGAATTGGTCGAGCGGAGCCGCCCCTTGATCGACGCAGCCAACACGCCGAGCAATGCCGTCGCCACCCTCAATCACATTCTCTTCGAGTTGGAGGGCTTTCGCGGGGACAAAGAACAATACGACGATCCACGAAATAGCTTTCTCGACGAAGTGCTCTCGCGACGTCGAGGACTTCCCATCACTTTGTCGATTCTCTACGTCGAAGTCGCCCGACGACTCGGCCTCGAGGCCTACGGCATCGGTTTCCCCGGACATTTCTTGGCCAAGATCTCTGGCGTGAGTGACGCGGCGGCGGGTGAGATCATCGTCGATCCCTTCTTTGCCCGAATCCTTCAAAAAGAAGATTGCGTGCAGCGCGTGAAAGCCCTGACACAGGGCCATCGTCCCGACCAGGATGCGCTCTTCGTCCCGGCCACCACGCTCGAGATCTACACCCGTATCCTGAACAACCTGAAAATTCTGTATCTGCGAAACGCCGATGGCCTCTCGGCGTTGGGCTGCTTCGATCGGATCGTGGTCCTCGCGCCTTCGGCGGCCCTCGAATATCGCGATCGCGCCTTTCTACTGGAACGCCTCGAATGCACGAACGCCGCGATCGAAGACTATTCACAATACCTGGAACTCGCTCCGGACCATGAGAATGCGCCGGCCATTCGACGCCGGCGGGACGCGCTCGTCAAGCAGAAGCCCCGGCTGAACTAGCATCGAGCAGGTTTCGAAGGAACTCCGGGCCGAGCGGAGTGGAGTGGAGTGGAGTGGATTGCCTTCTCAGCCTGCCAGACCGACCGCCAAAACGGAGACTGAGCGCCCCAGAATTGGGACGCCCAGCCCGCCACCCACATACCATCCAATAGACTCGATCAGTTGATCGGCAACCCGCGAATTCGTTTGGACTTGTCGCCACTGAAGACGAAGCCAGCATCGGCACTCATTGGCCTCATCGCAGACCCAAGGTCATCGAAGATCTGAATCTCGTGATCCCCGCTGCGCTGGAAACTAACGACCAATTCCTCTGCGCCGTCCTCATCGACATTGCCAATCGCGACGCGTGTCGCGCCATCCTTGCGCGCATACCGCGACCGACCTGTCGAAATCAGCAGAACGTCGGAGGGCCTGGCCGGAAGCCCTTCCACTGCATCTTCGAGAATCGCAACGATCCCGCGACTCCCGCGACCAAAGCTCACCGCGATTTCATCGCGACCGTCACCATCGAGATCACCCATCGCAGGCATCGTCCGCGTCCGCTTCATGGTCCGGGCGATATTCGGGTCGACGCGAAGCCAGGGCTCGCCAGTCCGATTGCCATCGTGAATGGCGAATCCCGTCAGTGCATCATCGAGAATGACCAGCCGGCCGCCGCCCCGGGTGCGCCCCAGACCGATCACCAGTTCTCCACGACCGTCGCCGTCGAGATCACCAATCGCAGGATAGCTCGAGCCCCAGAATCGATCCGGGACTGGCGTCTGTAGATAGCCATCTGCATCCGATCGGGCCGTAACCAGCGGTGCGAAGCCCGTCTGCACGTCGTCGAAGATTTGCACGACGCCTCTCATCCGGAGGCTGAAACCGATGACGATTTCGCCCCGACCGTCACCATCCAGATCTCCACACGCCGGATTCGTGCGACCCGAGGCCTGTCGATATTTGGCGGTACCGGCCGTGATCGTCGTGACCGAAGAGACCGCGCCGTTCTCGAGAAAGATCAGTGCAACCTGACCCTTGCTCCGCGCGCCGAACCCGATCACCAGATCGTCGTCCGAGTCGCCGTCAAGATCACAGCGCGTCGGCCTGATATCTCCCTTGGCCGCAAGCGAATCCATCGTGAGGGAGTCGAGACTGCCGTCCGAAAACAACGCGCTGATCAACCCGTCGCGACCGGTCGTAAGGCCGAGTCGCATATCAGACCCCATCGGATCTTCCGGCATGTTGCCGCCACCCGGGGCTTCGGGAGGGGGCGTCGGCGCGGCCGGAGGCGGTGCCGGGGCTTCCGGTGGTGGCGCAGGTGCGGCCGGCGGCGGTGCCGGGGCTTCCGGGGGTGGCGCAGGCGCGGCCGGCGGCGGTGCCGGAGCTTCCGGGGGTGGCGCAGGCGCGGCCGGCGGCGGAGGCGGTGGCGCGACGACGACTGCGGCGACGCGGATTTCGTTCGAGTAGGCCGATTCACGACCAGCTGAATCGTAGGATCGGAGCGCAACGAAAGTATCCGCCGAGTCTTCGAGGTCGATCGCGTAGATCACGGTGAGACCCGTCATGGGTGGCGACCCGAGGTCGAAGTTCGCCTCGTAGCTCCCCGATGCGGTTCCGATATGGAGCGAGTAGCCGGTTGCAGAGGCCGATTGGCTCGGCGCGAACTGCACGCGGTATTCGCGGAGTGCCGCGCCCGCAGAGGTCGACGCAAACAGCGCAAACGCGAGGCCCATCAAGGCCACCGCGACGCGTTGCGGGTGTGAAAGAAGGGATCGGGTCGAAGAAGGAGTCATGAGGACCATGACCAGACTCTTCGGGCTCGGCCAATCGATCTCTCGTGACGGTCCTCACCGGTCGAGATCTTTTTCCTACGATCGTCCCTCATACACAGGATTGCGCAGAAAACCGGCAAGCCCTGTCGCGGACTCAGCCGCCCGAGCGCCCGTCGTAGTGTCGCGCCTCACAATTCAAGCGCGCCCACAGATCGACGGGAACAACTGGGACGGAACCAAGTAGAAAGGGAATTCAGGGGCCCGTGACCAGGGCCGCAACATCGTCGACCAGCCGGCCGACTTCGGGATCGAGATTGCTATAGCGAATCGCGAAGGTCGGCCCGTCGCAGCGAATGACTTCGCCGGACAGTTCAAAGGGGCAGACGGGCTGAATGAAAATGTAGAGACGAACTTTCGTTCCCAATTCCGGAACGTGGCTCGCCGAATCCAGACGTGCACCGGACCGTGAGATATTCACGAGCGTTCCCGAGCCTTCGTGCTCGCCAGCAGAGCAGAGGACGTCGAATCTGGCCTGAAATCGAGGATGGGCCCGACGATTCAATGAGGCTCCCTGAGGCTTCGTTCCTCTCTTGAATCGGTTGTCGCAAGGCTCTGCTTGAGCAGATCACGAGACATCCTGCGAAACGGAGCAGAAGACGTGCCGAATGAGCTCACGCGCGGCACCGGCAAATTCAATGCAAAAACGGCCGTCGGACATTCCTGTCCGACGGCCGCCTCGCTCAACTCATTTCAGATCAGCGTCTGCGACGCGTACTCGATCCTTCACTCGAAGGGCCACGCTCGGAGGAGCTACTCCGTCGGCTCGACGCGCCGCTCGCATTGCGTTGTGGGCGGCGAGAGTTCCCGGAGCGATTCGCCGATCCCGGTTTCCCGGCACCATCCCTGGCCGACTCGGACGCGCCATCGGCTCGACTGGAGCCTGCGCTCCCGCCCGATCGCCCCGGCCGTCCTGATCGACTCGTTCGGCCAGAGCTACTGGTCCGACCCGAGCCGCCGGAGCGTCCCCGATTCGAACTCGATCGCTTGGGCCGTCCGCCTCCGCCTGCGACATTGAGTGGCTCGACGTCGAAGCCCGGAAGTTGCCGGCGAGAAATCGGCGTTCCGAGAAAGCGTTCGGTGTCGCGCACCCAGCCCGCATCTTCCCGGGTCACGAGCGTACAGGCTTTGCCACTTTCATCGGAACGACCGGTTCGGCCAATCCGATGGGTGTAGGTCTCGGGGGTGCTGGGCGGATCGAAATTGATCACATAATCGATGCCCGCCACATCGAGGCCACGTGCCGCAATGTCGGTCGCCACGAGAATGTCGAAGCGTCCTTGGCGAAAGCCATTCATGGCACGGTCTCTTTGCCCCTGGGTCATATTGCCCTGGAGTGCGACGGCCCGCAGACCGTTCTTTGAGAGCTGAAGCGCCAGGCGTTTCGCGCGATGCTTGGTACGCGTAAAGACGATCGCCGTCCGACAATCGTCCTCCCCCAGCAGCCGATCGAGCAGATCCCGTTTTCGGCCTTCTGCGACCGGATAGAGAGCATGTTCGATTCGCTCTGCCGGCGCGACCGTCGCCAATTCGACGACGTGGGGTTGCTCGAGAATACGTCCCGCCAATTCTCGAATCGCCTTCGGCATCGTGGCCGAAAAGAGCAGGTTCTGTCGGTCCTTCGGCAACGCGGCCAGGATCCGTTTGATGTCGGGAAGGAATCCCATGTCAAACATATGGTCGGCTTCGTCGAGAACGAGCGTCTCGACCTGTGAAAGATCGAGTTGTCGATGCTGCAAGAGGTCGAGCACGCGACCTGGACAACCGACCACGATCTCGGGACGCTTGCGCAGGGTTCGAATCTGCGAACTCGCAGGCACTCCGCCAAAGATCGTCATGGTCTCGATCTGGGTGAACTTCGCGAGTAGCCGTATTTCGGCATCGATCTGAATCGCCAACTCGCGAGTCGGCGCCAGGATGAGCGCCAGTGGGCCCTTGCCGGGTTCCTCGATCAGTCGTTGAAGAATGGGCAACGCGAAGGCCGCCGTCTTGCCGGTGCCCGTCTGGGCGAGCCCCATGACGTCTTGTCCCTCGAGACAGGCCGGAATGGTATCGGCCTGAATCGGCCGGGGTTCAGTAAATCCCGCAGCCTCGAGGCCGTGGATTAGTTTGGAATCAAATTCAAAGCGGTCAAATCCGCTTTCCGCAACGATTTGCGGTTGTGCGCTAGACAAATTACTTCTCCGCCGTGCGGCGCCGAATTTTGGCGCAGCCGGACTATTGGTTCTGACCAAACAACAAGTGGTCAGAGTCTGATAGGAATCAGGGCGGGTCGATCTTTTTGGTCTAGTTGATCTTTTGGATCAATTCGATCGACTTATTCAACTTCAACTTCAACGTCGACCGTCTCGATCTTCTGGATCTGCTTGATCATCTTGATCGTTTTCGTGGCGCGATCTCGATCGGGGGAACGAGAGATCCTGTTGTTCGCCACTGCTTGGTAGAATTTGTTTGAACTTTGTTCGCCCTGTTGAGCAGGGGTTTAGCTGGTTTCACTTGAGAAAGCCAACCCCATGTCCTTTACCTCATCGGGCAACACGGGCTCAGCCTGTAGCCGGCGCCCTCAGCTGGCGTCCAACGATCCAAGATCCAATCGGCGACCCAACCCGCTTCGAGAGAGAACTCCCGCGTAAATGCTCAGCTTTCCGCCGAATCCAATGGCAATCGGACGGTGACCCGGGTTCCCTTCTCCTCCTGACTATCGAGCTCGAGCGTACCCCCGTGATCCGTCACCACACCTTGTGCGACCGAAAGCCCGAGCCCCGAACCGCCGGCCCCGAGCCGCGTGGTAAAGAAGGGATCAAAGATGCGCTCCCGAACGCCAGCGGCGATGCCCAATCCATCGTCGGCCACTTCGATCGACATCGCGTCTCCGTGGCGGCGCGTGCTCACCATGATGTGCACGCCGGCGGTTCGCGATTCGGCGGCATTCCGAATCACGTTGACCAGGACCTGTTCAATGTCGATCGGGCTCACCTTGGCCATCAACTGACCGGGCCTGACGTCGAGTTCGAGGGTTCCCCCTCTTTGCGTGACGTAGGGGCGCGTCACCTCGGCCGCCCGGCGAACGATGTCATTCAGATCTTCGACCCACTTTGCGGTGGGTTCGTGGCGCGAAAATTTGAGCATGTTGCGGACGATCTGACCGCAGCGACGGGCTTCTTCGACAGTCGTTTCGAGTGCGCGCGTGCGAACCGTCTCGCTGTCCTCAGAGTCCACATTCAAGAGCGCAAATTCCGCGGCGGCCAGAATGCCGCCAATGGGATTGTTGATCTGATGAGCGATCCCGGCGGCGAGCGTGCCGACGACCGCGAGTTGCTGCTGTTCCCGGAGCTGCACACGGGATTCGCGCAATTGTTCGGAGCGCTCCTCGACGCGTTCTTCGAGCCGTTGGCGATGGCTCGCAAGTTCTTCCTCGTTGCGTTTTCGATCGGTGATGTCGATTGCTTCGGCCAAGATATGGGGTGCGCCGTCGAGATCGAAAATCGTGGCCACAGTGAGCAACCAGACATACTGGCCAGACTTCGTGCGTACACGAACCTCAACGCTGGAGGCCACGCGTTTGTCGATGAACGCCGTAGTAAGGCTCGCGCGGTCCTCGGGCGCGACCCAGATATTCAAATCCGTCAAAGATTTTCCGATGGCCTCCGAAATTTCCCATCCGAGTATTCGAGTGAAGCTCTCATTGGTCTCGATGATTCTCCCCGTCGCCTGTTCACATAGGATCAACAGCGAAGGGGAGATCTGAAAGGCCTTGGCCAAAACGACTTGGCTGGAAGCGAGCGCCCGCTCGGCTTCCAACCTCTCGACCTCATGATGATCAGCGCGTTCCCGTTGCCAACGGACATGTTGTTTGGCGCGCTGACGAAATTCTTCGGAGAGTGAAATCCCGAGGCCCACGGCAACGGCCACGATCACGCTACTCCAACGGACCGAACGTTCGGAGAGGTCCGCATCCACCAGGATCGCGCCCGTCCCCAGAACCAGGACCACGACCGACGTCCAGATCAGGCCCGCCCTGACGCCGCCGCCGGTGACCGCAACCAAGGGCAAGACAATGATCCCCAGAAAGAGATGTGGCGCATCCGGCTTCAACATCGGGCTCACGACAATCGTTGTCAGGCCGACCGTCAAAAGAAAATGGGTCGCGATGACAAGGGCACCGGGACGACGCAGCACAACCAGCGTCGAAAGCAGGGGAATGATCGCCGCTCCGATGAAGGCCGCTCGCCTGAGGTCGTTGGAGAGCAGGTGAAAACACAAGAACGCCAAACAAGCGGCCACCGCAATGAATACGACCGAAACGAGAAAGCGCGAGCGGTTGAGGGTCCCGAGTTCGCCGCGCAGCACCTCGGGCGAGAGGAAACGATCCAATTGCTCCAGGACCCGGTTCCGTTGCCCCACAGTATCTGCCATGACGAGACTCTACCCCTAAGACCGGAACTCCGATAGCGACGACTGCACAAGCCCCAACACCAGCCGGGGATCGTCCAGGTCACAGAGCCAAACGGATTTCCGCCTCACGAATACCCTCGCCGGCGACCCCGCTCCTTAGGCCCGAGCCACCTCCCGAGGATCCGGAGGGAATAGGCTTTCCATCGATCGACTCAGAAGGAGAACTTCATGGACTGGGGCGAGAGCGAAACCGGCAGGGGCGTGACCCCAGCGCAACTTTCGAATCGAATGCAACGACCGGAGCATCCCCGGCGTGCTCTGGGCTCCTGAAGACGCAACAGTCCCAACGCCGCCGGTCTTGATTGGCCATCGTGGTAACGGACACAAATGTGAAGACCATCTGGTCGCCCTCGCCCGCCGCCTTGTTAGACATAACGTCATCGCGGCGGACACGATCGATGGCCCGGCCCACGAAGACCGAGCGCCCGAAGAAGCCAAGAACGAATTCTCCGCAGATCGACGGAAGCGTTTCACGGAAGGGCGCATCACCAAACCATTGGTCGAGGATTGGACGGACGACGAATTGGTTCCCCGCGATCGTGCGAGCGAACTCCTCGCGAAGAATGGTTCGGCCAACCGATGCCTGCACGTCAATCCGGGCCTGCACTCGGCGGTCCCGCAAGAAGAGATCCTCAACACCCAAGATTCTCTCGCCCAACATCTCTCCGGCGAAAGCGGTTGAGATCGGGTCTGGCCCCGTGACCTAGTCCAGAAACGACCCGAAGTGAGGACTACCGCCTCGATTGTGACCGAAGGGCACAGCTTGCCCAACTCGGGTCGCAATCTCGTGGCCCTCTTCGCGGCACGCGCCTTGCAATTATTTCAGGTAGGCACGGAGTTCTTGGAGATCACGAACGGACGTCGTCGTGCAGTGTTGGAAATCGATGCATCGAGTTCACTCGAGGCCTTGTTTCCCCAGTTCTCTGCAGCGTCGACCCACTCACCACTCGCTTCGTCCGAAAATTCGTCAATCAGCTGCGGTGTGCGTTTCCTTGATCCCCACCTGACATGAGGAGTCGAACAGAATAATGGCAACGAGCAAGAGCAAGAAAAGAAAGAACCGGGACAAGGTAAAGAAGAGTGCTCGCGATGCGGACTCTGTCGCCAATGAGTTCCGAACGCTAGGCCCACCCATCTCTGCCGTTCCCGCGCTCGGAGAGACCGGACCGGGCTTCGAGGACAGCTCCTACCCCTACAAGAAAAAGATGAAGCTCGAGGAATACGAAACCGCCAAACATCTGCTTCAGATCGAACTCCTCAAGATGCAGAACTGGGTCAAGGAGTCGGGACAGCGCGTCCTCGTTCTCTTCGAAGGCCGCGACGCCGCAGGCAAGGGCGGTGCGATCAAGCGCTTCATGGAACACCTCAACCCACGCGGCGCACATGTCTGGGCGCTTGAAAAACCCACTGACCGGGAACGCGGGCAATGGTTCTTTCAACGCTATATCGAATGCCTCCCCACGAAGGGCGAAATCGCACTCTTCGACCGCTCCTGGTACAACCGCGCGGGCGTCGATCGCGTCATGGGCTTTTGCAACTCAGCGCAATACCTCGAGTTCATGCGCCAGGCCCCTCAGCTGGAAAGAATGCTCGTCAATGACGGGATCCATCTCTTCAAATACTGGTTCTCCGTGAGCCGGGAAGAACAACTGAAGCGCTTCCGCTCCCGCGAAAAAGATCTCCTGAAGCAATGGAAGCTCTCACCCATCGACCTCGAGTCCCTCGATAAATGGGACGAGTACACCGAGGCCAAGGAGGCCATGTTCTTCTATACGGATACGGCGGATGCCGCCTGGACGGTTGTGAAGTCGAACGACAAGAAGCGCGCTCGAATCAATTGCATGCGGCACCTGCTCTGGAATCTCGACTATCCCGACAAAGACACGGAACTGGTGTGCCCACCAGACCCCCTGATCGTCGGCCCTGCTAGTCGCATGTACGAACCCGAAGAGCACACATTGAGTACCGCCGTCTGACATGGCGGCGAACAGCGATTCAGCTCGATCGATCCGTATCGATCAACCAAACCAGATCTAGAAAAGCGAAAGGAACGGGCCAAACCATGGCGAAATCAAAGAAGTCGAAGAAGTCGAAGAAGTCGAAGAAGACAAAGCGAGCGGACAAGAAGGGAAAGAAAAAGGGCGGATCATCCTCGAAGCGACGATCTGAAAATGGATCGGAAGCCAACGAAATCATCTCCTCGGTCGCCAAGGCCGTTGATCAGATCATCGAGAAGGGTGTCCGCAAGGCGGGCAAGATGATTCGCCGCGCTGAAAAGGTCATGAAGAAGGCGGAAAAGGCTGCGGAAGAAGTCGCCCAGGACGCCGCTCGCCGCGCACGTCGATCCGCCAAGAAAGCAGCCAACGCCAAGGCCGACGCGGAGAAGGCTGCACAGAAGGCCAGGAAGAGGGCCACCAAGGAATACGCAGAGAAGAAAGCCAAGAAGGCAGAGAAGAAGGCCAAAAACAAACGAAAGGTCCGGCTGAAAGTCCAGAAGGCGAAAAACGCGAGTTCGAGCAAGGAAAAGAAGGGCCGGAAAGGTGGCAAGGGCAGCAAGAAGGCCGCCTAACGCCTTCGGAGTCGTTGTTTCTGATTGTCGCTCATCGTCGCTTATCGTCCTCGGCATCCGCGCCGATTCGTTAGGTCGACAAGATGGAGACCGTTTCGCCCAGCGACCTGCTATCCACCCTCCAGATGCCCAAACGACTCGCCGTCCTCGACCTCGGAAGCACTTCGTTCAGCCTTGTAGTGGTGGACGTCGCGGCTGACGGCGATCTCGTTCGGGTGTTGCGTAAGCGGAGCACGCTTCGGCTTGGTGCACACACGAATGACGCTGGAGCGATTCCCGAAGAGGATTGCCTCCGCGCCATCGAGGCCGTTCGCCGACTGCGAGCCAAGGCGGACCGCGCCGGCTGCGACACGCTCTTCCCCGTCGGCACGGCCATCCTGCGAGACGCGAGCAATGCACGGGAACTCACATCGAGCATTTCGGATGTGCTCGGGCAGCCGGTGCGGATTCTCTCGGGAGAGGAAGAGGCCAGACTCTCCTACACCGCGATTCAACGCCGGCTCGAACTCGCGGGAACGCAGATCCTGGCCGCGGACCTTGGCGGGGGCAGCCTCGAATTGGCCGCGGGAATCGACCGCCACCCGCAATGGATGACATCCCTGCCAATCGGGGTCACCCGACTCCACGCAGAATGGGTGCACTCCGATCCACCATCCGCCGCCGAGGTGCTGGCCATCCAGGACCACGTCCGCGAGCGACTCGAACCGCGCCGACCGGAGTTGAGCGAATCGTCACGCGCGCGATTCGTCGCCACAGGCGGTACGATACGCGCCCTGGCTCGACTGGCCCTTGCCTGGCGTAGCCCAACCGATCGATCCGAGCTGAACGGAATGATCCTCGCGCGAAAGGAACTCGAGAAGGTCCTTGCGCGACTCATGCGGGCTTCAAATGAGCAGCGGCTCGCCATGCCGACCGTCCAGTCGCGGCGGGCAGACCTGCTACCGGCGGGCGCCCTGATCGTCGACACGCTCATGATCGCGCTCGGCCTCGACGAACTCACCGTTTGCGATTGGGGGCTGCGCGAGGGGGTCCTCCTCGAGGCTCTCGCCAAACCGGGCGGCGCCGATCGTGGATCGAGCTAAACCTACGGACGCCATGAAGCCGTCAACTTCATGGTTTCAACGAGCCACCCAACGACCGGTGGCAGGAGCTCTCAAATGTCGGAAGAACCCGTCGATGTCCTGATCATCGGGGCCGGGGCCGCGGGCGCGGCGATCGCCTGGAGCCTCGCGGAAACGCGAATGCGCATCGTTTGTCTCGAACAGGGCGGCTGGATGAATCCCGCCGACTATCCGACGACGCGCATGGGCGGCGAGATGGAGCAATTCGGCGGCTTCGGACTCAGCCCGAACGGCCGCGGCCGGCGCGACGACTACCCGATCAATGACGATGCCTCCCCGATCAAGGTCTCGAATTTCAACGCCGTCGGCGGCAGCACGATTCTCTATGCCGCGCACTTCCCACGTATGCATCCCTCCGACTTTCGCGTAAAAAGCCTCGACGGCGTCGCCGAGGATTGGCCAATCGACTACGCCACTCTCGAACCCTGGTACGACCTGAACGCCCGCATGATGGGTGTCGCCGGTCTGGCCGGAGACCCCGCCTATCCGGCCAAGGACCTCCCCCTTCCGCCCGTTCCCTTGGGCAAGATCGGCGAGAAGATGGCCGAGGGATTCAATCGCCTCGGTTGGCATTGGTGGCCCTCCGACAGCGCGATCGCAACCAGGGACTACGAAGGCCGTGCGGCCTGCATCAACCTCGGCCCATGCATCCTGGGCTGTGCCCAGGGTGCCAAGGGCAGCACCGACGTAACCTACTGGCCGGTCGCCATCCGCGAAGGCGTCGAGTTGCGAACCCATTGCCGTGTCCGCGAAATAACGGTCGATGACGCCGGCCTGGCAAGCGGCGCGATCTACATCGACGAAGACGGAACGGAACGACACCAACCCGCCGAGATCGTGATCATCGCTTGCAACGGCATTGGCACGCCGCGGCTGCTGCTCAACTCTAAATCCGAGCGCTTCCCGGACGGCCTGGCCAACTCGAGCGGCCTGGTCGGCCGCAACCTCATGTTCCATCCCTACGCCATGGTCCGCGGCGTCTTCGACGAAAAGCTCGGCGGCTACAAGGGTCCGACCGGATGCTCGATCATCTCGCAAGAGTTCTACGAAACGGACGAATCGCGCGGCTTCAAGCGCGGCTATTCCTTCGAGATGTTGCGCGGCATGGGTCCGATCGCGACAGCACTTTGGGGCATGTCCTCGGGAAGGCTGCCCTGGGGAGCCGACCACCACACGGCCTACGACGAGATCTGGGATCGCACCGCAGGCATGGTCGTGATCTGTGAAGACCTCCCGGACGCCGAGAATCGCGTCACCCTCGATCCAGACCTCGTCGACGCCGACGGCATTCCGGCCCCCAAGATCGACTACCGCCTCAGCGAAAACAGCCTGAAGATGC
The DNA here is from genome assembly GCA_964565565.1 of uncultured Spirochaetaceae bacterium. Lineage (GTDB taxonomy): Bacteria > Myxococcota_A > UBA9160 > UBA9160 > UBA4427 > UBA4427. The sequence continues at coordinate 5,627 of CAZMFM010000011.1, read as the reverse complement.
TCGACCATGCCGTCGCCCGCGGAACCGAACTCCTCGAGGCCGCCGGCGGCAAGGACATCCTCTCGGAAGCGCCACTCGCCCCCGCCGGCTGGCATCTCATGGGCACCGCGCGGATGGGTACGGACCCGACCACATCCGTCGTCGACGCCCACGGCCGAACCCACGACGTCAGGAACCTCTTCATCGTCGACGGCAGCGTCTTCGTCACCTCGGGCGGCGTCAATCCAACTAACACCTTGCAAGCGATCGCCCTCTACGTCGCCGACTACATGAAGAAGAACCTCGAGACGATCCTCGACTGAGAATGTCCCCGTCCCATCCAGAAAGATCCAAAAGCACCCCAACCTCCAAGACACCCCGGAAACCCCCATGCCAGACGAACCACTACCCCAAACGACCTTCATCGCCCTGCTCGACGAACTGATCCCCGCACGGGACGAATCGCTCCCCGGCGCGGGAAGCCTCGGTCTCGCCCCAGACGTCGAAGCAAAACTCGGCGAAGCAAGCGCCCTCGTCGCCGCCGGCCTTGCCGCGCTCGACGAGAAAGCCCGCGCCGGTTCCGTCTCGGGCTTTGCCGATCTGCCGAGCGGGGAACGCGCGCCGCTCGTTTCCGGAATTGCCGCTGAACACCCCGGCTTCCTCGAGACGCTCATCTTCCACACCTACACTGCCTACTATCAGCATCCCCGCGTCGTCGCCGCAATCGGACTGACGCCCGAGCCCCCCTACCCTCGCGGATACGACCTCGAAGAAGGTGATCTCGGATTGCTCGACCCCGTCCGCAAACGCACGCCTATGCACCGCGAAGCCTGAGGCCCCCCAATGTCTGCCAACGAAGACCCTTCCGATTCGGCAAGCGAATCGGCCGTCCAGCCCAGGTCACGGCTTCGAACAATCGCGATCACGACCGTCGCACTCCTGCTTTTCATCCGAATTGCCCTGCCCTCCGTGATCGAATGGGCGATTCCCCGGGTCGCCGCCGACCAGAATCTCCGCGTCGCGATCGGCAACGTCGACCTCGGCTTGATCGCCGGCGAAATCACCCTCGAAGACCTCGTCGTCGATCTTCCGCTCGCAGATGAAGACATCGATGCGCCGGCCAACCCCGACCCGGACGCGGCAACCCCGCCCCTGCTCGCCGTCGAGCGAGTCCATCTTGCCTTCGAATGGACGGGCCTGTTATTCAGCCGACTTCACGTGACGGACCTCGAGATCCTTCACCCGGTCGTTGAGGTCGTCGAACTCGAGGACGGAAGCCTCAAGCTGCCCGTTCTCCCCGGCGAAGCGGAAGACGCGTCCGAGGCCGGCCGTGGAGCCGAGCCTACAACCGAAGCCGGGGACGCCGAGGAGACCGCTTCAATCGAGGGAAGCAACGGGAAAGAGGGAGCCGACGGGACCGATGGAAGCGACAAGGGATGGACCTTCCTACTCGATCGCTTTGAACTTCTTGATCCCGCATTGTCGTTGCGCCAGGAGGCCACGCGCGAAGTCCTGTTCCGATTCTCGGCGGAAGCGCTGGCATTCGATGCGCTCTCCTCGGGAGCCGAAGGGATCGGGCTCGGGGGACTCGACCTCGAACATCCGGAACTCTCCGTACAACGGAAATGGGCCTTGGCGCGGGTGACGTCCCCAGCTTCGAATGAGGCGGCTGCGCCTGCGATCGACGAAGCCGAAACGCCGGCCGCCGAAATGCCCTCCATCCGGATGAAGCATCTCAAGATTCAGCGCGCGGCCTTCACCGTTCAAACCTTGAAGGGCCCGATCGAAGTGGCCCTTCGATTCGAACTCACCGATGCCGGGACAGCGCCTGGTCAGACCTTTCCCGTCGACCTGGGCTTCGAAATCGACGAAGCCAAGCTGGGTATCGACGGCCTTGTCGGATTGAATCCCGTGTCCTTTGTAGGGCGCGTGCATTGGGAAGAGCTCAAGGTCCCGCCCTTTCTACTCCTCGCCTATCCCGACCTCGTCCCTTGGTTGGCCTCCTGCAATGCCGCCGGCGACCTCCAGATCGAGTTCGCCTCCGTCGCGCAGGAAGGCCAGGGTCCAGCCGGATTGACCCTATCGGGCTCGACCGGCATTTCCGAGCTCAGCTTCAAACATCCAACCACCGGCGAACTCGCCCTCGAATGGGACGCGCTCACCGTCGAGATCGACAAGGCCTTCGCCCCTCTCGAAAGCGCCACGGACCGACCGACCCGAGTCGAACTCTCACGCATCGCACTCTCGTCCCCGCTCATCGTCTACACGAACCCACCCGACGCTCTCGAAGTACTCCTCGCGGCCCTGGGTGGCGAAGTCGAGTCGGAGGCGGCGCCCGCCTCCACAGACACGAGCGCCGAAGATCCGCGGGAGCCTGTCAGCACACCCGACATTTCCGTCCGGAAGATCGAGCTGACCAACGGCACGCTGCGCTATCTGGATCGCACCGTGAAGCCCAGTCACGAAACCAAGATCCACAAACTAACAGTCTCGATCGACGACCTGAACCTGGCCGACGGCGCCGGAATGGGCGCACTCTCGATCAAGGGGCTGATTCAATCGGCTGGCTCCTTCAGCCTCGAGGGCACGTTACCGGGGGGCCTTGGCGAACTCGACTTCGCACTCCGAGAACTCGACCTCTTGTCCTACGCCTCGCTGGCTCGCGGCGCGGGCTGGGAAATCGAATCCGGTGCGACGTCCCTCGACTCCAAGATCGTCGCCAGTGCCGAGGGCTACAAGACGAAGAACGAGATCGTCCTACACCACCTGGATGTCGCCCCCGACGATGCCGCCGCGTTCGCTTCGCAGTTCGGGGTCTCGGTCGACCTCGTCCTCGCGCTCTTACGAGACGCTTCGGGTGACATTTCACTATCGGTGCCGGTCTCCGTCGATGGCGAGGGCGGCACGGGTGTCGACGTAGGTGCCATCATGCTCAGCGCAATACAGAGCGCCGTCCAGGGCGCGATCGCATCGCCGATGAAGATGTTCGGCATGCTTGTCCCCGATGGCGCCCCAGCATCCTCGTTAGGCGCCATCCCCTTCCCGCCCGGGGAGACCGCACCAGGAAGCGACGCAAACGCTCAACTCGATTCACTCGTCGAACTCGTGGCGGAACGGCCAATGTTGGGCCTTGCACTCCATGGGAGTTGGAGCGAGGACGATCGCCTACCGACCGCGAGAAAGATGCTCGAAGAGAAGGCGGTTTCGGGAGATGATTTTCCGGAGGTTGCGGATTCCACGTTCTTTGCGCGGCGAAGGGTTGCTTCGGCGCTCCGGGCTCGGGCCAAGGGCAAGGAAAAGGACTTGTCCTCGGAGGATGAAGCATTGCTCGAACGTTATGTCGAGGCACAAGAAGTTCCCGAGAGCCGGTTGCGAGCGTTGGCGGATGAGCGGGCGGATGCGTTGAGGCGGATGGTGCTCGAGCGAGGGGCGCCTTCGGAAGCGGTTTCGGTTGGGACGGCGGGGGCGTCGCAGGAGCCTGGGGTTTCGATCGAATTGGATGCTCGGCCGGGGTGAGGTTGACGGCGCGGCGCTTCATCTGGCCCTTGGTCTCGCTTGGGGCTCGCCGGCGATGACAGGGAGGTCGCGATAGTGGGATCGTTATTGAATTGGCGTTGGAGCAAATCGCTCATTGCATTCGGGCTCGCGCTCACGCTGGGAGCCTGTACTCACCACCCGTTGCAGCGAATCGTCATACCCGAAGTTCCGCCGGATGCCGGCGACCGAACGATCAGCATGGGCGAGCCGGTGGCGACCTATTACGGGTGTCCTTGCACAGAAATGTATGAGGCGGAACGTGAGATTCCCATTGGTGGCTACAGGACGATTCCAGCCGGATCCTTGTGGAAGGCTCAATTCAAGAACACCGAGTCCGGCTCGATCTATCTTGGTGAACGAGTCCTATCATCGACAGGTCGCTGTCGTGCTCAAGGACGGGTACATCGACGCAGATTCCGCTGTGGTTCAGTACCTCGGACCCAAGAGCTACAGGTCCTGGGGGTTGGTTGATGCGTTCGATACAGACGCGATTCGCTTCTGGGGATACTACTTCGCAAGACCCTCATGGCGGCTCACGTACATCGGCGTAGACGGCTCCGATAGCAGGGTCGTTCGGATGTCAATTGAAGAGTTCGCTCGGGGAACGCTCAGCGAACGACTCGGCCAGATTGAGTACAGACACGACATGAAAAATAGCAATGAGTTCGTGGTTCGCGGCGCGCGAATTCGCATCGACGAGATCGCCGGAGATGGGCTGCTTACTTTTACGGTTCTGGAGTTTCCGGAGTAGAGGGAGTGTGTGACGCGCAGATTCCTGATGGCCATATTCCTGCTCGTATGGGCCGCTCCCACACTGGGGGACGGGCCCAAGACGGGGCCGGCTACAGAGACACTTCAGGTGAGGAGCACGGAGGTCGCGCAATGCGTGAGAGCGATCGAATCAATTCGTGCCGGGGAATGCGTTAACCATGTCCCCAGAACAATCTGTAAACCATGAGTCCGGTATGGACCGATTTGATCGAATATCTCCCAGACAATGCGGACCCCTGAATGGCTAACATCGACGATCAGAACGAGCCTCATGGACCCGCTACGATTTACTCAAAGAGCGACGAACCCGACTACGAGAACCTTGATCTCCGCGCCCTGCTTGACATTGAGCGGTGGATCGACGGCAACGCACACCCAACGCGGTACGCTCGGTTGCGTGCGGCAATCGCCGAGCGGCGAAGCGAAGAGCCGTCGATAGATCGACCGAACCCCAAGCGATCGGCAGCCGTGTCAACGAAACCCCTGGCTATTCGACCAGTCGTCGAACAGGCGTTTATCGAAACAGAGCGGCACTGGCGGGCTCTGCTCAAGGCCCTGCTCATTCCCGCGATTCTCACAACCGCTCTTCCATTGGCGATTCCTGAAACCGGAGAGAGTCTGGGATGGAGCACCTTGCTCGCGGCCCTCTCTGGTGCAATCGGAGTGATGTACGCAGTCTCATGCCACCGAATCCTACTCGTCGGCGAAACATCTCTACCCAATCGCTACGGCATCTACTGGACCCAGAGAGAAACACGCTTTATCGGCTGGTCGATCGCGATCGGCCTTCTTGCCCTCTTCGCGATGATGCCACTCGGCATCGTGTTTGGTCTAGACGCAGTCGGCGACCTCACCGGAATCGTCGGCTGGCTGAAAGGGCTCGCGATCTACGTCCCGGCCGCCTACGTCATATCGCGCCTTAGCATGGTATTTCCTGCGACTGCGATTGATCTGCGTCCGTCGCTCGAGGAATCATGGTATCTCACAAGGAACAACGGCTGGCGGCTTACCGTCGCACTCGCGTTGCCAGGTCTGCTCATCTACGCAGTGGCCTACGCCTTCAATCGTGCGGTCGGCATTCCAGAGGGGCCACTTGCTTCGACGTTCCTGGCCCTTTGCTTCTGCCTGGTCGGGGCAGTCGAGATCACGGTCCTATCGGTTTCTTTCCGCTTTCTCTCGGGCCCGGCCGGTAGAGGGGTTGATCGCGTAGGCCCTTGATCTGGAATGGCGCCCCGGGCAGGACTCGAACCTGCGACCCGCTGCTTAGAAGGCAGCCGCTCTATCCAGCTGAGCTACCGGGGCGTGCGCGGGAAGGTATAGCAAGAACGGGGACTTGGCGG
>CAZMFM010000010.1:12093-69029 GCA_964565565.1 uncultured Spirochaetaceae bacterium | reverse complement strand
AGCGCCGTGTTCACACCGCGGAGGTCGGTGGTTCGAATCCACTACGCCCCACCACGTACGCCCCACCACGATCCTTTCCGTTCGTCGCCCGCTGCCGTGCAGCGAGATGCGACGATCTGGCCCGGTAGCTCAGCTGGATAGAGCGCCAGCCTCCGAAGCTGGAAGTCGCGCGTTCGAATCGCGCCCGGGTCACCATATCCCTCCGTACGTGGCAGAGCATTCGATGTGAGAATCCAGCTTCGGAGCAGAAGCGGGTAAGGGAGTCGCCGACGAAGAGGAGGCGACGAGTACCAAGGCGATACAGGCGCAGAGCGCGTGTGTCGCCGCAGGTCGCGCGTTCGAATCGCGCCCGGGTCACCACTATTATTTGCACGCAGCAGAGCATTCGATGTGAGAATCCAGCTTCGGAGCAGAAGCGGGTAAGGGAGTCGCCGACGAAGAGGAGGCGACGAGTACCAAGGCGATGCAGGCGCGGAGCGCGTGTGTCGCCGCAGGTCGCGCGTTCGAATCGCGCCCGGGTCACGAGCTTCGTTCGCGCATGGAAGAATAATCGCGCTGTGTCCCCGGGTTTCGAAGCCAATGCAAGCAAAACGGAGGCTCCGCACGCGGGCTCAAGGCGACGACAGGTCCAACTGGCTCGACGAACGGCGAGAGGTGGCCTTTGCGGCCAGACACGCCGGGCGCTATGCCTTTAGGTGTTGTTGCCCGTCTGTCATCTGATCATCTCTATCTGGTACGAAAAGGGGATCCCTTGCGTTTGAATCTCACGACTGCCACGACGACTGCGCTGACCTTGATCGGAGCCTGTCTCGTTTCCACCGCTCCAGCGTTCTCGGAGGAGGAGAGCGACTACGCCCGAAGCGGTGCGTACGTTGGAGGCAGCGTCATTGGAGGGAGCTACGTGCGTCTGGACAGCGCGTCCTCCGACCCCGAGGCGGACCCCGCGCCCGGTTTCAAGCTCTACGGCGGCTACCGAGTGAACCCTGCCATCGCCTTGGAGGTCGAACTCGAAATGTTGATGGACTCCGATATTGAAGCGAATGGCCTGAATAACGCGGCCGAGGTCAATTCATGGATCGCGACCGCCAACGCGAAGATCTTCTGGATGCACGACCGCATCCAGCCCTACACCCTGATGGGAATGGGCATGATGAGCGTGACCGTTGATGATTCGGCGGGCTTCAGCATGAACGATCCGGACAGGGGCTTTGCCATGCGATTCGGCGCCGGTCTCGACTTCTATCTCACCCGAAGCATCGTCGCTTCGGTTGGCGCGAACTACATCCTCGCCGCGGCATCGGAGATTGAAGATTTTGACCTCGTGACGTACGGGGCAGGTCTTCAATACCGGTTCTAGGCGCGGCCACTCGTCGGGCCAGCGCAGGTCCGCCCCGCCTCCGGTCCACCGGTGCGTTCGACCTGCTGAGCGTCGGCCCGGCCTCGTTGTCTTCGCCTAGCAGGCGAAGTGTCAGCGCCAGGGTTCGACCAGGATCTTCGCGTGCTGCTCCGGGTTGGCCAGGGCCTCGAAGGCTTCGGGGACTCCGTCGATCCCGATCTTCCCCGTAATCAGCGGGTCTACGTTGGTTCGCCCCTCGGCAATATTTTGCAACGTTGCGGCGAACTCCTCAGGGCTATAGCCGAGAACGAACTGGATGTTCAGCTCCTTGTTGATGCCGTACATCGGCTCGATCTGATCCGCCTCCATGCACACGCCAACCACCACCACACGCGCGTTGCGCGGCGAACCTTCGAGTATCTGCTGGAGTAGACCCGGCACCCCGACACACTCGAAGAGCACGCAGGGTTTGACCTGGTCCCCGGCCAACATGGCGGACAAGGGATCGCGGATGTCGACGCCTGGTGGAACGGCGAGTTCTTCCCACTTTTCAAAGGGCGAGTGGTCGGCGGGATTGAGAATCACGTCGGCACCCATTTCTTCGGCCAGGGTCCGACGCATGGGTGAAAAGTCGGAGGCAATGATCGGGCCCACGCCCCTGAGTTTGAGTGCAGCGATCACGGCGAGTCCAACTGGGCCGCATCCGATCACGATTGAAATTTCGCCGCCGATCAACTGGGCCTTCTCGACCGCGTGATAGCCAACGGCCATCGGTTCGGTCAGGGTTGCGCGTTCAGTGCTGAGCCCGTTGGGGACTTCGAGCAGCATCATTTCGTTCAAGACCATCAGTTCCCCATAGCCGCCCGGAAACTCGTTCGAATAACCGACGGTGCCCGCGCCTTGCGCTCCGATCGCGATGGGCATCGAACAGACGCGTGTCCCCGGTTTCAGGTCCTTTGTCGTATTGGGTCCGAAATCGACGATCTCGGCACAGAACTCGTGGCCCATGACGACATCGCGCTTGAGATCCATGCCCTCGCCCTGACCGGAGCGGCGACCGATTTCGATCATGCGTTCCGCGTGTTTGAGCATGTGGAGATCGGAGCCACAGATGCCGCAGGCCAGGGTCTTGACCAGTACCTGACCTTCCTGGGGTTCGGGGTCGGGCAGGGTGTCAACGATCATCTTGTGGTTTCGCATGGCACAAGCACGCATGGCTGTTCTCCTTTGCGCTGATGTTTTCGAACGCCTCGAACTCCTCAAGCTCCTCAAGCTCCTTGAATTAGGGAGTCTGCGGCGCTTCCCGGATTTCGGTGAGAAATGCCAGCACGGCATCGGTAAAGAGATCATTGCGATCGCCGGCGACCATATGTCCGGCGTTCGAGATGTCGGCGTATTTCGCGTGGGGCACCTGGCGAAGGAAGACCCGGGCGCCGTCTTCACTGAGAATGTCGCTCATTCGTCCGCGCACGAGCAGTGTTGGAAGGCGGAGGGACTCGGCGGCGCGGTCGAGCATGTTCCAGGGGCGCGGGGGCTCGGCGGGCGTCTTCATGTCGAGGAAGCGTGGATCCCAATGCCATCGCCATCGACCGTCCTCGCCTTGTCGAAGATTCTTCTTGAGGCCGCGGAGGTCGCTGGGTCGCGGTCGGTGCGGGTTGTATCCGGCCACTGCGTCAGCGGCTTCTTCGAGGTCTGCGAAGCCATCGGGTGCGGCTTGCATGAATGCGAAGATGCGATCGAGTCCCTTGGCCTCCATCCGTGTTGCGATGTCCACGAGGACGAGCGCCTTGGCGAGTCCTTCTTTGGCACGATGAATGGCGAGCAGGGAGGCCATTCCGCCCAGTGAAGCGCCGACGAGTACTGGCGGCGAAGCAAGCATCGTCGCCAATTCGATCAGGTCGTCCGCATAACGCTCTCGTTCGTAGTTGCCGTCCGAGGCCCAGTCGCTCTCGCCGTGACCACGTTGATCGACGGCGATGGCAAACCAACCGGCGGCCGCCAAGGTCGCCGCGGTCCCGGCCCAGGCGTGTCGCGTCTGTCCTCCGCCGTGCAGCAGGACAACGGCCGGGTCGTTGGGGTCACCCCAGGCGTCAGCCACGAGCGTGAGCGATCCATCGACCGTGAAGCGTTGCTCGATCGGCGTCAGGTCTGGTGAGCGCATCGGGCCGCTCGACATGGGTGGCATCCTTTCGTTGGCGTAGGGCGGACCTTGCCGGCGGCACTTCGGCCGACCCGCGAAGAATTCAGACGTCGGGTGAAAGATGGCCCATCCGGGGAGGGTGCGCCGCCGAATCTGGTGCGGACCGATCGGCCGCGTCGGGTTGGTTGGATACGCACTTCGTCCCTTCCTTTCAGATCGGATCTCTATCCGAATCAGCCTCAATCCTTGCTTGAATCCGTGTGAAGGCCTGGGCGATACTGGCCATCCATCGCCCGGGACTGGAGACCATCATGGAATATGGCGTCACGATTTTTCCCACCGACTATTCGATCAGCCCAGCCGAACTCGCCATGGCGGCCGAGGGGCGGGGCTTTGACTCGATGTGGTTTGCCGAGCATTCGCATATTCCAGTGTCGCGGAAGTCGCCGTGGCCGGGCGGCGGTGATCTGCCGAAGATGTACTACGACACCTTCGATCCCTTCGTCGCCCTGGCGTCGGCTGCGTCGGTGACGACGCGGATCAAACTGGCCACCGGGATCTGTCTCGTCATCCAGCGAGACCCGATTCACACTGCGAAAGAAGTCGCCTCTCTCGATCACCTGTCGAAGGGGCGGGTGCTCTTCGGGGTCGGTGCGGGCTGGAACGCCGAAGAGATGGAGGATCACGGGACGGACTTCTCTCGCCGCTTCAAGATCATGCGCGAACGGATCGAAGCCATGAAGGCGCTCTGGACCGAAAACGAGGCCGAATATCACGGTGAGTTCGTGAACTTCGATGCCACGTTCGCATGGCCGAAGCCCTTGCAGAAGCCGAACCCGCCGATCCATGTCGGCGGCGGGTTTCCGGGCGGTGCGAAGCGGGCGATTCGTTATGGCGATGGCTGGATGCCGATCTACGGCCGCGACGACATCACCGAGTACCTGCCGAAATTTCGCAAGATGGCCGAGGAAGCCGGACGCGACCCGGCGAGTCTCGAAGTGTCGATCTTTGGTTGTACCGCGAAGCCAGCGCAGCTCGAGAAGTTTCGTGACGCAGGGATCACGCGCTGTGTGTTCGGGCTGCCGCCGGCGGATGCCGACACGGTGCTTCCGATTCTCGATGGCTACGCCGAGGTCATGAAAGAGATCGGCTGAAGCTGAGCCAGTTCATCTCAAGAAGGGAAGCAAGCTATGAAGATCGAGAAAACCCTGTCGGTCGATGAGATCGATCTGTCAGATCCTCAATTCTGGGCACGCCCGATCGAAGAACGCGAAGGCGCCTTTGCCGTCCTGCGGGCGGAGCGTCCTATTCCTTTCATGAAGGAACGCGACTTTCCCGAAATGCCGATCCCGACCGGGCCCGGCTATTGGGCCTTGACGCGGCATGCAGAGATTCTCGAAGTCAGCCGAAACCCCGAAATCTATTGTTCGGGGAAGGGCGCGACCTCGATCGCGGATCTGCCTCCGCAATTCAACGAATTCTTCGGCGGCATGATCAACATGGATGATCCGCGCCATGGCCATCAGCGTCGGATCGTCTCCCGGGGATTCACGCCCAAGGCGCTCGCGAGGATCGAAGCCGACGTCGCACGGCGCGCCGACGCGATCATCGATCAGGTCATCGAGCGCGGGGAATGTGATTTCGTCGCAGACATCGCTGCGCCGCTTCCGCTCGAAATCATCTGCGACATGATGGATATTCCGCAGAGTCAGCAGAAGATGGTCTTCGAGAAAACGAATTGCATCCTTGGGCTAGGGGATCCAGACTTTACACCGGTCGGCGGCGATTTGATCGCCACCGCACTCTCCGCGGGTGCGGAACTCGCTGGCTTGATGAATGAATTGGCCGAGATTCGACGCGTGACCCCGGGCGACGATCTGACCTCAGCGCTGCTCAATGCGGATCTCGAAGACGGGGCCATGAGTGGCGCAGAGCTGGCTTCCTTTTTTGTCCTGCTGGTCGTCGCCGGAAATGAGACGACGCGCAACGCCATCAGCCACGGCATGAAGGCGCTTTGTGATTACCCCGACCAGCGTCGACTTTGGGAGGCCGACTTCGCCGGTCTGGCGTCGACCGCGGTCGAGGAGATCGTTCGCTGGGCCACGCCGGTCATCCACATGCGCCGGACGTGTACTCGGGACACGGTTCTGGGCGGTCAACAGATGAAGGAAGGGGACAAGGTCGTCCTATTCTATTCTTCCGCCAACCGAGACGAAGAGGTCTTTACGGACCCCCATCGGTTCGATCTGGCACGTACGCCTAACGAGCATGTCGGCTTTGGCGGCCCTGGGCCACATTTCTGCATGGGGGCGAACCTGGCTCGCCGCGAGATTCGAGTGATGTTCGATCGGATTCTTCATCGTTTGCCCGGTCTCGAGATCACCGGTCCTCCCGCGCGGCTGCAGTCTAATTTCATCAATGGCATCAAACGAATGCCGTGCGAGTTCACGCCGGGAAAGCCGATCGGCTGAATCCTTGGGCGGCAAGCGGACGTCCGACTGCATTGCCTAACGGCGAAACTGTCGCCGCATCAAGCGAGCGTAGAGACGCGGCGCCAGGCGGGAGACCCACCAGGCCAGTCGCGATCGGCCCGGCACCAGGACCAGCGCGAGATTCCTCTCGACCCCCTGGTAGATTGCCTCGGCGACTTCGCCGGGCTCGATCGAGTCTCGCACGCCGGTGCGTGCACCCGCGGACGCCGTTCGACCGTCCGGGCCAAGGGCGCGGTCGCCGATTGACGTGTTCACGAAATAGGGGCAGACGAGCGTGACGCCCACGCCGTCGTCGAAGAGTTCGGCGCGCAATGAATCGTAGAATCCATGCAGGGCGTGCTTGCTGGCGGCGTATCCGGTGCGGGTGGCAAGCGGAGCAAAGCCGGCCACGCTCGACAGGGCGATGATCTGACCGTGCGCCTCGATCAAGGCGGGGAGGGCGGCCTTGGTGCATTCGACAGCGCCGAAGAAGTTGACCTCCATTACGCGACGCAGCACTGACGTGTCGGTATCGATGAATCGGCCGAGATGGGTGATGCCGGCGTTGTTGACCAATACGTCGATGCCGTCGAAGTGATCGATCGCCGCCGCGATCGCCGCCTGACATTGTTCCGGGTCCGTGACATCGCAGCGGACGGCGAGGCATCGCACGCCCAGCGCCTCCAGCTCGGAAGCGAGAGCTTTCGCGCCGGCCTCGTTAATGTCGAGTAGCGCGATCTGGTCGCCTGCTCGGGCGAACCGACGAGCGATCGCCGCGCCGATTCCGGTGGCGGCACCGGTCACGACGACCGTGCGGGGATGGGCGGTCATACGCTCTTCTCGGAGCGCAGCGCGCGGTAACGCTCCAGACATTCGTCGCTTGTGTAGCGGGGCTTGAAGCCAAATTCATTCACGAGCTTTTCGTTCGAAAGGACTGGGCGATAGCGGAGGAAGTCGGCCTGCTCAGCGCCGCGAGCGGCCAAGCCGAGCCGGTGAGCCAGCCATAGGGCCGTCTTCAACACGACCACCGGTAAAGCGACGAAGCGCTTGTCCACGCGGCGTGCGATCTCTCGGAGAGGAACCGCACCGTCGCCAGCCAGGTTGTAGATTCCGCTGCGCTCTTCACGAATGCCCTTCACGATTGCAGCGGCCACGTCTTCGTCCCAGATCAAGACGAAGGGAATTTCGAAACCGACCACGCCGAAGATCACGGGACGTTCGAACATGGCTGTTATGGGGCTTGCGACGGACTCTCCGAGGATCGTTCCAGGTCTGAAGATCAGCTGTTGGAGTTCGGGATGGTCGCGGCGCGCCTGGGCGAGTCGCTCTTCGACGAGCCGCTTGTGTTTGGCGTAGGCAAACTCATCGTTGCCGCGAAGCCGATCCGTTTCGCGAAGCGGGACGGGATTATCGGCATGAAAGCCGTAGGCCGCGCCGCTGCTCGCATAGACGAGCTGCCGAACGCCCGCGCCCAGGCAGGCTCGCAGCACATTCTCCGTTCCCAGGACATCGACCGAGTATTCGTCCTCGGCGGATAGATTGCCGGGCGTGACGATCGCTGCAAGGTGCACCACGACCTCGACTTTGTGCGTCTCGAAGATCTTCTCGAGTTGTGGGTCCCGGATGTCACCGGTGAGGTAGGTCACACCGGTAAGGCGGGCGTCCCCGGTTGGTTCGTGGAGATCGAGTGCGATGATGGATCTCTCGGATTCTTCCGCCAGTGCGTCGACGACCCGACGACCGACTAGCCCCGAAGCGCCGGTGACCAGGACCGCACCCGAGCCGCTCATGTCTCCGGCTCCTCATCCGTCGGGACCTTCGGCTCGAGGTGCATGGCCTTGAAGACGTCAACGCCGGGGGCCCACATGTGGGCGACGGGGTCGACGTCGACATGAATCACCGCCGGCCGGTGGCTTGCGAGACAGCGCTCGAGTGCCGGTCGCAGGTCACGGCCTCGACTGACCCGTTCGCCGTGTGCGCCCATGCTCTGTGCCAGCTGGTCGAAACGAATCTCTTCGAAGTCCGTATTGATGAGCTTTCCGGGGGGCAGGGAGCGCTCTGCCTCCATTGTCTCGGGATCGAGCGCCATGCTTTGCCCGAATTTCACCATGCCCCATTGCCGGTCGCAGATTACGAGCCAGATGATCTGCAGGTGATTGCGAACGGCGGTTTCGATTTCCTGCATGTGGAAGCCCATGGCTCCATCGCCCAGGATGCAATAGACCTGGCGCTCGGGGCAGGCGATCTTGGCGCCCAGGGATTGGCCGAGTCCGGCGCCCAGCATGCCGAATTTGAAGGTCGAGAGTTGAGCTCCGGCTACACGATTCTCGTGCAAGAGATTGGTCCAGACCGCCGTGTTGCCGCCGTCGATCACGAGAATGGCGTCGTCTTCGAAGACCTCGCGGCAAACGAAGGGGACGAAGGCGGTATGCATGGGCTCGGCGTCTTCGTCCGCGGCGGCGCCGCGTAGGAAGGTGCGAAGGTTGCGGGCGGTTTCCGCCCAGGCATCCAGGCGTTCGGCCCGCGCCGGGCGCGTCTTGTCGAGATCGAATTGCTCGAGTTCCTCGAGTAGCGCGGACAGGAATGGCCCGACATCAGCGTGAATGGCGAGGTCGACGGGCCTGTTCAAGCCGAGTACTTCCTCATCGATGTCGACCTGGATCACACGTTGCTCGTCCGGTTGGCCCCAATAGGGCGGCTTGCCCCACCAATCGGTTTCGCCGAAGCGGGTTCCGAGGGCGAGGACCACGTCTGCACGGCAGCGGACCTCATCGATCAAGGGCGGCAACATCGGGATGGCGTTGCGCAGGCGGGCGTCGATGGCCGGACGTCCGCCCCAGCTCGCACTGATCGGGGCTTCGATCATTTGTGCCAGGGCTTCGACCTCGGCCGCAGCATCCGCATGAATGACTCCGCTGCCGACGTGAAGCAGGGGTTGATCGGCCATGGCGAGCAGGCGTGCGGCTTCTCGGACCATCGCGGGATCGGGTTTTGCCTTGGCGGTACGGCGATAGCGGGACGGCTTCAGGACCTCGCCAGGCTCTTCGAACACACCGTTGACGACGTCTTCGGGCAACGCAACGTGTACGACACCGGGTCGCCCCTGCCAGGACATTCGAAACGCACGCTGCAGGGTTTCGGGAATCCGATCGAAGCTGCGCGCCACCCCCGACCATTTCGACATGGGGCGCGCGACTGCGACCTGATCGAAATATTGGTAGGTGCCGCCGCGATCCGGCCCGACGATCGGGCTGCGCCGCCAGCTCGTCAGCACGAGGACGCGATTGCCTTCACCATTCTCGACCGCGATGCCGGGGAGTACGTTTGCAGCACCCGGCCCATTGCTCGCGATACAGACGCCGAGCTTTCCCGTGAGTCGCGCATAGGCGCCGGCCATATGTGCGGCGGTCGTCTCGTGTCGCGGCGAAACCATGCGGATTCCGTGGCGAGGCAGGCTCGTGTAGAGGCCCTGGTACGAGCCGTCGATGATGCCGAAGACGACTTCCACGCCCTCGGCTTTCAGCATCCTGGCTACCCGGTCTCCGCCCGTTGTCGTTGTCGTTGTCATGTAAGAAGAACTCCTTGCCTTTGCTTGATGCAAGTTGGAGTCCGAGCGGTGCGGGAATCGAGTGCCTTTTCACGAGAGCGGGATGCGTTGAGTTGGGGCGCGTCGCCTCAATCTGTGCTCGTCCGACGCAGGGCGTGAGGCCGACGACTGGATTGTGTTGGCGTAGATCTAAGGACTAACGCCCGAAGGCTCTCAGCACCCTGACGAGCGGGGGGCCGATTGCGAGTTGCAGTCGCGTTCTCCACTGCGACCAGGGGTTGTATGTCCCCGGTGGCACTGCGAAGCCTCGGCGTAGCGCGGGCATCCAGTCGATGGTCGGGCTGGGTAGGCCCTTGTTCTTCGTGCCGGTGGCGCCGTAGTGGTAGACCACGGCCGTTCGTCGCCCGTTCGAGGTGTTGTCGACGGAGCGGTGCATCAGGAAGCTGTGGAAGAGGAGTACGTCGCCCGGCTCCATTCGCATCGGGACTTCCGAGTCGAAGTCGTAGTCGCGAACTTCCAGGTACCCTAGATTGGCACCCGGACGCTGATCGGGAAGATGTTCGTGGATCGGCTCGCGATGGCTGCCGGGTACGACGTAGAGGCAGCCGTTCTCTAGGGTCGAGGGGCTGGTCGCCAGCCACATTCCCACTTGAGGGAAGCGGTCGAAGTCGAAATAGAGGGCGTCTTGATGCCATGGTTGGCCCCAGGCGCCCGGGTTCTTGAAGATGTATTGCGAGTTGAAGACGTCGACGTCCGGTCCGAGGAGGCCTCCGATCAAGCGGGTGAGATCCTCATTTCTGGCGAGGTGACGAAAGAGGTCTTCGCGGTGGATGTTGTAGAGCTTTGAGATCCGGTCTTCGGGTCGTTCGACGTCGTGTGTAAAATTCTCTTCTTGTACAGAAAAGGAGGCGCCGAGAATCTTGGTCGAATCGAGTTCGGTGCCGTCCGTCTCCATGCGTCGAACCATCTCGATGACTGCGGTATCGAGTCGCGCGCAAAAATCGGCAGCGACGAGTCCGCGGAGTACGAAGAAGCCGTCTTCCTCCCAGGAACGGGCCTGCTCCACGCTCAGTCGGGTCGGGTCGGCGGGTGCGTAGTCGGCGACCTGCTTCGTGTCATGGCGGCGGTTCGCCAACGACGCGAACCGCTCGATCTGCGCGTCCTTCTTGTCGCTGGCGTGGGGGGCTTCGGAAGTGTCGCGAGTCGGCATGGGGAGAATGCTACCCCGGTTAGGCCATTTGCCCCAGATTCAAGCGCGGCGATCGTTTGGCTGGAGCTACTCCGGCGCCGTCAATCGCCGTTCGAGTGAAGCGCCTCGCCGCACTCGAAGCAGAAGCTGGCATCGGCTCGATGCCCCTCGCTCATACAGGAGGCACAGGTTCGCGTCGTCACCTCGGCGAGGCGGCCGACACTGGTCAATTCGGCAGTCACGATTCCTGTCGGGATCGCAATGATTCCGTAGCCCATGATCATCAGGGCGGAGCTGAGAATCTGGCCGGGTACGGTCTGGGGTGTGATGTCGCCGTAGCCCACGGTCGTGAGCGTCACGATGGCCCAATACATGGACCGTGGGATCGAGTCGAAGCCGTTCTCACGTCCCTCGATGATATACATGGCCGCACCGATCACGACGACGAGGGTCAAGACCGTAAACAAGAAGACTGCAATCTTCGCGCGGGAGTTTCGAATCGCGGTCACCAGGATCTGGCTCTCGGAGACATAACGACCCAGTTTCAATACTCGAAAGATTCGCAGCAGACGCAAAATGCGGATGACGAGGAGATGTTGGGTTCCCGGCATGAGCAAACTGACGTAGCTGGGAAGAATCGCCAGGATGTCGACCACGCCGTAGAAACTGAAGACATAGCCGAGCGGCCGGCGAACCGTCAGCAGTCGCAAGGCCAACTCGACCGTGAAGAGTGCGGTAAAGAACCACTCCGCAACGATCAATTCTTCCGGGTAGCGGGTATGGATACTCTCTACGCTATCGAGACAAACGACGAGAACGCTTGCGAAAATCGCGCCTAGCAAGATGACGTCGAAGAGTTTTCCAAGCGGCGTATCCGCCTCGAAGATGATCTCGTAGATACGTCTTTGCAGCGGGCCTTGTCGGGCTTCCGTCATCGGGCTCGGAGTCCTCCGTTCCATTTTGTCTCCGCTGCGAGCTTAGGGGATTCTTGCACTGTGGGCTTCGTGCGATCAGGGCCTCAGCCGATGCGACGGGACCAGTCGTGGTCGGTCTATTTGGTTTCCAGGTCCGTGCAAAGGTTCTCGACGAGTCGGGGCGCCGGCGTTCCCGAGTGGCTTCGGAGTACGTGTTCGTCCGGTCGGGGCCATTGGCCGGCGGCGAGACGACCCTGCACGAGAGGCAACAGCTTTTGGAAGACGATCCAGGCCTGTAACCGGATTCCGTCGCAGTTGAAGTGGACGCCATCGAGGAAAAGCGATGGGTCCTGGGGATAGGCGGCAGCCAGATCGACGAAACCAATGATGCGCGCACGCGCGTACGACTGGAATACGCGATTCTCGAAGTCGGCCACATCGCGAATCTCCGAGTAGGTGAGCGGCCATAGGACTTTGTTGTAGAACTTCTCGATCTGTCCGTCCCGCCAGCGATCCAATTTCATGCCGTCTTCAGCAAGAAAGACAAAGGAGGCCAGGGCGAGTTCGCTGCCCTGACTCGTTGCCAGTCGTTTCATGTCGTCGAGATCGGAAACGATCCGCGGCAGAAAATAGGGAAGCCGCTGATCGAAGGGATCAGGCTTCGATTGGCTGACACCGCGCGGCCAGGTGATCTTGTGCTTCGGCTTGCTGGGCTCGAGGCCGGTGCGGCGGGTTGCGAGGATGAGTTCACGGAGCCGGAGCGCGAGGACGGAATATTGGCTCGCGGCTGCGAGTGTTTTGTCTTCATCGGGTTTCGGGATGTCCTTGAGGTTTTCCTCGTATTGGATCCAGCGGCCTAGCTGGTTCACGCCTTCGTAGTAGAGGATGAGGTCGGGCTCCATCGGCAGGACCTCGTCACGTACAATGGCTTCGATATGCATCGAGGTGAGGCCTTCTCGACCGGCGTTGATGCCGTCGAAATGCAGCTCGGGGTGCACTGCACGCGCCCACAGATTCAGCCAGTGAATGACGTATTCAGGATAGGAGGCGCGGCAATGTTTGCTGCCGACGGTCGTCGAGGCGCCGACGAAGGCCAGGCGAACGGTGCCCGGCGGTTTATCGAGGGGAAGATCCGGGCCGCGAAACGCAAAGCGGTTGGTGCGCATTCCGAGCGGGTCGGTTCGGCCCGGAAGGTATCGATAGAGGGGTGTCACCGATCCGCCCGGGCTGTCGAATTCGAAGAGCGGGGCCGGTGTCGAGAGAATGGGCAAGCCGGAGTCACAAGCGATGGTTCGCAGATAGGCGGCGTTCCATTGTCGGTAGAGACTGTTCTCGAAGCCTGACCACTCGACCTCACGAGCCTGTTCCCGCCATGCCAGCATCTCGGGATCAATCGTGTGTCGCTGCGGAAGGCGTGGGGGATCCAGGTTGATCCAGCCCGGGTCGGTGCCGGCTGCGGGTCTAATCGACGAGGCGAATTCGCTGAGGTCTCGCTTGCTGTCTCGAACGGTGACATCAGGGTCGCCGAGTTTTCGGAAAGAGATCGGTTGGCCGACCCATATTCTCATTCCGGTCTCGACAACGAGCAGCGTGATCAGCGTCGATGCAATCAAAAGCGCAGGGCCAATCCAGCGCGCTGATCGACGGGGAGGGCGGGTTGGCATGATCGAAAGCTAGCGCGCCCGTTCAGGGTTTGAGGGGGATTGGACTGGTTCTTGGCCATTCAACGGTTGAGCTGACTGCAGCCTCGAAGGGTGTTCGAGGCGCTATCGTCTTTGCGCAATCTCGGCGATAAGGCCGAGTGTCTGCTCTTTGGGTTGGCCCCTTCGACCGCTACTTCGCGATTCGAATCGAATCGCGCTTCATCGGAGTTTCTGTGAAATTGATCAAGCGCTGGATGCATGGCCTCTTCGTTCGGATCTCGATGATCATGATGAAGCTCATGCCCGACAAGATGCCCGTGACCTTTACGGGCCCGGGCTCCTCAATGACTTTGTGCAAGGCGATCGCGCAGAGTGGCCTCTCTCGGGTGCTCGTCGTAACGGATTCCATGCTCGTGGAAATTGGGCTGGTCGAGCCGGTCGTCTCTGCCCTGGGTCGCGCCGGGATCGACTGTGTCGTCTACTCGGGTGTCGAGCCGGATCCCACCTTCGTTCATGTCGATGCAGGTCTCGCCCTCTACCGCGAAGAGCGGTGCGACAGTGTGCTCGCCGTCGGTGGCGGCTCTTCCATGGATGCGGCCAAGGTGATTGCGGCGGCGGCAGCCAATCCAGGCCCCGTTCGAAAGCTTGAGGGCATGATGAAGGTGAAGCAGGTCCCGGTGCCGCTCTATGCGATTCCGACGACGGCGGGGACGGGGTCTGAAGTGACCCTGGCGGCGGTGATTTCTGAAGCAGACACCCACGCGAAGCGCTTCTTCATCGATCCGAAACTCTTGCCGCGCATGGCGGCCCTCGACCCGGCCTTGATGACGGGTCTGCCGAAGCCGATTACCGCCGCCACGGGAATGGACGCGCTTACCCACGCCATCGAGTCCTACATCTCCCGGACCCATACGCCGACGACCGAGGCCTATGCAGAGCTGGCCGTTCGGCTGATCTTCGAAAATCTACCGACCGCGTATGCCGAGGGTGATGATCTGGAAGCCCGTGAAGCCATGGCGTTGGCTTCCTATTATGCGGGGCTGGCGTTCACCCGGACCGGCGTGGGCTATGTGCACGCGATCGCGCATACCTTCGGCGCGTACTACGGAACGCCGCATGGACTAGCGAACGCAATCGTCTTGCCTCACGTCCTGGAGTTTTCAACACCGGCCGCGGCGGAACGTCTTGCGAAGCTCGGCGAATTGGTGGGCACGGGCGGTGGCGGGTCGCTCGAGAGGGCCGACGGTTTCGTGCAGGCTGTCCGCGACTTGATGGAGAAGGTCGGTATCGATGCGTCGCTTCCTGCTCTGCGTGAAGACGACATTCCGGCGATTGCCAAACAGGCGCTCGACGAAGCCTATATGAACTACCCGGTGCCTCGCTATATGGAGCAGCGGGAATGTGAGATTTTGTTGCGTGCGCTCGTGGCTTGAAAAGCCTTCGAGGTCAGGCTGGGCAGGTTGTGAGCCGAGCACGGCCCTTCGCCGCGCTTGGCCGTCTTTCGGCGCCCTACCGCGCTTCAAAGACGCGACCTTCGTAGACGGTTCCCCAGATTTCGATGTCGCGAATTCGCTTGGGCCGAACATCAAAGGGACTTTTTTCGAGCACCACGAAATCGGCCTTCTTGCCGACGGCAATGCTGCCGACTTCGTCGTCCATGCGCAGGGACCAGGCGGCATCGATCGTGACGGCCCGAAGCGCGGCCTCGACAGAGACGCTTTGCTCCGGCGCCAGGGTGTTTCCGTTGAGGGTGCGCCGCGTGACGGCATTCGTAACGGCCAGGAGGGGTTCGATGGGCCCCATCGGGCAATCGGAATGCATCGTGAAACGAACGCCGGCTCGCTCGAGGGATCCGAGTCGTGTCATCTGCGATGCGCGTGAATAGCCCAGTCCGTGTTGGGCGTAGGCGTCGCCAAAGAGATAGAGGTAGTAGCCGTTGATCGAAACGGAGGCGCCGAGACCCGCCAGGCGAGTGATCTGGTCCTCGCGCGAGACGCCGAAATGTTCGAGGCTGAAGCGATAGTCGACGCGCGGATGTCCGGCCTTCAACTTCTCGAAGGTGTCGAGGGTGACGTCGAGGCCCTTGTCGCCGTTCACGTGGTAGTAGATGTCGTAGTCCTGGTCCCAGTAGCGCTTGCTGATCGGCCACTGCATCGCGGGCGGGATCATCCACTCGCCTTCATGACCATCGAGATAGCCGGGCGCAGCGAGCTGCATCAATTGTGAGATGAACGCACCGTCCGCGAACATCTTGATCGCGCGGGGCCACCGCAGCTGATCCGTCGCCTGCGAACGGATTTCGTCATGGCGAGCGTAGGCGGCATCGCCCATTTCGAGGGCCCAGGCAAAGGGTGCCGCGATGAAGAGCGAGCGGAAGGGGACGTCGTCTCCTTGCAGGTGCGTGCGTGCGGCTTGCCATTCGCCATCGACGCTGACCGTCGAGCCCGCGACCAGGTCAGCCACGGTCGTCACGCCACCGCGATGGACGAGTTGACGAAAGATATCGAGGCCCTCGGCGATCTTTTCGGGGGTCTCCGTGATCTCGGCGAGGCGTCGGCTTGCGATGGCCATGCCGCGTTCCATGAAATGACCGCTTTCGAGATCGATCTGATGGGCGGCTTCGGCGATGGCCTCTGGCGGGAGGTCCATCCATTCGAGGGCGGCGGTGTTGGCGACGAGTTCGTGGTACGAGCGGTGCCAGAGGATGAGTGGCTTGTCGGGTGAGATCGCATCGAGCTCGTCGCGAGTGAACTTCCCGTGCCAGAGATGGTGCCAACCCCATATGACATGTGGGCTCGATTCGTCGGACCAGGCCTGGCTCAAACGAGTGATGTGTTCGATGAAGTGTTTGCGGTCCGGGAGGGCGGGGATGTGTCCACTCGGAAGATTCCAGTCCTCGGGCGCAGCGACGTCGAAGGTCAGGAGCTTTCCGGCCAGAAAGGGATGGACATGAGGGTCGATGAATCCCGGCAGCAGCACCTTCTTCGCGAAGCGACGGTCGATCCGATGCGGTTGTTTGTCGAGCCAGGGATTGAATTTCTTGAGCGAGCCGACGTCGAGGATCAAGCCATCCTGGACGGCGACCGCGGTCGCCTCGGGTTGGCCGGGCTCCATCGTGACGATCTTGCGGGCGACGTAGACGACGATTTCGCCCTTGGCGAGGGACGTGTCGGGGAAGAGCGAAGCCGCGAATATCGCGGCCAGAATGAAAATTGCCAGTCGATTCAATCGGTGCATGGCAGGAGAATAGGCGGCTGTTCTCGTCGTTCCCAGTCGACGGATGTGGCGAATCCGTGGCTGCACCCGATTCGCGGCTGCCTGGCGTCTAGGGACACCAGGATTCGGTGAGTTCCCAGAGCTGTTTGGCCACCTCTGGGCTCTCGGCCTCGCGGCTCATCCTGATCGGCTGGCAATGGGAATAGTAGCGGCCGGCGATGGCTTCAGTGTCGGGATGTACGGCGCATAGCACAGTCGTGGCTGCGCCCTGGGCCGGTGATTTAGTGAAGGGGCTCACGAGTTTCATCACCAGGCGTGTCAACATCGAATCGCGGCCGATCTCCGTGGTCACGAGATTGCCGGGATGCAAACTACAGGCGGTCAAACCGTCGTCGCCATATCTTCGTTGCAATTCGTTTGCGAAAAGCGTGTTACAGAGCTTCGCCTGGCCATAGGATT
This sequence comes from uncultured Spirochaetaceae bacterium, assembly GCA_964565565.1. Lineage (GTDB taxonomy): Bacteria > Myxococcota_A > UBA9160 > UBA9160 > UBA4427 > UBA4427. The sequence goes on along the minus strand of CAZMFM010000010.1, from coordinate 52,114 downwards.
TCAACTGGGAATAATTGTCGGCGCTTTGCGGGAAGTGATCGAATTCGAGGGTGCGCGGACTGCGATGAGCCTCACTGCCTAGCATGACGACTCTTCCTTCGTTGTTCGCCAGAAGCTTGGGAAGCAAACTCTTGACCAGCAAAAAATGTCCGAGGTGGCTCACGCCGATGGTGTGTTCGATTCCGCCGTCGCTCTCCTGATAACTCGCGTTCAGGACGCCCGCGTTGCAGATCAAGACATCGATCGAAGGCTCGTCGATCGATTCCGCGAAGGCGTCGATACTGGCGAAGGATCCCAGATCGAGCGGTGCGCAGGCGACCTTCGTTCCCGGGTGGGCTTGCAGGATTCGACGCACAGCGTCGCTTCCCTTCTCGGCGCTTCGACAAGCCAGCAAAAGGTTTGCCCCGGCGGCGGCGAGCGCGCGCGCGGTCTCGAATCCGAGTCCGGTATTGGCACCGGTGACGATGATGAATTGCCCGGCGAGATCCACGCCGCGCAAGACCTCGTCGGCTGTGGTCTTCGAGCCGAAGTGGGTGAAGTCGTCTGGGGTCGTCACGCGTGCTCCTTTTGAATTGTTTTGTGGGTCGAGTCGAGTAGCTCGATCGACGTCTCGGCGATCTTGATTCGGCGGTCACGATAGAGTGCGCCAATCGCACGCTTGAAGGCCTTCTTGCTCAATCCGAGCTCGCTGCGAATCAGGTCGGGTTCGCTGCGGTCACCGAGCTCGATTCGGCCGCCGGCTTTGATCAGGGCTTCGAGCACGATTTCTCGTGCATTCTCGATCGCGGCCCGACCACTGGGCGCGAGGGTGAGATCGATCTTTCCGTCTTCGCGAATTCTTTGAACGTAGCCGGTTTCCGCGCTGCCGATTTCGGGACCGGGGCTGCCCGGCTCGTGATAGAGGAGGCCTCCGAAGCGACCATCGAGGATCGCTTTGGTGCCGAGATCGGTTTCTTCGTAGAACAACAGGTCCACGGCCTGGCCCTCTCGAAGCCATTCGGGGCTTGGCTCGAGGAATCGTTCGACCAGGGTCGTCGCGACCGGTCGGCCCGAAACGGAGTCGACCAATACACGAACCACGACCCGTTGTTCCGGGTGGACGGGCTGGAGTTGCATTCGGAAGGGCAGCAGCAGGTCCTTCGGCATGCCCCAGTCCAGAAAGGCGCCGGTCGAACTCACCGAGACGACGCGCAAGCATGCGAACTCATCGGCCACCGCATGGGGCTTGGCGGTCGTGGCGATCAGCCGGTCTTCCGAATCGAGATAGAGGAAGACCTCGAGCCTATCTCCGGGGGACGTGCCTTCCGGGACGTTTCGCGCCGGCAGGAAGACCTCGTCTTCGGGCCAGCCGAGCATGACGCCGGTGGGCGTCTTGCGCAGGACTTCGAGGGAGGCGGTTCGGGCGACTTCGAGCATGGCCTGATCTGGTTCCTATTCCTGAGCCGGCTTCGCGCACTCGCGATTCGCCACTTGCTTGCCCGCGACCCGGCCGAAATACGTTGCGTCGCCAACCGACATTCCACTTCCATACCCGCCCGCCGTCCTGGGAATGCCACAGGCCGTTCGTCCGGCCGCGTAGAGTCCGGGGATGACGTCTTTGCCCATGCTCAGGACCTCCCCGGTCGGTAGTGTGTCCAGGCCGCCTAACGTGAAGAAGGGATAGAGGACGCCACTGCCGGGTGTGCAGTCCAGGGCCGCGTAGGGTGGCTCGATGGGCTTCAACCAGGCTTCGTGTTTGTGGAACGCGGGATCCTCGTTCTTGGCCGCGTGTTGATTGTAGAAGTCGACGGTGTGGCGAAGCATGTCGACGTCGAGCCCGATTTCTTGCGCGAGTTCTTCGATCGTCTCGCCGGTGCCCGCGATGTCGGCGTTCAAAAAGGGTGGACGCTTGTAGTCGTCGTGGTTGACGATGAGGTAGATACCCTGGCCCACCTGTTTGAGGATGTGGTGGGCCATGCGGGCGTGATAGATATCCTCATTGATGAAACGCTGGGCCTGGGCGTTTACGAAGATGCCGAAGGTGAGCGATTCGGGCGGATAGAAGGGCAGGGTGATGAAGGTCTCGCCCATGTGGATGAGCGCGCCGCCGACCCCCTGACCCATCAGGATGCCGGTTCCGGTATCGCCGGGGTTCCCGATCGGAACATTTCCGATGTTGTGTTTAGGGACGTGTCGCTCGAGCATCTTCGGATTCATGCCGAAGCCGCCCGCGCACAGGATCACACCCTTGCGTGCGCGGACATTGCGTTCTTCTCCGTCAATGCGGACTACGAGGCCATGAACGGCGTTGTCGTCATCGGCGATCAGCGTGAGGGCGCGGACGTTGTACTCCACGCGGACGGAACGCGATTCGACATTCCGGGTGAGCAGATCCATCAACATCGGCCCGCCGTTGTCGCCTTCGATCTCGAGGTTGTGTCCGCGTGGGCAGGGCTTGGCCAGCTCTCGAAAGGGATGGGACTTTTCGTTGCCCGTGTAGAGCAGGCAATCGTCCGTTCTCGCCATGATGTTGCGTTTTTTGTACTCGCTGTTCTTGTACTTCGCGCCCATGCGAACCAGCCAATCGAAGTGATCGACACTGTTTTCGCAATACATGCGGATCTTTTCTTCGTCGGCGAGGTCGCCCTGGGCGGCCATCAAGAAGTTGAACATGTCCTCGGTCGTGTCTTCGTAGCCGCAGGCCTTTTGAACGCGGGTGCCCCCGCTTCCGCCCATATAGACTTCAGCGCTAGAGAGCGCCGTCGATCCACCGCTGGCGGCGGAAACTTCGAAAACACAGACCTTTGCGCCGGCATCAGCGGCTTCGATCGCCGCACAGGCGCCGGCACCGCCGAAGCCAACGATGGCCACATCGGTTTCGAGATCCCAGTGTGTGACGTTGTGAACGCGCCGGGGACGGGTAGGACTCAGTTTGGCGGTTGTGCTCACGGCTTTTCAAAGACCATGTCGGCCGGGGACCAATAGCCGCGCAGGTTGGTGATCTTTCCCGCGTCGTTGAGGTTGTAGGTGAAGATGCCTCGGATGCGTGTCGTCATCCCGTTCGGAAGCGTGGTGTTGAGTGTCAAGACGTGGGCGGATTCGTTGCCTGCGGCACAGGATTCGTGGACGTCGACGACCAGGGTCGAGGGGCCAATGAATTTGTCGTAGAAGTCGCTGACGGCGGCCTTGCCGCGCACACCCTTGCCGGTCGGGTTCGTCATCGATTCACCAATCGGATCTTCGATACAGATCTCCTCGGCCATGAGATCGAGCCAGCCATCCTTGTCGTCGGTCTGGACACAACGCCAGGAGTTCTGGGCGGCGCTGATGGCGGGATGCGTTTCACTCATCTTGAATTCCCCTGTTCGTGTTTGGCGCGGTTGCGCGGGTCCTGCGGTCTTCAAGCGCGAAAGGCGCGCTCCACCTGATCGTCGAGATCCTGGGCGATTTTTTCGGGCGAGCCTTCCATGCCGCTTTCGAGCCAATGGGCCAACTCGACCTGTTGCATCGAGACGATCGTACGCGCGATCAGGTCCGGGGCACGAGCCACGAATACTCCTTCTTCGATGCAGCGCTGACAACCGTTTCGGAGTCGATCGAGGGCCAGACGCCAGGCCTCTGTCCGACCCCGGCTCCCGGCGGCACTCGCCTCGGTGCCCCAGGTGAAGCCGCCATGCAATCGCAAGCTCAGGAAGTCGGGATGCTCGAGGAAGTAGAGCGTGGTCGCGTGGAGGCCGGCCAGCACGGCAGCGAGCGGCTCGGCCAGGTCGCGCGACTTTTCCGAGGAGAGCCGGTGCAGGGCCTGGTCCCCGGCCTCCTGGATCGCCTGGTAGATGGCGGCCTTGCCGGGAAAGACCGAATAGAGGGTCTGTAGCGAGACACCCGAGGACTCTGCAATCTCGCCAATTTTTACGTCGTCATAGCCCTTTTCGGCAAACAGGCCTTCCGCGGCGTCGAGGATGAGTTGGCGATAGAGGTCTTCCTTGGCCTTGCGGGCCTTGCCCCTGGCTTTTCCCTTCGCGCCTTCTTTTGCGCTTGCTTTGGCTTGCTTGGTGCCTCGTCCGGCCACTGGCTCGCCTCCGTTTCGTGATCTGTCTATGATGTCGTTGTCTCGATGGAAAACGAATTGACGATTCTTTTTTTATAGATTATCAGTTTGATTCACGCAATATCGAATTCCCACACGCCGTCGCGTTGTCGCGTCGTCGCGCTGTGGCGGCAATGGAGAGGCCCCGGTGAAATTCAATCTTACGCTGACCTTCAATCCGAAGGAGCATTATGTGCCGCTGGCCAAGGCGGCGGACGAACTCGGCTGGCATTCGGTCAATGTCGGCGACGGGCTCTTCTTCTATGACGAGACTTCCGTCGACTACCCCTACACCGATAGCGGTGCGCGCTATTGGAGCGCGAATACGCAGTTTCTCGATCCCTTCGCGGTGATTGGCGCGATGGGGGCGGTGACCGAGAATGTTCGCTTCCTGGTGAATGTGTTGAAGCTGCCGGTGCGCAATCCGTTGCTCGTGGCGAAGCTGTGTGGCACGACGTCTTTCTTGACCAACGATCGGCTTTCACTCGGTGTCGGTCTCAGCCCCTGGCCGGAAGATTTCGAGATCTGTGGGACGGAATGGAAGACGCGGGGCGCGCGCTGTGGCGAGTCGATCGAGATCTTGCGCAAGGCCTTGACCGGTGAGTTCTTCGAGCACAAAGGCCAGCACTATGACTTCCCAAACCTCTCGATCAATCCCGTACCCGAGGAGTATATGCCGATCCTGATCGGGGGCACCGCCGATGCGGCGCTGCGCCGAGCGGCGCGATTGGCGGATGGCTTCGTCTCTCCGAATACCACCGCAGCCAACATCGAAGAGATGATCAAGAAGATCCACGGCTACCGGAAGGAATACGGAACCGACGACAAGCCCTTCGAAATGGTGTCCGTGGCCATCGATAGTTTCGATCTCGACGGCCACAAGCGGCTCGTCGATATCGGCGTCGATGAATGTTGCGATATGCCCTGGCTCTATTACGGTGGCAAATTCAGATCGCCCCTCGAAGAGAAGATCGATCATATGAAGCGCTTTACGGATGAAGTGATCGCCAAGCTCTAGGGCGTTATGTTGGCGCAGGCCTACTCCGGTTTTGATTCGTGGACAGGCGGGAACGCGGAAAGGAAGTCTCAATGAGGCATTGGCTCTCCCTGGTCAACGTGCCGGAAGTCGATCAATACATCGAGATCGCAAAGCATGCCGAGGCGGTTGGCTTCTTCGGGATCACGGTGGCCGATCATCTGGTCATACCGACCGGCGAATTGGAATCAAAATATCCCTACACGCCGGATGGCAAGATGTGGTGGCCCGAGGATATTCCCTGGCCCGACCCCTGGGTCACGCTGACCGCGATGGGGGTGGCGACGAGCACGTTGCATCTGGCGACGAATATCTATCTGGCCGCGTTGCGCGACCCTTTCGTCTCCGCCCGGGCGGTCGCAGCGGCGGCGGTCTTTACCGAGGGAAGGATCCATTGTGGTGTTTCATCGGGCTGGATCAAAGAAGAGTACGACTTGGTGGGGGTTGATTTTCGTAGTCGTGGCAAGCGCTTGGATGAAGTGATTGAGGTGATGCGCAAGCTTTGGTCCGGCCAAATCGTCGATCACAAGGGCGATTTTTTCGAGTTCCAGGGCGCGCTGTCGAGTCCGCGGCCGCCGCGCCCGATCCCGGTCTGGAGCGGCGGCGCGAGCAAGGCGGCCCTGCGCCGGGCGGCGGCCAATGATGGTTGGTTGGGCGTGCCGTTGATGCTCGATCCGCTGATTGAAACGATCAAGGGGCTGCGTGCGGCGCGTGAGGAAATGGGCAAGCAGGATGAGCCCTTCGATATCTGCTGCAGCTTGATCCAGCCGCTAACGGCCGAAGTCGAGCTCCAGCTCGAAGGTTTGGGTGCCATGCATAACATGGTCCTGCCCTGGGTCGTCACGCCGTGGGGACGTGCGCCCTGGCTGAAAGATGACGAAGATGTGGCGACTCTCGACACCAAGAAACGCGCGATGGACCGCTTTGCAGAAAAGGTGATCCACCGTCGGACCTGACGTCGAAAAGCGCACCGTCTTTTGATGCTAGGCACCGCTGTTCGTCCCTGCTGGCCGATCAACCTCACTCGTCACTTCAGGAAGCCGTTATGCCGAAACTGAACGCTCTTTTCAGCCCGCTCAAGATCGGTTCGATGGAGTTGCCGAATCGAATCGTCATGGCTCCGATGACCGTCGACTACGGCATGCCGGACGAAACGCCCTCCGATCGCCATCTCGCCTACTATGCGGAGCGCGCTGCCGGAGGGATGGGGCTGATCGGCCTCGAGGTCTGTAGCGTCGATGCGGACCATCGCTACCAACAACATTCTCTCGGCCTGCATAGCGACTCACAGATTGCCGGGCACAAGAAGCTGGTCGACGTGATCCACGCTCAGGGCGTGAAGGTCCAGCCGCAGATTTCTCATCCCGGTCCCGAGTCCCTGGCACCCTTCTTCAAGCAGATTCAGCCGATGGGGCCTTCGGTCATTCGCACCGAAACAACCAAGCAGGTCTGCCGCGAGATGACCCTCGAAGAGATCGAGACCGTCATCGAACTCTACGGCGAGGGTGTTCGCCGTGCGCGAGAGGCCGGCTACGACGGCGTCGAACTGCACGCGGCGCACAATTACATGATGCTGGGATCCTTTCTCTCGCCGCTACGGAATTTCCGGACGGACGACTACGCGGGCGGTCGATTCGAAGGACGCGCGAAACTCCTGCTCGACGTCCTGGCGCGAATTCGGCAAAAGGTCGGCGATGATTTCCCGATCACGGTTCGTATCTCGGGCTTCGAACGTGAATCCGGTGGACGCGAGATCAACGACACCCAGCGCCTGGCTCCCCTGCTCGTCGAAGCCGGGGTGGATTGCTTTCACGTCACGGGCGGTGTGGGGGACGCGAATATTACGCAGATCATTACCGGCCCAGAGTTTGGCGCGGGCTACAACATCGCCGCGGCAACGGCGATCAAGCAGGTCGTGGACGTTCCCGTCCTCGTTGTCGGCCAGAACATGGATCCGATCGAAGCAGACGCCATCGTTGCGGAAGGGCGCGCAGATCTGGTGGCCATGGGGCGGGCGCTACTCGCGGATCCGCAATTGCCGAACAAGGCGCGTGAAGGTCGATTGCGCGAAATCAATCGCTGTACGTTATGTCAGGGTTGCGTGGACATCATGACGACCGAATTCAACGGCGCCGGATGTTGGGTGAATCCGCGGGCTGGCAAGGAAGGGGAATTCCCGCTTGCCGCAGCCGAGGTCTCGAAGCAGGTCGTTGTTGTGGGCGGCGGGCCGGCTGGGCTGGCTTCGGCGATGTATGCGGCGGAGCGCGGGCACTCGGTCACCCTGATCGAGAAAGACGAGAATCTCGGCGGCGCCTTTCGGCTGGCTTCGACGCTCTTCTCGAGGAATCAATATTTTCTCGACTATCTGATCAACCGGGTAGGTGATCTGCCGATTGAGGTCCGCCTCGGGACCGAGGCGAACGAGACGCTGCTGAAGGAACTCGAGGCCGATTCGATGGTGATTGCGGTCGGCGGAAGGTTCTCGAGCCCTGCGATCGACGGGGATCAAGCCGACCACGTTCTTCGTGGCCAGGCCGTTCTCGAACTCGTGAAGCGCGGGGGGCAGGGGGCGGACCTCGCGATCGGTCAGACCGTTGCGATCATCGGGGCCAATCTGATTGGGATCGAACTCGCGGAATGGCTGGCCAGGCGCGGTAAACGCGTTCACCTGATCGAGCCAAGCGGGCGGATGGCGATGCCCGCCGGCAAGAAGAGACGATCCGATCATTGCAAGAACCTCGACCGACTCGGGATTCCGATCAACACGGGCGTGGCGGTCGCAAGAATCAGCGCGGAGGGTGTGGTTCTGGTCCAGGCTTCGGGGCGCGAAAGTTGCGTGCCGGCTGAGACGGTGATCATCGTCGGTTTTCCGGAGATCGATTCGAAGGTCGTCGACGGCCTCGTGGCGAGCGCTCAGCTACCGGCCGAGCGGGTTCACGTGCTAGGCGACGCCGGCGGATTCGGGCTGTCGAAGAAGGCTGTGCAAGAAGCGATGGAGATCGCCTATTCAATTTGAGTGGCGGCTCGATTTTGAGTGGCCGCGGATCCCGGGTGACCCATCACGTGGGTCACCCAAGCCGCCGCAAGCGTCGTGGACCGGTTGGCTAGAAGCGGACCTGCCCGCCGAAGGTGAAGACGCCGGTTCCGTCGATGTCGGACTCGGAGGCGACGTGGTAGCCGCCTTCGACGAAGGCTCCGAATTGGTCGGTCAGCCACCAGTCGACACCCCAGATGAAGCGCGCGATGAATGAACTCTCGTCGAAGCTCGTGTCTTCGATTTCATATCGCCCGCCGCCGATCGCGAGCAGCATATAGGGTTGGAAATGCTCCGGAATCAACCGATCCTCGAGCAGCGCAATCGGATAGATCTTCGGGCCGAAGGTAAACGAAAAGTAGTTTGCATCACGACTGCTGTTGTCGAGTTCGCCACGCAGGAAGATAAAGTTGCCCTCCGCTGAGAGCCACGGCAGCACCCGATAACCTCCGGTCAGATTGAAGCCGCCCTGGGCATCGGTATCGGAGATGCCTCGATCGCCTTCGGTCGCGCCAATCGAGATGCCGAATTGACCATAGGGCCCCGTATAGTCGTCGTATCCGCGAATCGGCTCATCATCCAGACCTTTGTGTTGTTGAGTGTGTTGTCGCGTGTTTTGTTGCGAGCCGCTCCGTGCACGCGTCTCGGGATCCGCAGCCGACGCGGTCGAAGCGGCGAATCCCAGCACACAAGAAACGGAAATCAGGAAGGCCATCGCTCGAGGCATTCCCACGGTGTGAATCGTACTCATCTCTTCCCCCTCAAGAAGGTTTCAGGCGCGAAGGGAGCTTAGTCCATTCAAGGAATTTTCCGTCGTTGTGGTGTGCGAATTCGACGGCGTGACCGGGATCACGACGGGTTCGTTTCGAGCCCCCAGTGTCAATCGTCATCGTTGTCGTGATGATCGCTCAGCCGTCCCAGTAGCCGGGTGGAGGCATGGGCGCCCGGGGTGTCGAGATAGGCGTTCGCCGCGCCATGCTTGTAGACGAGTTCGCCACCGGAATGACCGACCGAGACCGCGGCTGCCAGGACGGCAATCGTCACCACGGATCCGGCGATGCGGCCCTTCGATCCGGCAGGGCCCGACAAAAGTCCAGCCCCGGTCGCGAGCAATCCGAGTCCGGCGAAGAGCAGGAATCGCTCCGCCCCTTCTTCGTGTTCTTCGATGGGATCTTCTGCCACTATCTCTTCGACGCGCTCTTCCTCGTGCTCACCGGTTTCGAGCGCCGCCCAGCCCGATGCAACGAGCATCGCCTGCAAGAGGATGATCAGCAGCCAGCTTCGGGCTGGCAGCACCTTCCGGGAGATCAAGCCGGTGACGAGAATCGCGAAGAACGGGATCAAGACCGAGAGTGCGATTGGAAAATGAACGATGGCGGGGTGGAGGGGATCGGGCAACATGGGACGAATCTCCTGTGTGAGGTTGCAGGGCAATGTACGGGCCGAGCCGCTGACGCCTATCCGACAAATGTCGCAAGGGCGCCAAAACGTGGCCAGCGCAAGGAAATTTGAGTGAATCAGACAGATGTCGGAGTGGGGTTTCGATGGATTGGAACCGTCTTGTTCGGTGCGATCGCGGTCGGCGGGGTGGTTGATCTGGTCCTGGATCGACCCACGACGCTGTGGAGTTTTCACGTTCTCTTCGAGCTGGGAATGCTTGTCGTTTCCCTCGGAGCCGTCGTCTTTCTCTGGGTCGGTTGGCGGGGCGTCGGCCGCACGCTCGAGCAAACGCGTGTCGCACTCGAGGCGCATCGTGCCGAAAGGGATGTCTGGCGCTCGCGTGCGGAAAAATTCCTGAGCGGTCTGGGCACAGAGATCGACCGACAATTTCGAGAATGGGGACTCACGCCCGTCGAGCGTGAGACGGCCCTTCTCCTACTCAAGGGTTACGGACACAAAGAAATCGCCGAGCTACAAGAAAAAAGCGAACGCACGGTTCGTCAACATTCGGTGGCCGTCTACCGCAAGTCCGGTCTCGCTGGCCGCGCTCAGCTCTCCGCTTTCTTTCTCGAGGATCTGTTGCTTCCCGATTCCGGGGATCGGTAGTCGACGGATGGCGGCATCCAGCAAGCCAAATCGTTCCCTTGCCCATGAAGTCCTCCCGCGCGAGTTGCCCGGCGGAACCGTCATCTGGCTCTTCGTCGCGATCGAGCTCTTGACCTTTGGTCTCTTCTTCCTGGCCTTCGCGGTCGCACGCCGCGCGGACCCGGAGATTTTTCTCGCCGGGCAGGCGCAACTTCACCCACTGAAAGGGGCGGTCAATACAGGGGTGTTGCTGACTGGTGGTTGGCTCGCCGCCTGGGGCGTTCTCGCCAATCGCAGTGGTGAGAATCGACGAGCGGCCCTCTGCCTGCTTGGCGCAGCGGGCACTGGCCTGCTCTTCATGGGCATCAAGCTCAGTGAATATTCGAGCCTCTTCGAAACCGGCGTTTCGCTCTCGACCAACTCTTTCTGGTTTTTCTATCTCTTCGTGACCGGGCTTCATTTCCTCCACGTCCTCGCGGGCGTCGGGTTCCTGATTCCAACGGCGTGGCGCGCGAATCAAGGTGCCTACCAGGGGGAATCGGCCTCGACGATTGAAGCGGTCGCCGTGTTCTGGCATCTCGTCGACCTGATCTGGATTTTTCTCTTTCCACTGATCTATCTGGCGAGATGAACCGGCCATGAATGCAAAGGACACGAATCGGTTGAGTACGCGCCCGAAATCAAGTTTGAGAACCCTGAGCCTGGCTTGGGTCATTCTGCTCGGATTGACGGCGGGGAGCTTCTTGATTTCGGATCGGGGCAATGGCTCGATGTCGGCGACCGCGCTGGCGGTAATCGGGCTCGCGACGCTGAAGGCGCATCTGGTGGCCGGCCTGTTCATGGAATTGATTCAGGCTCCCCGAATCTGGACCGTTGCCATGAGCGCTTTTCTACTTTTGCTCGGGGGATCGCTGATCGTGCTCCTGTCCTAACAAGACACAAGATGTCCCAGATTGACCGAGGTCGAGACAATTCGACACGGCCGATTGGCTTCACGGCGCCCGAGGCGCGACTAACGCGCGATGATCTTGGCCCTGAATTTGCTATTCCCCTTCAATGCATCCGCTTCGAGGTGCAGAGAGGGTTATATGCTGTCCAAATCCCAAGCTCGATGGTTTTTCGTCGGGGGAACCGTGTTCTTCGGCGCGATCTTCATCTTTCTCACGATCGATTCCTTGCGCGAAATTCCTGCGCGGCAAAATCAGGACCAGATGACCGCGGACGTGATTCGCGGAAAGCATATCTGGGAACGAGAGAACTGTATGGGTTGCCACACGATCCTGGGGGAGGGCGCGTATTATGCGCCGGAACTCACACAGGTCGTGAAGCGACGTGGCGCGGAATGGATCACGGTCTTCATCAAAGATCCTGAGGCGATGTTCCCCGGTCGCCGTCGCATGACCCAATACGATTTCAGCGATGACGAGATTCGCGATGTGATCGCGTTCCTGGCTTGGATTGGCGAAATCGACACGAACGGATTTCCGCCCGAGCCGGATCTGGCCCCCGCCGTGGTGGTGGCGAGCGCTTCGATGGTGTCGAGTACCGCGAAACCCGACTATTTCTCGACGATCTGCGTCGCCTGCCACGCGGTCGGTGGCGCCGGCGGCGCGATCGGCCCCGCCCTCGATGGCGTGGGTAGTCGGCTGACGGCCGTCGAACTCGATCGCTGGCTTGCGGATCCACCCTCCGTGAAGCCGGGAACCGCGATGCCAAAGCTCAATCTTCCTGACGCCACCCGTAACGAGCTTGTCCAATGGCTCGTGACGCTCAAGTAGAGGATCCCATCATGAAATTCCGATCCCAGCGCGTGGCCTATCTCTTCTTTGCGAGTGCGCTGCTTCTCTTCGTCCTACAGATCGTCTTCGGCTTCATCATGGGCTTCGCTCATATGGGCTTTGATGGTCTTCACGACTACATCCCATTCAACGCGGCTCGCTCGAGCCATTTGAACCTGCTCGTCGTCTGGCTCCTGTCGGGCTTCATGGGCGCCGCCTATTTCATTATTCCCGAAGAGGCGGACCGCGAGATCTACAGCGAGAAGCTCGCAATCGTCCAATGGGCCGCGCTCAATATTGTCGGTGTCATTACCATCATCGGCTTCCAATTCGGATGGTGGGAGGGGCGAAAATTTCTCGAGATTCCCCGGGAGCTCGACTATCTCGTCGTGATCGACGTCTTGCTCTTCATCTTCAATATCGGCATGACACTCTGGAACGGCAAGCGTTTTACGACGACTAGCATCGTACTCTTCGTGGGTCTGGCCGCGGCGGCCTTGCTTTATCTCCCGGGCATGATCACCTTCGACAGCCATGTGCTCGACTCCTATTTCAGGTGGTGGGTCGTGCATCTCTGGGTCGAGGGCGTCTGGGAGCTGATCATGGGCGGCATCATGGCCTTCCTGCTGATCAAGTTGACGGGCGTCGATCGCGAGGTGATCGAGAAATGGCTCTACGTGATCGTCGGCTTCACCTTCTTGTCAGGCATCCTCGGCACCGGCCATCACTACTACTACATCGGCACCCCCGACTACTGGCTGTGGATCGGCGGCATCTTCTCGGCGCTGGAACCCCTGGCTTTCTTGGGGATGGCGCTCTATGCGGTCTCGATGGCGCGCGCCGGCGGCATGCGCCATCCGAATCGGATCGCGCTCTTCTGGACAGTGGGCTGCGGCGTGATGTCCTTCGTCGGTGCCGGCTTCCTCGGCTTCGCGCATACCTTGCCGCAAGTCAATCTCTGGACCCATGGCACGATGATCACCGCCATGCATGGTCATATGGCCTTCTGGGGGGCCTATGTCATGGTCGTCTTCGCGATGATCTCGTATGCGATGCCGCAGATGACGGGTCGCAAACTCTATGATGGTTGGGTGCCGGAGTGGGCCTTCTGGATTGCCAATATCGGGATGATCGGAATGACCGGCGCTTTTGCTGTCGCCGGCGTCGCCCAGGTCTATATGGAACGCAAGGTGGGGCTGGATTTCCTCGATGTGCAGGAGGCGATCGAAGTGCATTTCTTGGGCTTGGTCTTGGCGGGTTGTCTGCTGAGCTTGGGCGTCGGCCTGTATATCTGGAACTTCATCCAATATGGCTTGCCGAGCGACGAGGCGATCGAATCGGGTGGTGACTAGATGACGCCCTCCGGCCCGGCGAATCCGGGACTCGCGACGGTGTCCGACGAGCCACCCTGGTATCGAGCGGTCGGTGGAGAATGCGAGATCTTTGAAATGGCCTTTACGCAGCAGGTGCCTCTCCTGCTCAAGGGCCCCACCGGCTGCGGTAAGTCGCGACTCGTGGAGCACATGGCGGTGCGGCTGGGGCGTCCGCTCGTGACCGTGGCCTGCCATGATGAAACGAGCGCCGTCGACCTGGTCGGTCGCTATCTGGTTCAAGCTGGTGAGACCGTCTGGCAGGACGGGCCGGTGACCCGTGCGGTTCGAAATGGGGCGATTCTCTATCTCGACGAATTCGCCGAAGCACGCAGCGACGTCGTGGTGGTGATCCACCCGCTTTCGGATCATCGCCGTCGCCTCTACGTCGAGCGGCATGATGAAGAGATCGCGGCGGCGCCCGGATTCATGCTCGTCGTGAGTTACAACCCGGGCTACCAACGCGGCTTGAAAGAGCTGAAGCCGTCGACGCGTCAGCGCTTTCTTGCGACCTCGCTCGGCTATCCAAGCAAAGACATCGAGCTCGAGATCCTTCAGGGCGAGACCGGAATCGATTCGGCCAATGGGAAGAAGCTCTGCGCGTTGGTGCACAAGTTGCGCGAGCTTGAGCCCCTGGGTCTAGCCGAAATGCCGTCGACCCGTTTGATCGTGAACGCTGCGCGCTTGATTCAAGCCGGATTGCCACCCCGGACGGCCTGCAACGCGGCGATTGTCGAGGCGCTGACCGACGACGTCGAAGTCGCGACCGGCCTGCGGGATCTCGTCGCCCTGGCTTTCTGATGCAGGCCCCGCGCATCGAGCTCGACTGGGAGCAGGGCGTCTTTCGCGGACTCGTCTCGCTTTGGCAAAGATGGGTGCCTTCACGTGAAATACTGGGACCCGGCGCCATCGGCCTGGAGGGCGAACGTCGATCGCTTGCGACCCTGGCCCAGATCCTAGCCGCCGAGCCGGTGCGGATCCTTGGCGCGCGCGGAATCGGGGGCGTTCGCGGTCGAGATCTGCTGCTCCCACCGGTCTTCGATCTCGCTCCCGACGCCGCGACCAACCGTCGTCTATTCGTTGTACGCACTGCGATCTCAGCTGTTATGCGACGTCTGACTCGTGGTCGAGCGTTGCACCTTGGGTGCTCCGCGTCGGCCCTCGAGTCGCTTCGCTTCGCTCGCGAAGCGGTGGAGTGGTTGGAAGGCGAATTGCCGGGCTTCGCGCGGGAGCACGAGGTCGCACTCGAATGGGCGAAATCGAGTCGCCAGGATCCCGACACCCTGCGCGGTCGTGCGCGTTTGATCCAGAAGGCTCGGTGCGACGCCCTGGACGGAAAGCGCCCCTGGGAAGACGCGGACCTGAGACGGGCGATCGAACGAGCGCCAAATCGTGGGCAGGAAAGTCCTGGCATTGCGATCTGGGGAGAGTTGATCGAGAACATTGAAGGCGTTGGCGCCGCAAGCCGTGCACCCGAAGAGGAAGGGGAGCGCCCGAGCATCGAGACGGAAGAGATCGCGCCCGCGGTCGAAGCGTTGCGACGTGTCGAGCTCGATCCCAAGAAGAAGGAGGATGCGGTACTCGTCCACAATTTCGAGAAGGTCGACACCCTCGACAGCTACAACGGAGGCGTTCGCGACACCGACGGAAGTGACGAGCTGGACGCGCATCTCGAGGCCCTCGAAGAAGTGCAGCTTGGCGACTTGATTCGCGACGACGACGATGCCCATTCGGTGTTGCGTGCCGACCTTTCTCTCGGCCTCGACGTGCCTGATGTCGGTCGCCTCGCGCCGGGGGAGCGCGGAATCGCCTACGACGAATGGGATGGCAAAAAGAATCGCTATCGACCCGACTGGTGCACCGTCTACCCAGCCAAGATGCATGCAACGGAACCCGCCTGGGCCGCGAGCGCGCTCATCCGTCAGGCACGACTGGTACGCGAGCTTCGCCGTCGACTCGAAATCCACCGGACAGAGCCGCGGCTTAGGGATCGACAACTCGACGGCGAGGACGTGGACCTCGCAGCGCTTGTCGATGCCTATGGCGCACGGCGAGCGGGGCGCGCGATGGATCCGCGCCTCTACGTCCGCAAGCAGCGTGAAAGACGCGATTTCGCCACCACGGTCTTGCTCGACATTTCGCTCTCGACGGATTCCTGGGTCGAGAATCGTCGCGTGCTCGATGTGGCTCGTGAGGCGATTCTGGTTCTGGGAGAGGTGGCAGATCAGCTCGGGGATCGCTTGCAACTGCTCACCTTCGCCAGCCATACACGCAATCATTGTCGCGTCTGGGAAGTCAAGGGCTGGCGAGATTCTTGGCGCCTGGCCTGTGATCGTCTGGGCGCAATTCATCCTCAAGGATATACGCGGATGGGGCCAGCGCTTCGTCATGCGATCGCCGGGCTATCCGCTGAGACGGCCGATCGTCGCCTTCTGCTGCTCGTGAGTGATGGAAAGCCGACCGATTACGATCGGTACGAAGGCCGCTACGGGATTGCCGACATCCGACAGGCGCTTCGTGAGGCGGATCGTGCCGGCGTCCATACCCATGCGCTCGCTGTGGATGCAACAGCCCGTGACTACCTGCCGCCGATGTTCGGTCACGGAAATTGGGACATCCTGAGTCACCCAGAACAGCTACCCGAAGTGTTGACGACGGTCTATGGGCGACTGACTTTGCGCTAGGCGTGCGGGTTGGTCGGCACTTTCTCTGGCGTGTGGAAGTCGGGGCTAGTTGGACAAGCCCTCGGCCCCAGGCGACTCGATGCGTCCCGCTGCCAGGACCGGTGTGACCCAATAATGAAGGCCCGCGCCGGCGAATCGCTCGGCGAGACCGGCAATGACGGCTTCGACCTCGCTCTCGGGAAGCTGTAGCCAGAAGACGATCCGGCGCTGCCGACCTGCGACTTGTTCCGCGGTCGAAAGGCGGCTCGAGGCAACGCCGTGGCCGTCACATCGAGCGGTCGTGAAGCCTTCGTGCTCAGCCATCAGCAGCCAATCGATAAGACGCTCCTCGAGTTCGGGCGTTGCGATCAAGGTGAGTAGACATTGCTTCATGCGCTGGCCTCCGATCGACTTCGTTGGGACAGCCATCGATAGAGAATGGGAAGCAGGATGAGCGTGAGGGCGGTGGCACTCACGAGGCCTCCTGTAACGACGATCGCCAGCGGCCGTTGCAATTCGGAGCCGGGACCGCTGGCGATCAGCAACGGCGCGAGGCCGAGCGCTGTACTGGTCGCGGTCATCAACACCGGCCGAAGACGCCGGGCGGCTCCCTCGCGAACGACCCGTTCGATCGGCATGCCTTCTGCGGAGAGTTGATTGAAGGTCGTGACCAGGACGATCCCGTTCAGGACTGCAACGCCCAATAGTGTGATGAAGCCGATCGTCGCTGGCACTGAGAGATATTCGCCGGAGGCCCAGAGCGCCACGACGCCGCCGATCAAGGCGAGTGGAATGTTCACGAGTACGAGCCCGGCTTGCGCCATGGAGCGGAAAACCGAAAAGAGCAGCAGGAAGATCAATCCGAGCGAGATCGGAACGACCAGGGCCAGTCGCGCCGAGGCCCGTTGTTGATTTTCGAATTGTCCGCCCCATTCGATGCGTGAGCCGGGAGGGAGCGTGATCTCTTCGGCGACGCGCCGTTTGGTGGCCTCGACAAAGCCAACCAGATCGCGACCACGGACATTTGCTGTCACAACGACCAGGCGGGAGGCACCTTCGCGATTGATCTGCACGGGCCCTTCGACTCGGCGTAGCCTGGCGACCTGCGACAAGGGGACCGGTTCCCCGTGGCTCGTCGGGAGGTGTAGGTTCATGAAGTCGAGTGGAGACTCCCGGAGCTGTGGGCTCCCTCGCAACATGATCGGAATCCGACGAACGCCGGAGTAGATGGTTCCAGCGCCAAGACCCTCGAGCCGCGCCCTTAACCGTTCCTGCAATTCCTCGACCGGAAGACCGAGGCGCCCCGCGGCGAGGGGATCGATTTCGATCTCGAGGAATTCGGCCCCTTCTGAGAGTGTGCGAAAGACATCTTCGGCGCCTTCGGTCGTCTTCAACAGGGCGGCGATCTCTTCCGCGCTCTGGGCGAGTGCTTCGAGATCGTTTCCAAAGATCTTGATGGCGATGTCTCCGCGAACGCCTGTCAACATTTCGGAAACGCGCATTTCGATCGGCTGGGTGAAGCCGTATACGATGCCCGGAAAGTCGTTCAGTACGTCGCGCATTCGATCGAGGAGCGCGTCGGTCGAGTCCACCTGCCACTCCGATCGAGGTCGCAGCGCCAGAAACGCGTCGGTCTGGTAAAGGCCCATCGGATCGAGACCGATCTCACCCGAACCTGTTCTGGCGACGACGCCGAGCACTTCGGGAACACGATCGATCAACGCCTTCTCCACGCGCAGGTCGAGGTCGAGGGAAGTGCCGAGACTGATCGAAGGAAGCTTTTCGAGCTGAACGATCAAGGTTCCCTCGTTCATCGTCGGCATGAAGATCTGACCGATGCGCGGGTACAGCAGCATTGCGAAGGCGAGTAGCATCGCCGCGCCGGCGAAGACCAGGCGTTCGTGCGAGAACGCCCATTCCAGACTTCGGCGGTAGCGCGCTTCGAGCCATTGCATGATTCGTGGGCCGTGGCCGAGCGAAGGTCGAATCAAGACCGAGGCAACGACCGGGAGAATGGTGAGCGAGATCGCCAGGGACGAGACCAGGGCAAAGACGATGGTGAGTGCGACGGGGATGAAAAGCTTTCCTTCGAGCCCCTCGAGGGTGAGTAGGGGAAGGAAGACGAGGGCGATGATCGTGGTGCCGACGACCACGGGTGGAGCCACCTCTCGTGCGGAACGGTAGATGACGTGCAAGCGAGGAAGGCGGTTTCCAGCGCTGCTGCTGAGGTGCGAGACCGTGTTTTCGATCACGACGACGGCCGAGTCGACTAGCATGCCGATCGCAATCACCAATCCACCGAGACTCATCAGGTTCGCGGTCAGTCCGAATTGTCTCATCCAGATGAAGGTCGACAGGACGGACAAGGGTAGGACGAGCGCCACGGTCAGGGCTGCCCGCCAATCCGCGAGAAAGGCAACCAGCACGAGGATCACGAGCAGGACCGCACTGAGGAGTGCACCGCGCACGGCATCGACGGCAGTGCGAATGAGTTCGCCGCGGTCGTAGAAGACGCGGATCTCGACGCCTTCCGGAAGGCTCGGTGCGAGCTCGGCCAGTTTGGCTCGAACACCCGCGACCACGTCCTGTGCGTTGGCGCCGCGTAGGGCCAGGACGAGACCCTGAACGACCTCACCGACGCCGTCGCGCGTGACGGCGCCATAGCGCTCGAGCGCGCCGAGCTGAACGTCCGCGATGGCGCCGACGCGCACGGGCTCGCTTGGATGGCTGCGCACGACGATGCCCCGGAGCTCGTCGAGGGTGCGAATGCTTCCCTGGGAGCGCACCAGGAGCACCTCTTCGCCGTCGACCAGCCGTCCGGCTCCGTCGTTCTGGTTGTTTTGCGCGATGGCGTTTCGGAGTTCGCGAAGACTGATGCCATGAGCCAGCATCGCCTCCGGGCGGGGCATGACCTGGAATGTTTCGACGTGTCCGCCTAACGCGTTCACATCTGCGACTCCGGCGACGGTTCGCAAGGCGGGTCGGATGACCCAGTCGAGCAAGGCGCGCCGCTCGCCCAGATCGAGGTCGGCGCCTTCGATGGTGAACATGAAGAGTTCGCCCAGGGGCGTGGTCATCGGCGCGACGCCGCCGCGAATTCCCGGTGGTAGCTTCTTCCAGATTCCCGAGAGTCGCTCGAGCACCTGCTGACGGGCCCAATAGATATCGGTGCCATCCTCGAAGTCGACGGTGATATCACACAGCGCGTATTTCGTAACCGAACGCAGGGTTGTTTGTTTGGGAATGCCAAGGATCTCCACTTCGATCGGCGCCGTGATCCGGGACTCCACTTCGCCGGGGGTCATGCCGGGCGCCCGTACGATCACTTTCACCTGGGTCGTCGAAACGTCCGGGAAAGCATCGATCGGCGTTCTTTGAACGGAGATCCAGCCCACTCCGACGAGTACCACGGCGGCGAGCGCGACGAAGACCCGCTGGCTGAGGGCGAATTCGATCAGGCGAACGATCATTGCCCCGCACCCGGGTTGGCCAGCCAATGTGCTTTGAGGGCTGCCGTGCCGCGAAAGGCGAAGAGGGAATCTTCACGGAGGGGCCCGACGACGACGGTTTCACGTCCAGTACCGCCCACGATCTGGACGGCGATCGGCTCGAAGCCGCCCTCGACCTGCAGCAGTAGCCAGTCCCGGCCGTGGACGTGAATGACGGCGGTCGAAGGCAGCGCGAAGGCTGCGCCCTCGCTCCGCGCGGTCTCGAACTGCACGCGCACGAACTGACCCGGGCGAAGGCGGGTGGCTCCGTCCTCGATGATCCCGCGGACCAGGACGCCTTGATCGAGGGAATGGATCTCGCTGCCCACGGCGATCACTCGGCCAAGGGCGCTTTCGTGAGGCAGTGAAAAGCGCGTGCCTAGGCCGAGGGCCTGGGCGATATCGAGGGGCGTATGGACTTCAACCATCAGCGCGCCGAGATCGCCAATCCGGTAGAGGGCTCCGCCCGCTGCCAGCCGCTCACCGGCCTGGGCGTATTGTTCGAGAACCACGCCAGCGAGCTTGGCTCGCAGGACCACCGTGGGGTTGAGGTGATGGGTGTTGGCCAGGCGTGCGATTTCGCTTGGGGTCATCCCTGCGAGTGCCAGGGTCTGGCGTTGTTCTTCGAGTCGGGACTGAGCGCCTCGGAGTCGCGCCGTCGATTCTACGGAACGGCGGCCCGCGATGATTCCCTCCTTCACGAGCTGTCGTTCGCGGTCCGCGGTCGCGCGTGCCAGGTCGAGTTGGGAGAGTGCCTGGAGATAGTCGCGTTGCAAGGAGACGAAGTCGGGACTTTCCAGCCGCGCCAATTCCTGGCCCGCCGTGACCGGATCGCCGACCGCGACGAGGGGCGCGAGCAGGACCGCCGAAGCTTTGACTGTGATCAGTCGGACACCGGAATTCGGGAGTGTGATGCGGCCGGGTAGACGAGGGCGAGGCACCAGAGCCCTTGGCTGCGCCTTTCCCACGACGATGCCCAAGGCCTCGCGTTGTCGGGCGGTAATCTGGATCGGGCCGCCCACGCCGGCGGCAGCCGACGCCACGAAACTCATGCCGAGTAGGCAAAGCGAGATCATCGCTCTCAGTTGGATCACGGTAAGACTCCCAATGTCTGATTCAATTCGCCTGCAGTCGTCTGGCGCAGAATGAGCGCTTCTCGGCGTGTTTGTTCTGCGGCGGTCGCGCGAGTGCGGGCGCGAAGAAGCTCTCCGAGATCGGCCTCACCGAGGCCGAATCCCAATTCGGTGAGACGCAGATATTCTGCGGCCATCTTGGCCTGCTCCGCAGCCGTTGCGACGCGCTCGTTCGACAAGGCAAATCGGTGCTCCGCCGTCGACAGCTGCCCGCGTAGTTTTCGCTCGAGGCGTTGACGATCGCGACGTTTTCCCGCCAGTCGCCTTCGGGCAGCGGCCACATTGGCTTGCGCTGTGCTCCGTCGGCCGAGCGGAATGGTGAAGCCTGCGACGATCCGGTCGTTGAAATTTTCGCCATCCGCATTGCGTTCGTGTTCCGAGCCGAGGGCGAGAACCGGATTTCCCCATTGATTGCTCGCGAGTTGGGAGAGTTCGCCCTGTGCGCGCACGATTTCCTTGGCAGCAAGCAACATCAAGGGATGGTTTTCGAGTGAATGGGAATCGGCTGGCGTCTCACTCCACTGCGCGGGCCATCTGGCCAGGCCGGTCAAGAGAAAGTAATTCCCCTCTGCATGGCGGGACTCTTCGAGGGCTTCCAGATAGAGAAGGCGTCGGTCGAGGCTCGCGCTGCGTGCCAGCAGGAGTTCGCGGTTGGCCCGTTCTTCGAGGGTGACGGCGCGTTCGATCTGGGCCGCAAGGGCGAGCTCGGCACGCCATTCCGCTTCGGTCAGCGCCAATCGGATATGGCTGAGCGCGAGATCGGAGATCGCTCGCCGTACCCAGCCCGCGACTTCCAGCGCGTGAGCGCGTTTCGCCTCGGTCGCGGCCGATTCGGCCGCCCGCGCAGTCGTTCGGCGACCCTTTCGCTGCCCGGGCCACCAGAGCGGAAGTCTGAGCCCAACGTCCCATCGTCGGTAGCCGTCGTTGTACATCAGGCCATCCGTTGCGTGGTTTGCCGAGATTGTCGGCGCTCCGGCGAGCAGTCGGGCGGCGATTCGACGCAGTTCAGTGGCTTCCTCCCGGCGCGCGGTGACGGCGAGACTCCCGGGTTCTCGCTCGACCGCGTAGAGGACGACCTCACGCAGGCTCAGTGTCTCGTCCGCTTCGACGAGGGTGTGGCGGTGGCCGGCGGACGCGAATCGCGCCTCGATCTCGGGCTCAGCGGCGGCACTCGTCAGCGCCGATGCAATGAGCACAAGGGCTGTCAACAGCTCCAACATGCATGGGACTCCTCGGGGCAGACTCTCGCTGCCCTCCGAAGCGCTGGCGATACGCTATCCGACTCAGATCGCGGCTGGCGGCGGCGCCTCCGACAAATGTCGGAGTGTCCATTCCCCAACGAAAAGAGGCGTCGCGGCGTCGCTGTCAGCCGGAGCGGTGGTCGATGCCGCCGTGCAGTACGGCGAAGGCCGTGATGGCCAGAAATCCCAGGAACGAGGCGGCGAAGAAGAATTCACCGGGGATCGAGGCCACGTCAGCACGCGAGATGAATTCGTCGAAGTTGCCGGCCGGGGTGGGTTGGCTGGAAAGTTTCAGGACCCAGGCCAGAAGCTGTACGCCGAAAAGGTAGAGATAGATTCGGCGCATACGGCGCGCGATCGCCTTGGCGATCGGCATGCTGGGAACCGTACGTCCCAGATGGCTGTCGAGGGCCGCGTCGAGATCGACCTCATCCTCTGGACCTGATCCTCCTTGTGGCCGTAGGGCAGAGCGGATCAGTCCCTTTTCGAGCAAGAGGACGCGCTGCTGCCAGAGGTGATAGAAGGTGAGGCGGCGCGCTTCGAGGAAAAGGAAGCTCGCGGTCAGGAGCACCGCGATATAGACGACGAAATGTGGCGTGGCCGCGTTCCCCAAGGCAAAGGAGACCACTGCGGCCGTCGCGCCAATCGCCCAGTTTGTGGTGGCATCCATGCGCATCCGCCAGATATCGGCGCGGCCGACCATCGCCCGGTAGTAGTGGGCCAGGATTGCGCTGCGATCTCGCGGGTCAATGTCCATGGATCTCTCGTCGCCTTGTTCTGTGTTTGGACGGTCGTTGTCGATCGGGCCTCTGGGGCCGTCGATCGCGGAGGATCTGTCTCCGTCCGGAGTGCGCCAGGCGATCTCGCTCGAAGGGCCCGGCGGGATGCTAGCGAGGATGAGATGCTAGATTCAGCGGCCGAATGAAAAGTCGAACAACAAAAGAAAGTGCGCTGGAGGAGGCGGCCGAAGACTCGAAAACCGAGACGGCCCCCGACCCCGTCGCGAAGGCCGCATTGGTCTGGCTCGAAGCGATCAGCGCAGACCTCGGCCAGCTCGATCGTCTAGGGCCAGAGATTCGCCAAAGGCTGCTCGAGGCAGCGGGTCGAATCGCTTTCCCGGGGCGGATCGAACGTCGTGCGCTGATTGCGCGCAAGCGAAAAGAGAAACGTGAGCGCGCACGGAGCCACGACGACGCGGCGCTCAACGCGACCAGCAATCGCGCGACGAAGCGTTCGTTGCGCTTTTCCGTGCCGCCGGCCCATTCGACGATTTCTTCTGATTCCCGAGCACTCCTCGCAATGCAGGCCGATCGTCCGCTTCGCCAAGCCGTTCTCCCGGCGCAAGCGGTCTCCGAGAAAGGCACGCAGCCCAGCGACTCGAAGCACTCGAGCGTGCGCCTCGAAGCACCGCAAAATTGCTATGTCTGCAAATCGGACTACCTCGAATTGCATCATCACTACGACACGTTGTGTCCGACCTGCGCCGAGTTCAATTGGGCGAAGCGAAATCAGACAGCGGATCTGTCTGGGCGTCGGGCGCTCGTGACCGGCGCGCGGGTCAAGATTGGTTTCGAGGCCGCGGTCATGTTGCTGCGGGCGGGCGCCGACGTGATCGTGACGACGCGCTTTCCCGGCGACGCCGCGCGACGCTTCCGAAAGCTCGAAGATTTTTCCCGCTGGCAGCAACGCCTGTCGATCTTCGGCCTCGATCTGCGTCATACGCCGAGCGTTGAGGCCCTGGCCAAGCATTTGAATGAGCAGCTTTCGTCGCTCGATTTCCTGATCCACAACGCCTGCCAGACGGTGCGTCGCCCACCCGCCTACTACCAACATCTGTTGGGCGACGAGGCGCTCGATCGGCTGGATCCGGAGACTCGCAGATTGGTTGCCGGTCATGAGGCGTTGCTTCGAAGTCAACGCGACGTGGGGAGGTCGGATGGTGCCCTGGTGGCGGCCGATCGGCCTCCGGCCGCGTCGATGCCTGGTCTGACAAATGCTGCGACCTTGAATCAGCTTGATCTTCTCGCGGAGCACGATCAAGCGCATCTCTTTCCGACAGGTATGGTCGATGGAGACGGTCAGCAACTCGACCTGCGCGAGGAGAATTCCTGGCGGATGAACCTGGCGGAGGTGCCGACGATCGAGCTGCTCGAGGTCCAACTGGTGAATTCGATCGCGCCCTTCATTTTGACGGCCCGGCTCAAGCCGCTCATGCTCGCCGTGCCGTCACAGGACAAGCACGTCGTGAATGTCTCCGCGATGGAGGGGCAGTTCTACCGAAATTTCAAGACCGCGCGCCATCCCCACACCAATATGGCCAAGGCCGCACTGAATATGATGACCAGGACTTCGGCGGCCGATTTCGTGCGCGACGGAATTCACATGAACAGCGTCGACACCGGATGGGTGACCGACGAGGACCCCTTCGCAAAAGCCGTGCACAAAGAATTCGATCAACGCTTTGCGCCGCCCCTTGACTCAGTGGACGGAGCGGCTCGGGTCGTCGCCCCGATCTTCGAAGGCTTCAACACAGGCGTCCATTGCTGGGGACAATTCCTCAAGGACTATCAACCGACGCGCTGGTAGTAGGCGGTCACTGGGAGCGACCCGGTCGACGGTGCAGGCGGCTCAGTCGTAGTGGAATTCCTCACCGTCGAGATCGATCTCGGGAATCTCGTTCTTCTCCGTCCAATAGTCCTGGGTGTGTTGCCATTCGGGCTTGTCGCCGCGTTTTGGGAGCAGATGCATGGCGCGCATCAGGTAGCCGGGGCTGAAGTTTTCGGGATCCATCCAAGGCAGGCGTTTCATGTCCTTGTCTTCGGCGCGCAATTCGGCTCTGACTTGCTTGGCGCCCATCGCCTCCATCTTGTTGAGTAGTCGGCAGACGAAGTCGCCGAGTAGATCGACCCGCAAAGTCCAGCTCGCTCGGAAATAGCCGAAGATCCAGAGCATATTGGGCACGCCGGTGAACATCATGCCGCGATAGGTCACGGTGTCCGCGAAGTTGACGGGCTTGTTGTCGACGCTGAACGCGATGTCGCCCAGGATGCTCATATTGAAGCCGGTCGCCGTGATGATGATGTCTGCGGCGAGTTCCTCGCCGGATTTCAGCCGGATGCCCTTTTCGGTAAAGCGATCGATATGGTCGGTGACGACGGTGGCCTTGCCCGAGGTAATGCCCTTGAAGATGTCGCCGTCCGGGACGAAGGCGATTCGCTGTCGCCAGGGCCGGTAACTTGGCGTGAAGTGTTTCTCCATGTCGTAGTCGGGGCCCAGATATTCGCGCACACCGGCGAGCAGCTCTTCTTTGACGAGTTCGGGTTGCTCAAAGGCCAGTTTCGTCAACTCGGCCTGATCGTGCAGGATCTGTCGGCGTGTAATTTCGTGGACCCAGGCATCGTCGACTTCGAGCGCGCGCAATTGCTCCGCCAACTCGTTTTCGTTGCGGCCGGGAATGAAGTAGGTGGGAGAGCGTTGGAGCAGGGTGACGTGTCCGCACTCTCCGGCGATGGCCGGGACGAGGGTGGCCGCGGTCGCACCGGAACCGATGACGATGACTTCTTTCCCCTGGTAGTCGAGATCCTCGGGCCAGGTCTGGGGATGAACGATCTTGCCGTGAAATTCATCCATGCCCTCCCACTCGGGCGTGTAGCCTTCGGCATGGCGGTAATAGCCCTGGCACATCCATAGAAAATTCGCAGTGAAGCGAATCGGCTCGCCGGTGTCGGCCCGGGTCCCTTCGAGGGTCCAGCGATTGTCTTCGCTCGACCAGCTCGCGGTCCGGAGGGTGTGTTGGTAACGGATGTGGGGGGCGAGATCATTGTCTTCAATGACTTCACCCATATAGGTCAGGATTTCGCCGCCGGTCGCAATCGGCGGTCCCGTCCAGGGCTTGAAGCGATAGCCGAAGGTAAAGAGATCACTGTCGGAGCGGATACCGGGATAGGTATGCATCAACCAGGTTCCGCCGAAACTCTCCAGGCCTTCGAGGACGACGAAGGATTTGCCCGCGCATTGCTGGCTCAGATGATAGGCGGCACCGACGCCAGAAATTCCGGCCCCCACGACCAAGACGTCGAAGTGTTCCGCTTCCTGCGGTCCAGGGTGCACAGCGCTTTCCGATTCGGTCATGGGTCGAGTTCCTTTGGGTGTCGTGGGGTGTCGTGGGGTGTTGTGGGGTTTCATGAGTCGAGGCTTGCCATGGGATGTCTGGTCTCGCCATGGCTGAGTTGGACAAGGCTTCGTACCCGAATAAGCAGATCCCGTGCCAGCTATCGGAGAATCTAGGGCATCGTCCTGTTCTTGGCGGGGCGCAATGCCTCGATCACGCGACTTCGCGACACGAATAGCGATCGACCCATGCTCGTTCCCTGAAAGGAGGCCAGCCTTCGATGAACGCTGATTCGTTGATCTTTGAAGCGGATTCCGGCCTTTGGCCTTCATCCGTCGGCGCCATGGGCCCATTGACCGCGCGGCCTCTCAGGTGTCAAGCTTGTCTTATGCACGACGACCTGCTCGGCCACCCGCGCGGCCACCAGAAGGCGCCTTTCGTATGACGCTCTTCCCGACTGCCCGAGGCGGTGCCGATCGATTGCGCTCACTGCTGGCCGCGGATGAGCTTCTCGAGGTGCCCGGTTGCTTCGATGCCTTGTCGGCCCGGATCATCGAGCGTGCAGGATTCAGGGCGGCTTTTTTGGGAGGGTTCTCGGTCGCGGCGACCCGACTGGGTCTGCCGGATGTCGGCCTGATGAGCTACGGCGAAACGATCGATCAGGCCCGTGACGTATGTGCGGCGACTTCGCTTCCCGTGATGGGCGATGCGGACACCGGCTACGGCAACGCGGTCAATGCGGAGCGAACGCTACTCGGATGCGCGCAAGCTGGGTTGGCCTGTCTGATGATCGAGGATCAAAGCTGGCCCAAACGCTGTGGTCATACCGAGGGCAAGGAAATTGTCGAGCGCGAAGAAGCGCTCGCGCGAATCACGGCATGCGTTCGTGCCCGTGAAGAATCCGGTGTCGAGATCTTGATCATGGCGCGCACGGATGCCAACGCGACGCACGGTTTCGAAGAAGCGCTTTGGCGTGCCGAAGCCTTCGCCGATGCAGGAGCCGACTTGACCTTTCTGGAAGCGCCCGAGACCGCGGATCAGATGGAGCGCTATGGCCGGTCTGTTTCGGGTTGGAAAGTGGCCAATCTGGTCGAGGATGGGCGAACGCCATGGCTCGAAGCAGATCAGCTCGAGTCGATGGGTTTTTCGATGGCCATGTATCCGATTTCGCTTCTCCTGCACAGCATCGACGCGATGCAGAAAGCGGCGGAACAGATCTGTCGGCCGGGATCGTCTCGGGCGCCCCGGGCCAGCTTCGATGAAGTCAGGTCCCTGCTCGGCTGGTCGGACTACGAAGAGCGCCTTCGTCGTTTGTAGGGCGGCCAGGACCCCGGGAATGCCCGAGCTATTGAAGTCGACGGGGTGGTAACGTCTCGGGATGACCAGTGCTCACGTCGATACTGTCTCCGAACCGCCCACGATTCTAGAAAACGATCCCAATTTAGAAAAACCGGACGGCGATGGGGCCGCCCGTCGTCTGCCCGTCTCGACCATCTTGAGTTTTTGTTCGCCGACCGTAGGCGTGGGCTTCATGTTCTTTCTCGTCGGGCTCTACATGACGCCCTTCGCGACGGATGTCTTGTTGATCTCCCCTGGCGCCATCGGCGCCATCTTCTTTGTCTCGCGTCTTTGGGACGCGGCCTCCGATCCCATCGCCGGCTTCTTGAGCGATCGGACACGCAGCCGGATGGGCCGACGGCGACCCTGGATTGCGGCGGCGATCCTTCCCATCTGCGGCGTCTACTACATGATGTGGAGTCCGCCTGAAGCGTTGCAAGGCACGGCGTTGGTCGGTTGGATGGCGGTCGGTGTGATCGGTTTCTATACCGCGATGACGATCTTCATCGTGCCGCATACGGCGCTCGGTGCCGAGCTGACCGACTCCTATCACGACCGCACGCGCATCTTCGGCTACCGGCATGTGATCTGGTCGATTGGCAGCATCATTGCAGTCGGCGGAATGCAGCTACTGATCAACGCGGAAGATGCCCGGCATACGGCGCGAGACATGAGCCTGGTCGTCTCCGTGATCACGGCGGGATTGTTGCTGATCACGGTGATCAATCTTCGCGAGCGGCCGGAGTTCCAGGGACGCGGGGGCGACAACCCGCTTCATTCCTTTCGTGACGTGCTGCAGAATCGTCACGCACGACTGCTTCTGGTCATTTTCTTGATCGAGAATCTCGGCGGAGCGACGATCGCCGTTTTGACCTTCTACGTCGCGAAATACGTCATCATGCGCCCGGATCTCACCGCCTACTTCATCATGGCCTACATGTCGGCTTCGATCTGTTTCGTCGGGATGTGGCTTCCGCTTTCTCGGCGCTTCGGGAAGAAGCGTCTCTGGATGACTTCGATGTTGCTGACCGCGGGATCATTCGGCGGGATGTTCTTCTTGAGCGAAGGCAGCATCTATCTGATCGGGATCCTGGCGGCATTCGGTGGCACGGCGGCCGGTTGCGGAGCCATGGTTGGACCGTCGATTCAAGCCGATGTGATCGACTACGACGAATACAAGACCGGAGAACGAAAGGAGGGCGCCTATTTCGCCGCCTGGAATTTCGTCTACAAATCCGCGACCGGGATTACGATCATGTCGACGCTATGGGTCCTCGATATGGTGGGCTTCTTGCCAAATGTCGAACAGTCGGACAGTGTCAAGCTCGCGATCCGGTCGCTTTACTCGATCGCGCCACTGACCTGTTATTTGATCGGTACTGTCTTGCTGAACCGTTTCTCCCTCGACGAAACCGAGCACGCGCGGATTCGAAGAATTCTCGACGAACGGGCGGCGCAGGCGGCGGGTTGATCAAGGATCCGTGCGCAGTCGGGTTCGTGAGGGCTGGGTCGATGATTTTGATTCCAGTTGAATCTCGATCAGCCGGCCAAAGCCCTCGACTGCATCCGGACGCAGTTGGGCAAAGACTCGCTTCGTCTTTTCCGCATCATCGAGGATCGCCCGGGCCATTCCCGAGCGTGTCTCGCCTCGGATGAGCACTGTGACGGGATGTTCGGATTCCGCTAGCTCCGACCACCAGCCGCCATCGGCGGCGACATAGGCGATCTCTTGATCGCCCGTCTCGCCGGCCTCGGGGCTGCGGGTGATGCGGATATAGTTGACGGGAATCTGTCGGCCACTTGGCAGCCTGAGCAAGAGGACTCTCATGGCCCGTTCGCCGTCCGGGTTTTCGATCAATTCGAGGACCACACGGGGATTGGCGATTCGCTCCATATATTGCCAGTAGGCAACGCCGAGGACGGCTATGCAGGCGACCCCGATCAAGACGATTCGAGCGAATTTTCTGGTCATATCGCGTAGAATAACGCGACTCGAAGATCCCGGAAGCGATTGCTTTCGAATCCTCGCCGCGACATCGGTCGCCGGAGAACAGGCTCTTCGCCGGTTGCCTGAGATGTCTGAGTTGTCTGAAATGGTCTGGGGTTGCTTGGGGTTGAGAGAACTCGTGAATCGATGCCGGAAGCTGGAATGACGCCGACCCAGGCTGCCCCACCCCTTGCATCCGAGCCGAAATCCGGGAAGCCGGACTACGCTCGACTGGGCACGGGAGGGCAGGGCGACCGACTCGGTTTCCGACTGGTCGTCGTGCTGCTTTGGCGTTGCATCGGAATGCTTCGCCCAGTGCGCTGGCATGTGGCCCTGCTCGCGATCTTCTACGCGTTGCTCGGCGCGATCGTACTCGTCGCCGTGATCATTCTCTACGACCTCTTCTGGACCAGGGCCCTCGAAGGCACGCCGCTCAC
This sequence comes from uncultured Spirochaetaceae bacterium, assembly GCA_964565565.1. GTDB lineage: Bacteria > Myxococcota_A > UBA9160 > UBA9160 > UBA4427 > UBA4427. Next base: position 22,407 of record CAZMFM010000010.1, on the reverse strand, counting down.
CCTGGCCACGGCCACCAGCCTGGGCATTGATGCGAAGATCTCGGTGGACGTGGAAGTCTTGTCTGCCGACGTGCGTCGCGAGATCGCACGGCAGGCAATGTGGCTCGCACTCTTTGTCTTCGGTCTGGCCATCCCGATCGGAATTGCGCTCTGGTATTACCAGGTCTGGATTCTACAACGCGTCAATCAGGCCTTGCGTGTCGATCTGATGGACCGGCTGCAATCGCTCTCTCTGCGCTTCCACGCGGAAAATCGGGTGGGGGATGCGATGTACCGCGTCTTCCAGGATAGCGCGATGGTGACCCAGTTGATCGACGTGCTCTTTCTCACCCCGGTTTTCGCTGCGCTCCGATTTGTCTTTCTCACGTTGTTGTTGATCGCCTTCGATCCGAAGTTGGCGCTCCTCTTGGTTTGCGTCTGGCCGCCGGCCCTGGTGTTGGGCGCACTCTATTCACGCCGTCTGCGCGTCGGCTTTCGCGCCGCGCGAGAGGCGAACGCCGGACTCACCGCGCATATCCAGGAGACCCTTGTCGGAATCAAGGTGATCAAGGCCTATGGCGGGGAGGGTCGGGAGCAAGAACGCTTCGAGGCCGACTCACTGAAAGCCTTTTCCGCCGCCTATTCCGCGCGCACGAAGTTGGCGGCCTTTGGCGTGTTCACCTTCTGGATCGTGGGGGCAGCCTTTCTGATCGCCAGCGCGATGGCGACTCTCGACACGCAACGGCAGGTCGAACTCCTGGCGGGTACGAGTCTCGCGGTCGCCGGCATGCAGGTCTGGAATCTGGGCCTCTACAACGCCTTCAAATTCCTCTTCGGCAACGGCACCGATCAGGTTCGCGTGCTCTTTCGGACCTGGGGCCGGACGCAGGACATTGCGATCGGGCTCGAGCGCGTATTCGAACTCCTCGATCTCGAGCCCGAGATCACGGACGCGCCGGACGCCTTCGCCATGGAGGCGGTCGAGCAGGGCCTGGCCTTTCGCCAGGTTACTTTTCGCTATCGCGCCGATCGCCCGGTACTCGATGAGATCGACTTCGAGGCCCGGGTCGGGACGGTGACGGCGATCGTGGGTCCGACGGGGTCGGGCAAGAGCACGCTGGTCGCGTTGCTACTTCGTCTCTTCGATCCAGATTCGGGGGCGGTCGAGATTGATGGCGTCGACTTGCGGCGGGTGACGGTGGCGAGTCTTCGCTCGAGGGTTTCGATCGCCTTGCAAGAGAATGTGCTCTTTGCCCAGACCGTGCGCGAGAATATTCGTTATGCGGTCCCGGCGGCCGGCGACGAGGAAGTCGCGGCGGCCGCTCGCGTGGCCTGCGCTGACGATTTCATCCGGGAGCTGCCGCAGGGGTATGACACGATGCTCGGGGAGCGTGGCGCCAAGTTGTCGTCGGGACAACGGCAACGATTGTCGATCGCCCGAGCCGTGCTCAAGGGTGCTGATATTCTCGTTCTTGATGAACCGACCGCTTCACTGGACGCAGAAACGGAGCTCGTACTGCTTGATCGCCTGGCGGAGTGGGGGCGTGAGCGGACGATCATCCAGGTCACCCATCGACTCGCGACGATCCGCCGTGCGGATCAGATCGTGGTCCTCGAAGCCGGACGTGTGGCTGAGGTGGGCTCACACGACGAACTGATGGCGACCGAGGGCATCTATCACGAACTCGTTTTGGCGGATGCGATGCCGGATTGGCGTGCGCAGGCATGAGCGAATCGAAAACGACCGAACTCAGTACGAGCGAAACGATCGCACTCCTTCGGCGCTCGATCCGTTATGTCCATCCCTTCCGCGGGCGATTCCTGGTCAAGCTCCTGATCGGCTTCGCGAGTCTGATTCCCCTGATGCTGGTGCCGTGGCCGGCGAAGATCCTGGTCGATCAGGCGATCGAGGGTATTTCGCTTGGCGCATCTTCTACGCCGCTGCCTTTCTTCATTAAGCCCTTGCTCGGTCCCCTGCGTGATGCGAGTACCCTCGAAGTCGTTTTCTGGTGTGTTGCCATCCAGGCGGTGCTTCTGATTCTGGTCGGCGCCATCGGCATGTCGGGCCGCGAAAACGATCAAGCGGAGGCGTATCTGTCGAGTGGCCATGACAACGCCACCCGGACCGAGAATGAAGCGAATGCCGGATTCAGCCTCGCAGGCGGATTGCTCGGGCTCTTCGATTTTCGTTGGACCTTGAAGTTGACCCAGGATCTGAATCACCACTATCGCGCGCGTCTCTTCGAACGGATCCAGGCGCTGCCAATGTCGTCCTTCGATGATGAACGAATTGGCGATGCCGTATATCGGGTCATGTACGACACGCCTTCAATTACCAATGGCGTGTACCGGATTCTTTTGACGCCAGTGCTGTCGATCGCAATGATGGCGGCGACCGTGGCCATTATCCAGGATGTCTTCGGCGACCATCCAGTTCTGGTCTGGTCGGCGATGGCCATGCTACCGCTCTCGTTTCTGGCGACCGCACCTTTCGCTGCGTCGCTGCGCCGCCGGTCCCTGGCCAGTCGTTCGGCGGGTTCGACTTCGACGACGACGGTCGAGGAAAGTCTGACGAACGTGTTGGCCGTTCAGAGTCTGGGCGGAAGCGAGCGCGAGGCGGACCGCTTCGACCGAGACAGCTGGGATTCCTTCAGCGAGTACCGAAGCGTGCTTCGGGGGGTGTTGCTTGCGGTCGTCGTGGCGATGATTCCGGGTATCGCCCTCTATGCGAACGCCTTTCTCTACGCGATCGATCTGGTGATCGACGAGTCGATCAGTCGCGGAGACTTTCTTCTTTTGCTCGCCTACTACGGGATCGTCTTTGCCTCGGCGATCGAAATCGGCGCACTCTGGTTTCGGGTTCAGAGTGCGACGGCGGGACTCCAGCGGGTCTTTTTCCTGATGGATCTCGAAGGGGAGCGGGACGCCGAAGACGCGATCGAGATCGATGGGATCAATCATTCAATTGACATGGAAGACGTCTCCTTTTCCTTTCCGGACGGGACGCTGGCGATCGAGGGCGTGAGTCTCGAGGCAAGGGTGGGTCAGGTGACCGCACTCGTCGGACCGGCCGGGGCGGGCAAGACGACGCTGGCACATCTGCTATGCGGCTACCTCACGCCGACGAGTGGAAGAGTCCGGGTGGACGGAGTCGATCTCTCGAGCATCAAGCGGGAGTCGCTCCGGCAGCAGATTGGCTTTGTGTTTCAGGAAACCGCGCTTTTTGATGACACGATTGCGGACAATTTGCGATTGAGTGCGCCCGGGGCGACGTACGAAGAGATGAAGGCGGCGACCCGATTGAGTGGGGCAGGCGAATTCATCGAGACCTTGCCCGAGGGCTTCGAGACCCCGCTCGGACGCTCCGGCAACAAATTGTCGGTCGGCCAGAAACAACGACTGTCGATTGCCCGCGCCCTGATTCGTCCGTGCAATGTCCTGGTGCTCGACGAACCGACGTCAGCCCTCGACTCGAAAACCGAGCGCGAACTCGCGCGAACGATCGAGGAAGTCGGACGCGAAAAGCTGGTGCTGGTGATCGCACATCGACTTTCGACGATTCGCAATGCCGGGCAGATTCTCTTCGTCGACCACGGGCGAATCATCGAGCGGGGTTCCCACGACGAGTTGATGGCTCTGCCCGAGGGCGCCTATCGGCGCTTCGTCGCGTTGCAGACCCGTGGTGCGGCCTGAAACCGGACCCTTTCATTCTGAAATCGGGCTAGGCAATTTCTTCCGCCTCGGGCCACACACGCCCAATCACGGGCGATCCAATTGGCATCGGACTTGCTCCACGTCTCACCGTCATGGACGCATGAAATGGGTCCGTCGAGCGGGGGCAGGTGTTGGGATCGGAAGCAATTTTTCAGAAAAACTTGAAGGCTTTGCGCAAACGAAGTCCACAGCTGGGCGTGGCGCTTGCGGCCGCCTCCCGCGAGGATGTAGAGGAAGTGACCGGCCCACGTGGGGCGCAGGTTCTCCGGCAACGCGGCGTGCTTCTGGGGTCAGCCTACGATCCGGTGCGCGATGCCGAACGCATGGCGGAGGCGATGGCCGAGCAGCCCGCTGACATCATGATCGCGATCGGATTTGGCCTCGGGGAGCAATTCGAAACCTATTGCGAGCGAAATCCTGGCACGGTGATTGTCTTCGAGCCTTCGGTCCCGCGACTGCGGGCGGCGCTCGAACGAATCTCATTGGTCAACCTCTACGCCCGTCAGCGAGATTTCTATATCACGACGGATCTGGAGCAGTTCTCGAGGCTCTTCGATGCGCGTTATTTCCCAGGTTTGCGGGTGCAAGTCTTTACTCATCCGGCTGTCTTGCGACTCGATGGCGTGGCCGTGAGCGGTGTCGTAGAACGGACCCGTCGAGTCAAGGACGCTGCGGATACCTCGACGATTACCTCGATCGACCAGATGATTCCCTGGGCGCGAATCGTCGCTGGCAATGGCAGTCGGATTGCTTCGCGTCCAAGTTTTGGTGCGCTCGAAGGGAGCTTCGAAGGAAAGCCGGCCGTGATCGTTGCGGCGGGGCCGTCTCTCGATAAACAGCTTCCGTTGCTTCGGGAGTACCAGGATCGCGTTGTGATCATTTCGATTGGTCAGACGGTGAAAGCCTTGGCGGCAGCGGGGATCAGACCGCATCTCGTGCACATCCTGGAAAGTCGAAACGTGGCGCACCAGCTGACGGATGCGGGATCGGCCGAGGAACTCAATGTGGTGTTGACGCCAGATTGTCATTCCGATGTCTTCGATGTGCCGGTCAAGAGCTGCTTCGTCTCAACGACCGCGAACAGCCCGATGGGGTGCTGGATCGAATCGTCGCGCTCAAACCCTCGCTATCCGCTCGGGGGTGGCACCGTTGCGCAGGGCGCTGTCGGATTGGCACAGATGATCGGTGCGGATCCGATCATCTTGATCGGGCAGGATCTCGCCTTCACCGACGGTCGCGCCTACGCCAAAGACTCTTGTTATGACTTTGTGGGCATCGAACTCTCAGACGACGGCTCGTGCGAGTTCACGAACGGCAAACGAAAAGTGGCTTTGCTGGGCGACAAAGATCTCGATACGGTGCGCGATAGATTGCCGGCGGATGTCATATGGGTCGACGGCTGGGGGGAAGGGGAACGCGTACCGACCTGGCGCGCCTACGCAGCCTTCATTGAACAATACCGCGATATTGGCAGTTTCCTGCATATGTCGGGTACGCGACTCGTGAATTGTACGGAGGGTGGAGCGAGCATTCCGGGGCTCGAGGAGCTTTGCTTTGCCGATCTGCTGGCTGAGTGTGCGCGGGATTCGCACGACGCCTTGCGAAGAATAGCCGCGCTCTACGGATCGGCCGAGACTTTTGCACCGAAGGATCTCGAGGAGCCGATTCTCAGAGCGCGAAAGGCTCTCGACCGGATCGAGGCGGAAGCCAAGAAGGCTTTGCGTTTCGCGGATCGAGCGGAATCGAAGATGGCCGGGTTACAGACCGACCAGGAGACCGTCGACGTGCTTCGTCGATTGGCGCGCTATGAGAAGAAGGTGCGTAAGCATCTGGCCCGAATGGGCTGGCTCGATGCCTTGGTTCAGCCCGAAATCTACCACGCGATGGCTGCGACCCGGCGAACCGAGCGCCAGGATCCATCCGTCGAAGAGCTTCTTGAGGAGTCCCGCTTCCTACTCGAGGCGACGGGGCATGGTGTCGATCGAGCGCGCCAGTGGTTCGACGAATTCGAAGCGTCCTTTGAGAACACGGCGGCCGTGGCCTCGCGAAGGGAGTCGAGCCCCGTGCGGGTCGACAGCGCAAGGTCGCGCTTCGCTCCTGTGAGTCCTTAGCGTCCCTGTCATTTCAGCCGGCACGTCGGTGCGAGGAAAGAGTTTGAGTATTCCAAGGACGAGAAAGATCGTGGGCGGTCTCGAAACCCACTATTACACGACCGCGGAGACCTTTGAAGACGGTGCGCTCGAGGAAGCGATCTCGCCCTTCGCTGAAATCGAGGGCGTCGAGTCTCCGATCGTCGTTTTGCCGGATGTGTCACACAAGGCGGATCGCATTTCAGCAACCGGCATGACGCTGGCCACGAAGGGGGCGATCATTCCGGCGGCCATTCCGGCCGCGAACGGCAGCGGTGTGCGCGTGGCTGTACTCGATCTCGCCGGCGACGAGCTGACGCCAGAGTTGATGGCAGCATTTCTGCGCTTGCTGGCTGCTCGAATTCCGATCTACGGCGAAGATTCCCCGGCGCTGATCCGGGGACGATTGCGGGATTCGGATCTGCTCGCGATCTATCGCGGTGGGGTCGAGTTCCTGGTCGACCGGCTGGGTATCGGGGAATCACTGGAGCGAATCGAGTCAGGCGGGCGCTTCCCGATTGATCTCGAATCGCCCGAGGATCTTCGAAGAACAGTTCCCGACTACCTGTTCGAGCAGGGGCTTCACAATTTCGGGATTCTCGAATCGGGCAATCACTTTATCGAGATCCAGATCGTCGAGGAGATTCTCGATCCTGAATTGGCCTCCAGCGTCGGTCTCGAACCGGGACGTGTGGTGGTAATGATTCATGATGGGAGTCCGGCCTCACTGGTCGGCCAGTATTTTCATCCGCGACGCTATGCGAAGACGATCGAGTCGGATCGATTCGAGGCGGACAAGCGTGCCTATCATGGCCGATTCTCGGACGACGCTTCCTGCTTCAGCGGGGCAGGGTCGAGCCCGGCCGATCCCCGATTCTTTGCGCCGGCCTCGCCGTATTTTTCGATCGAAGAGGGAAGCGAGGCACATGCCCGCTTCATGAGCCTGATGGGTATGGCATGCAACTTCGGACTCGCGAATCGCGCCTATCTCCAGCATCGGGTCGAAGACACGCTGCGTTCCGTGATGGGCCGGCCGGATCTGTCCTGCCAAACACTGACCGATACACTGCACGACTGTGTGAAACGGACTCGAATCGCTGGTCAGTCCTTCATGGTTCATCGTCATGGCGCGAGCGAGGCACGGCCGGCTGAGAGCTATGCGCGGGGCCACCCCTTCGCAGAGACTGGCCAACTGCTCGCGATTCCGGGTGCACCCGGGAGATCGTCCTTCCTGGCCGCCGCCGCCGACACGGACCGCACATGGCATAGCGCCAACCACGGTGCCGGGCGGAGGATCGACCGCGCCGTGGCGCGCGGTCAATTCCGCGAAGAGGTCTCCGTTGCCGCCGTCCGGGAATCCGGGGCTGCGCTGCTCCGGGGTGGCCTGGCCAGTTTTTCGGGTGAGCATCCGGCCGCCTACAAAGATGGTCGAGCAGTGCTCGACCTGGCCGAACGTGGACGGCTGGTTCGCGGTGTGGCCCGCATGCGCCCCGTGGCCATCTACAAGGGCTAAGAGTCTATCCGAATACCCCTTCGGTCGTGATGTACGCGCCTTCGGTCCGGTCTCTGCGTTGCGAAGTCTTTACGTAGCGAAGGCTACGCCTGCGATTTTGCGCCTTGATCTCGGGCCGAACTCACACACCTCACACACCTCACTCGGTCACGGGTTCTGTGACAGGCTTTAGCGCTCCTCGGAGTCGGCGTCGCCGTAAAGCCGAATGACATCGATTCCTCGTTCCCGAAGTCGCTTCGTGCTTTCGTAGACCGCGGATTCGCTACCGAGGGTGGAGATCAGGACGGCGTCGATGCCTTCTTCTTCGATTCGACTGGGATCGTGGACATCGAGTCCGGCCATTCGCCGACCGACTTTTTGGCGGTCGGAATCGACGATGAAGCGAAGGGCTCGATCCGAGAGATTCGTTCGCGCCAGGAGTTGTGAGGTGTGAATGCCTGCGCCCCAGATGCAGATCGCCTGGTAGCGATCGAGGCGAGGTAGGATTTCATCTTGAATTCTCTGCCAGCCGGTCCGTTTCTCGCGCTCCATGAATTGTTCGACGAGTCGCAGCGCCGCGGGATACTCGCTGGAGTCGAATTCCGGACGCGGGGCCGACGCGTGACGCTTGGCGACAATGCACAGGACCGGGTAGGGCAGGCGGGCGGTGTGAATGGCGGAGTCGAGGATCTCGAAACCCGCTCGCGTAAGGCATGCCTCAAGTGTCTTTGGAGAGAAATACTGCACGTGTTCGAAGGAGAAGTATCCATTGGGCCAGAGTTCAGGCTCGACCAGGCACGGGACTTCGAGCAACAATCTTCCCGACGTCGTGAGATGTTGCGCAATCTTTTCGAGAAAGGGAATCGGGTCATAGACGTGTTCGAGAACGTGGGTCGCAATGAATAGATCGAAAGCTTCCAGGGATTCGGCGCTCTCGAAGTCGCCCAGTCGCGTTTTGATGCCGTACTGCGTATGGGCGATCTGACCAGCACTGGCAGAGGGGTCGATTCCGTCGACCTGCCAGCCGCGCCGTGCGAATTCGCTGAGCGTGTAGCCGTCAGAACAGCCCACTTGAAACGCACGTCCGACCTTCAAATCCTGACCTTCGAGGAAAGCAATCTGACGGGCGACGTTGCGTTCTTTTTGTGGAGAGGATCGACCCTTCCGGCCCGGGTTCGTGTAGTTCGAGAACGCTGCGTAGTGATCGAGCATTCGCTCGCGCGGGACTGCGGGATCCTGAAGAACCAACCCGCAGCCACTGCAGAGTCGAAAGCCGATTTTGATGGGACCCAGGGCGAGGATGTCCCAGGTCTCATTGGAGATCGAGTAGCCATCGTGTGATTGGCAGAGCGGACAGGGCCGGTTGCTGGGTGCGCTCATGGTTGTTTTGCCGTTCGCCTTTCGATCCAGACCGTCGCCGGTTTCAAGTTCGGCGGATGATCTCGGGTTGACCGAATCGGAGTTCACGAATCGCTTCACCTATCGGAAAGTCTCGTGATACATCGAGTGTTAAGTGTCTGAATCCGTGGCGTCTCGCGGGAATGATCCTTTTACCCCGCACGATCTCAGGTGTTCACCCTGATCGATCGAGATGATTGCGATTGCTGCGCCAGAATCAGCGAACTTCGTTCTCTCAGAAAGCCGCGTACTTGCCGATGAACTTCCTACGGGAGAGCGTGATGGCAAGCAGTTCGGAAAACGAGAAACAGAGGCTTCTGGTATTAGGCGCCGGCCTCGATCAGTGTTTCATGCTGAAATGTGCACGCAATCTCGGTGTCGAGACCCTTGCCGTGGACTCGAATCCCAGGGCGCCAGGGTTCTCGATCAGCGATTCGTTTGCGATCGTGAGCAATCGGGACACTCAGGGAATTCTGGACTATCTGAAGGACTCGGGCGAAAAGATTCACGGCGTGTCGACCATGGGTTCGGATATTCCCCAGGTGGTTTCCGCTGTGGCTCATCAACTCGGACTGCCGGCAATCCCGATTGCGGCGGCTGAGATCGCGGTCGACAAATTCCGCATGAAGGAATGCTTTTCGAGAGCCGGAATTCTCGTACCCGACTACGTGCTCGTCGATACGGTGAGCGCGCTCCTGCCGCGACTCGAGCAGTGGCGGCGCGTCGTCGTGAAACCACTAAGCCAGGCCGGCTCGAAGGGGGTCTCGCTCATCACCTGCGCCGAAGAGGCCGCTCCGGCCTTCGAGCAGGCTCGCGAATACGCAGACGACGGCTGGGTCTTGGCCGAACGCTATCTGCCAGGAGATCAGATCAGCTCAGAGAGCTTGATCGTCGACGGGGTGGTTCACACGCCGGGCCTCGCAGATCGAAACTACGACGAACTCGAACGATTCCTCCCGCAGATCATGGAAAACGGCGGCTGGGTTCCCTCGCGCTATGCGTCCTATGCCGGCGAGATCGATCGCGTGATCGGCGACTGCGCGAGGGCGCTGGGCATCGACAACGGGGTCATCAAAGGGGACCTGGTTCGAACCGAAGACGGACGATTCGCGGTCATCGAGGTGGCCGCGCGGCTCAGCGGCGGTGATTTCTGCGAAAGCCTGGTCCCGCTCGGTACCGGCGTCAACTATGTGAATGAAGTCATTCGGCAGGCTCTTGGGCAGCCTGTCGATTTGGCCGCGCTCGAGCCGACGCATTCTGATTGCGTCGCCAATCGCTATTTCTTCCCGAGTCCAGGACGTCTGGTTCGGGTCGAGGGTCTCGACGAGATCAAAGCGAAGCCATGGATCCGCAAGCTTGAAGTCTGGTATCAGCCCGGGGACATCGTTGCTCGAATCGCCGGTCACGGACAGCGGGGGGGCGTCTTCATCGTGCAGGGCGGCGATCGAGACGAGCTCGCTCGATACATCGAAGAAGTCTACGAAACAATCGAATTCGAAATCGCCTGATGCGAGTTGATTCGAGTCACTGCGAGCGTACGAAGCCAATCGAAGCAACCCGGTCGGTCATTGGAGGGCGGATCAGATGAGCGCTGGACAGCCA